>DASXER010000013.1:0-12146 GCA_036490015.1 Solirubrobacteraceae bacterium | reverse complement strand
GTCCGGGGGTGCGGATGGTCGAGCGGGCCACGGACGCAGTGCCGAAGGCCTTGCTGGAGGCAAGGGCGAGGCCGAGGACAAAGGCCCGCGAAGGCCAGGCGTGCTCCCGACGGTGCAGGACCGTGGAATCAACCATCTAGGGCCAAGATCGCGGCTGTAGAAACGCTCCCGTCCAGGGCGCGGGTCGAGACGACGATGGTGCGGGGAGCTGACGGTCACCATGATCTCCTCGCGGTAGGGAGCAAGCTCTTTGTGCTCGTGAAGGATGTGCTCCCAGCCGTCCTCGTCTAGGACGACAAGCGTCCATCGGGATCAACCGTCTCGGCAAGGACGCTCAAGCGCTCGCCGACCCGCTGGCAACAGCTCGGCCCGGAATGCGCTCCTCGACATCCATGTCATCCGACAACCCTTGGATTACAAGCACTCGGAAGAGGCCATACCGAGACGCGCGCGCCCTGGGCATCTCCCTTATTGCCTCCACTTGTCGGTGGTGCTCCGGGTGTCCATGCGCGTGTGACGCCGCCGCCCTCTTGGCGGAGTTCTCGGCTGTAGTCGGTGAGCTGTGAGTGGAACGCCAGCTCGTGCCGTGGGTCATCGGTGTCCTGGTCGATCGACCCCGCACCGAACGACCGCCGCTCCTAAACCTGCCCGTTAGCAGGGCCTTTCTACGAGTGCCCCCGCCAGGAGTCGAACCTGGATCTACCGCTTAGGAGGCGGTCGTCTTATCCATTGGACTACGAGGGCTCGCGCGCGGTAAGGCTACCGGCCGGAGGACGGCGCCTCGGCGGCCAGCCGCTCCAGGTCCTCGCCGATCAGGCGGTGGGTGACCCACTCGTCCATCGTGCGCGCGCCGAGGCTTTTGTAGAAGCCGAGCGCCAGCTCGTTCCAGTCGAGCGCCGACCATTCCAGGCGCGCGCCGCCCGCGTCGGCGAGCTTGCGCGCGACGGCCCCCAGCAGCGCCCGACCGATGCCCGCTTTGCGCTCGGACGGGCGGACGTAGAGGTCCTCCAGCCAGATGCCCTGGATCGCCAGGAAGGTCGAGAAGGTGTGGAAATAGATCGCGTAGCCGGCCGGGCGACCGTCCAGCTCGGCGAGCAGCCCGTAGGCCGCCGGCGGATCGCCGAACAGCGCGCGCCGCAGACGCTCCTCATCCGCCTCCAGCAGGTGCTCGAGTTTCTCGTACTCGGCCAGCTCGCGAAACATCACCAGCAGTTGCGGCACGTCCGCGGGCGTGGCCTCGCGGACCTCGAGCAGCTCGCCGGCCATCGCGCTCAGCTCACCCGGTCCGGGCGCTCGGGGTAAACCTCGTCGATTGTCGTCAGCGCGACGTACGGCGCGCCGGCGGCGCTCTCGATCGCCGCGCCACCGCCGGCTTGGCGGTCGAGCACGCTGACCACGCCGCAGATCCGATGTCCGGCCTGCTCGAGCGCTTCGATCGCGGCCAGCGTCGAGCCGCCGCTGGTAACCACGTCCTCGACGATCAGGCAGCGGTCCTCGGCCCCGAGCAGCGGGCCCTCGATGCGTCGTTGCAGGCCGTGCGCCTTGCTGTCCTTGCGTACGAAGAAGGCCTTGGCGTCAGCGCCCGCCGCGAGCGCCGCGCAGGCGACCGGGTCGGCGCCCATCGTCATGCCGCCAACCGCCGTGGCGCCCCATTCGCGCACCCTCGCCGCGACCAGCTCGCCGAGTGCGAGGAAGCCTGCAGGACGCAAGATCGCGCGCTTGGCGTCGACGTAGTACTGAGCCCGAGCTCCGCTCGTAAGCGTCACCTCGCCGATCACCAGGGCGTGCTCGCGAAGCTCGCCTAGGAGCGTCTCCCGTGCCGACTGAAGGTCGTTCATATGTTCGTCCACGTTGCTCATCGCGGCTCCTAATCTAGCGTTGTGGTCCCTCTAATCGTCAGACTTCTACGTACGGCGTCGATCGTGATCTGCCTGATCGTCGGTGCCTCGTTCTTCGTCTTCGCCATCGACCAGACGAAATCGGCCTCCGCACAGCAGACCGAAGAAGTCACCGCGCGGCCCGCGGTCGGTACGAGCACGGGCACGACGACGACGGCCACCGCGACGACGAGCGCCACCACTGCCAGCGGCACGGCGTCGAATGCGAGCGGCAACGACAGCCCGAGCGCGCCGAAGAAGGAGAACAGCGTTCACAAGGCGCTCGACGAAGCGTCGTCGAGCCTGACCTCGCCCTTCGCGGGCGTCCTCGCTTCCTCCGACAGCGAATGGGCGACGCGCGGCGTCAAGCTGCTGCTCGCCCTGATCGTCTACGGCTTCGGGCTCGGCTACCTGGCGCGCATGTTGCGCGTGCGTGTGTAGCCCGGCCTACTACGGCCCGGCGTCGCCCCGCACCCGCGCGCTGCCGCCGCCGTCTTCGAAGTAGACGTCCACGGGCGTTCCGTATTGCACCCAGACGTAGATTGCCGGCGCGTCCGGGATCGGCACGCGCAGGCAGCCGTGGCTGGCCGCGTATGTCGGCACTTCGGCGTAGCCGTGGATCGCGTAGCCGCGGATGAAGTAGTTGGAGTCGACCATGCCCTCGCTGTTCGTCCCGGGCGTCTTCGAGTAGACGGTGAAGCGCCCGATCACGGTCGGCGTCGACGGCTTGCCGGAGCTGGTCGTGTAGATCGCATGGATCTTGCCGCCCGGTTCGATCTCGGCCAACACCTGTTTCGTCAAGTTGGCCTCTACGTGGCGTCCATCGTGGCGGTAGCGCACGTGGAAATGGCCGGCGCCGCGCGCGAGCAGCTCGAACACGCGATGACCAGCCGCCGGGATGCGTTCGAGGCCGGTCATCTTGCGGTAGGCGACCAGCGCTCGGCCGGTGGCTTCGTCGAAGTTGCCACTGACGGGGGTCGCGTAGTGCATCGCCGCCAGCTCGCGCTGCAGCAGGCGCACGGACTGGCCGTGGCTGCCGGGGGCGACGTTCTCGTGCACGATCTGAACCGTCTTCGAGGTCGCGCCGAAGGCAGCTTGTTGCGGTGTGGAGAGATGCGCCGCGCGCGCCTTCACCGGCCCCGCCTCGGAGCTGGAGAAGCTCGCCTTGATCTGCCCGCGCGCGCCCGTGCCGAGCGGCGTGACCGGCACCGTCTCGGTCCCGAGCGCGCGTCCTCCGCGCAGGAACGTCACCTGCACGGTCTGACCGGCGACGTACGGCGTGACGGCGCCGCGGAAGACGACCTTCGCACCGACACGCGCGAACAGCGGCTTGCCACCCACGCGCTGGATCGACAGCTTCAGCGCACCGAGGGCGGGCACTGGAGTCGGAGCCGGCGAGATCACCGGCGGCGCTTCTTCGGCGGCGGCCACTGAAGGCAACACAGCCAACGAGCAGCAGGCAAACAGCGCGACGGACAGCCTTCGAGTCACGTTCATGGTCACGGGATCCTAGGGATCGACGCGGGGGAGACGCAAGGGCCCGACCAGCCCCGCCTGCGCGCACACGGTGACGATCGCCGCGATCGCCGCGATCGAGGCAACGATCAAAACCGGAGCCTGCCAGCCCCAGCCTTCGAGGCTCGCGAAGGCGATCGAGTTGTTGAGCGAGTGCGCCACGATCCCCGGGTACAGCGAGCCGGTGTGGCGGTAGAGCAGGCACAGCCCGAACCCCAGCGCCGCCAGCGGCAGCAGGTCGAGCGCCGGCGCCGAGCCCGCGTGCACGCCGCCGAACACGAGCCCCGAGATGATCGCCGCGGGCAGCGTGCCGCGCCATTCGCGCAGCGCCGTGAAGATGAAACCGCGGAACAGGAACTCCTCGCAGATCGGCGCCACGACGCAGGTCAGCGCCGCGCTGGCGATCAACAGCAGCTGGCCTTCGTTGCTGCCGAGTTCGTTCAGCACGTGATCCCGTTCGGGCTGGAAGGCTTCGGCCCAGACGACGTTGAGGATCACGAACGCGAGCAGCAGCAGCACGATCATGCGCGCCGCCGAGCGCCAGCCGGCCGCCGGCGCGCGCAGGCCGAACTGCCACGAGCGCACGACGCGCCCGCCGAGTTTCGCGCAGTAGACGGCCCCGCCGATGAAGGCCAGGTCCTGGATCACGGTGTCGACGACCGTCAGGCCGGCGGGGAAGTGTTTGCCGCTGAGGTTCGCGCCGAGCGCCGCGGCCGGCAGGTCGACGATCGCCCCGCCGACGAGCGCCATCGCCAGGCCGAGGATCAACGCGATCGGCGCGAGCCAGGGCGACCAACCGGGGGCCGGGGAGTGCGAGCGGTCGCCCTCCTCCGGCTCGTGGCGCAGCGGCTGCTCGTCCGCTCCCGACCCGGCCGCCGGCTGTGTCCCGAAGGCGCCCTCCATGCTCACGCCACCCAGTGCCAGGTCGCGAACTGGGCCAGGAACACGACCATCAGCAGGCTCGACGCGCACAGCAGCGGACGCTCGAGGCGCGGATGCTCGGCGAGCCAGGCGCCGGCCGCGATCGCCAGCGGGAACAGCACGAGCAGGAAGCGCGGCAGCGACATCAGCGGTTCGGCGCTGACCGGGTAGGACAGCGATAGCGCCAGCGCCGCCAGCACGTACACGCCGTACGCGAGCGGCAGTCTGCGGAACGTCGCCACCAGTGCGACGAGCGCGACCGCCAGGAAGGCGATCAGCATCAGGTTGTGGCCGGCGGCAACCGACGGGCTGCCGTGCGCGGCGCCGAAGTAGACGTGCTGGCTCTGAGCGGAGAGCAGCTGGCGCGCGCCCTCGAAAGCCGCCTTCAGTCCGTCCCAGACGCCCACGTAGGGTCCAGCGAAGTGCCGGCCCCACACCTGCTGGGAGCGAAACGGCGCGAGCGCGTCGCCGCCGCTGAGCGCCAGCGCCGCGGCGAACACGATCGTCCCGAGCAGGAGCAGCGCGAGCCACAGCACGTCGGCGCGCAGGCGATACGCCGGACGACGGCCGCGCATCACCGCCGGGCGGTCGGGGGCGCGGTCCTCGCGCGGGCCGTAGAGGTAGATCAACAGCGCCGGCAGGATCAGCACGAGACCGGTGCTGCGCGTGGCGCTCGCGAGCGCGCCGAGCAGCCCCACCTGCAGCCAGCGCCCTTGCCGGGCGAACCAGAACAAGCCGACCGAAAGCATCAGGTAGAGCGACTCGGAGTACACGGCCGACAGGAAGAAGCCCATCGGCGCGAAGGCCACCAGCAGCACCGCGAGACGCGCGGCGCTCGTGCCATCGGCGCCGCCGCGACCGCGCCAGCCGCGCAGCTCCAGCTCGGTCAGGCGGTGGAGCCAGTACAGCGCCAGCGCCAAAGCGCAGAGCGACAGCAGCACGCCGGCGACGATCGGCGCGAGCCCGAGCCAGGAGAGCGAGCGGATACCGAGCGGATAGAGCGGGAAGAAGGCGTCGCGCGAGGCGGTGAACGAGCCTAGGTCCGGGCGGTAGCCGTAGTGCGCGATGACCAAGTACCAGGCCGAGTCCCAGCGCGCGACCGACGCCGCCAGCAGGTTGCCGAGCCAGCCGAAGCCATGTGTGACGCCCGGCGGATCGAACGCGCCGCGCTTGGGCCCGTAGCCGAACAGCAGAATCGTGCCCACGCCCGCGAGGAGGACGAGCAGCCGCGACCGCCACAACGCACGCCAGCTGTCGCGGATCGCGGCGGCGCGCGCCTGGGCGGCGTCGGCCAGTAGCCGCTCACGCAACCCCACCGTGGCGGACGGGATCGTGGCGGTCGGGCGCGAACCGCTCGGACTGCTCAGCTCGGCGGTGTCGGAGTTCATCGGGCCCATGGGAGCCTAGATGGTTGATTCCACGGTGCTGCACCGCCGGGAGCACGTCCGGAGGTCAACAACTAAAGATCGCTGGGCGCATACCTGCCGATCTTCGGCGAATCGCACGGTAATCTCGCAAGGCAAGGAGATGTCTAGAGCAGCTCGACAACGCCGTCGCCGTCGCGGCCCCAGCACGAGCACCCGCCTGCTGGTGGTGGCGGCCGCCGTGATCGCCGGCGTGCTAGTCGTCGGCGCGATCGCGGCGGTGGCATATGTGGTGAAAATCGCCGACGGCACACCCGACCCGGGCAAGCTCAAGCCGATCGTGCAGGGCGGCTCCTCGCAGGTCTTCGCCTCCGACGGCACGCGACTCGGCTTCTTCAACTCCGACGTGCTGCGCTCACCCGTGAACTGGAGTGAAATTCCACCCGACCTGCGCGACGCGACGGTCTCGATCGAGGACCAGCGCTTCTACCAGAACAACGGCGTCGACCTGACCGGCATCTTCCGCGCGGCGGTCAAGGACGTGCTCGGGGGCAAGGCGCTGCAGGGCGGCTCGACGATCACGATGCAGCTGATGCGCAACCTCTACATGCGCACCGACAAGCACACGCTCAAGCAGAAGATCGAAGAGGCGAAGATGGCGCTCGACTACGAGGAACATCACAGCAAGCGCTCGATCCTCACCGCTTACCTGAACAGCATCCCGTACGGCACCGTCGGCGGGCAGACGGCGGTCGGCGTGCAGGCGGCCTCGCGCGTGTTCTTCGACAAGCCCGCCGACAAGCTCGACCTCGAGCAGGCGGCGCTACTCGCCGGGCTGCCGCAGGCGCCCTCGGAATACAACCCGCTGCTGGACCCGAACGCGGCCCGCGCGCGGCGCAACGAGGTACTGGGCAAGATGGCCGAACTTCACTACGTGACCGAGGCCGAAGCCAAGGCAGCGGAGGCGGCTCCGCTGGAGACCCACCCCGGTCACTTCTACACCGAAAAGCGCGAGCAGTTCTTCTTCGAATACGTGCGCGATCAGCTCGAACGCCGCTACGGCAAGCAGACCGTCGAGCAGGGCGGCCTGAAGGTCTACACGACGATCAACCTGCACATGCAGCACCTGGCGCGCGAAGCGATCGCGCATGTGCTGGACGAGCCGGAAGATCCGGCTTCGGCGATCGTCACGATCGACCCCCACAACGGCGACATCGAGGCGATGGCGGAGTCCGAGTCCTACGAGGAGTCGCAGTACAACCTGGCCGCCGACGGACACCGCCAGCCGGGCTCGACGTTCAAGGCGATCGACCTCGCCGACGCGCTCTCGCGCGGCGTCGACCCGAACTCGACCTACTACGACTCGCACACGCTTCAGGAAGGCTGGCTGTCGATCGAACCGCACTACAAAGTCGAAGGCTTCGGCGGCGAGCAGAACGGCGTCATCAACCTCGTCGCGGCGACGCTCAAATCGGACAACGACGTGTATGCACAGCTGGGCGCCGACCTCGGTGAGCAAACGATCACCGAAATGGCCTACAAGATGGGGGTCAAAACGCACCTCTCCAGCTTCCCCGCCGAAGCCCTCGGCGGGCTCACGCTGGGCGTCACGCCGCTCGAAATGGCGGCCGTCTACGCGACGCTCGCCGACGGCGGCCTGCGCAACGAACCGATCGCGATCACGAAGGTCGTGTTCCCCGACGGTCACGTCGACACGAACTGGGGGACACCGCATCGCGTGCGCGTGCTGAGCCAGCCGGTCACCGGCGAGGAGACCTCGATCCTGCACCAGAACGTGCTCGGCGGCACCGCCACCCGCTCGGCGATCGGGTGCCCGACGGCCGCCAAGACCGGCACCACCAGCAACCTGTACGACGCGTGGCTCGACGGTTACAACTCGGAATTCGCGACGGTCGTGTGGATGGGCTACCCCAAGCACGACGTCGCCATGACCGACGTCCACGGCGAGCCCCAGCAGGGTGGCTACCTGCCGGCGGAAATCTGGCACGCCTACATGGACCCCGTGACCGAAGGCAAACCCTGCGCACCGCTCGACGAAGACAGCACGGGCATCGAATACAAGCCCTTCTACGGGCATTTCGCGACCACCGGCGAGGAGCTGGCGGCCAAAGAAGCGGAAGCGGAAAAAGGCAAGCACAAGGGCCACCACGGCCACACGCCTGGCGGCACTGGAAGCGAACCGCCTCCCGACGAAGCGCCGACGCCGAGCGGGCCCGGCGAGAACGAAGCCACGATCAAGCAGACCGGCGGCGCCTCGCCCGGCTAAACGATCGAGATCGTCGTCGCCTTCCTGACGCTGGTAGCGTTGACGGCGTGGCCAAGGAGGACAAGGTTGAATTCGAGGGCGAGGTGATCGAGGCACTCCCGAACGCGATGTTCAGGGTGAAGCTCGACAACGACCACGTCGTACTCGGACACGTCGCCGGCAAGATGCGGCGCTTCCGCATCCGCATCCTCCCTGGCGACCGCGTGCGCTGCGAGCTGTCGCCCTACGACCTCGACCGCGCCCGCATCGTCTACAGACACCGCTGAGAAAGCGGCCGTCATCGCCGAGCGGTCGCTGATCGACTCCATCGCGGCGGGACTGAAGAGCCCACGCGGCGCACAGCCACGCCTCGTCAGGGGCACGGGCGACGACGCCGCCGTCGTGCGCGCGCGAGCGTTCAGCGTCACGTCGCTCGACGCGATGGTCGAGGGCGTCCACTTCCGTCTCGGCGCGGGCTGGGCCGATCCCGCCGAGGTCGGCCACCGCGCGCTCGCGGGGGCGCTGTCCGACCTCGCGGCGATGGGCGCCGAGCCGGGCGAGGCATACGTGCTGCTGGGCGTGCCCGACGGTTTCGGAGAGCCGGCGGCGTTGGAGCTCGTCGGCGCGATGGACGCGCTGGCCGTCCGCTGCGGGGTGGCGATCGCGGGCGGCGACGTGGTGCGCGCGCCCGTCCTCACCGTCTCGGTGACGGTCGTCGGCTGGGCCGATTCCGAGCACGAGCTGATCGGGCGTGACGGCGCGCGGCCCGGCGACCTGGTCGCGGTCACCGGGCGCCTCGGAGCGGCGGCCGCCGCGCTCGCGGTGGCCGAAGGGCGAGCGCCGAGGTCGGCCGCGAGCGAGGCGCTGATGGAGCGCGCTCGACACCCGCTGCCACGCCTGCAGGAGGGCCGCGCGCTCGCGAGCGCCACCGGTGGTGCGGTGCGGGCGATGATCGACCTGTCCGATGGCCTCGCCACGGACGCCGCGCACGTCGCACGCGCGAGTGGCGTCCAGCTCGAACTGGATCTGCTCGCGCTTCCGTTGCACGACGGCGTGGCAGCCGTCGCGCGCGAGCTGAAAGTACCTGCCTGGCAGCTGGCCGCGGGCGGTGGTGAAGACTACGAGCTGTGCGTGTGCGTCGATCCCGCCGCCAAGGACGCGCTACCGAGCGAGCTGGAGCTGACCTGGATCGGCACCGTGCACGACGCAACGGCAACGGCAACAGCAACGGCAACGGCAACAGCAACAGCAACAGCAACAGCAACGACAGCAGCGGCAGCGGCAGCGGACTCCGACACGAGCGCTCCGCCGCTCAGACTCCTAGCCGAGGGCGGGCGCCCCGTTCGACTGGAAGGCTTTGAACACGCCTTTTAGCGGGCGCGGCTGCCCCCGCCGCACGCCGCCGAGCGGTTTGCCGAGCGGCTTCGCGATCGCCCCGCCGAGCAGTAGACGGGACGCGCCGACGGGCACGATGCGGCGCAGGCGCGCGAACACGAGCAGCCGTTTCGCGGCGCTGAACAGCGGCGTGCAGGCGGACAGCACGAGGCGCGTGTAGCCGACGTCGGAGACCGCCGCGCGCACGTTGCTCGGCGATACGACGCGGTGCCCGACGACCGTGTAGACGAAATGCGCGTACGGCATCTCGACCTGGATCTGATCGCCCGCGCGCAGCGCGTCGATGTGACGGAAGGGCGCCAGGTAGGTGGTGCGGTGCCCGGCGATCGCGGTCGTGCCGGGAATGCCCGGGAAGTGCGTTTCGCGGATCACGCCGGGCCCCTCCTCGAGTTCGGAGGTGCCGGTCCCGTCGACGACGACGTAGTCCGCGCCGATCTTGCCGATCACGATGCGCCCGACCGGCGAGCCCGGCTTGGCGTGGCGTTGGAAGTCGCGCGCCAGGTAGGAGATGCGGCTGCGCTCACCAGAGATCGTGCTCAGATGCTGCGTCACGGCAGCTGTCGGCGCCCGCTCTTCCAGCGTCTTCAAGTCACCGCGCAGGCTGTCCTGCTTGAAGGTCGCGTACAGCGCCGTGAACGGCTCCTGCCAGACCAGCGTGACGACACCATCCACGAGCGCGAGCGCGCCGACGACGATCAGCGCGACGGCGAACACGCGCGTCGCGCGCTCCAGCGGCGAGCGACGGCGCACACCGAGCGGCGGTGGCGACGAACCAGCAGCGGCGGCGGCGCTCATGCGCGACTCCTCCTCAGCGCGGACTCGGTGCCGCCGAGCGAACCGGGGCCGGCGTAGCTCAAGGGCCCGCGGATCGTGACCTCGCTTAGCGGCACACCGGTGCCACCGCCGCCGCTCGTGCCCCGGCGCCGCGGCTCGTCGCTCGCGACCGCACCACTCGACACAGCTAGCAGCACGGCGGCGGCCACGCACCCGAGCGCGGCGCTCCACAGCACGGCCGAGCCACCGCCGATGTGCCCGCCGGCGAGCAGCAGCACGGCGGTCCAGGGCACCTGCCCGGCGCCGAGCGAGAGCTGGTCGGTGTAGAAGGCGACCAGCAGCATCAGCGGGAACAGCCCGACCAGCACCAGTCCGAGCGACACCAGCGGCCGCGGGCGCAGCTCGGGGGCGGCCAGCAGCAGCCACAGATGCGCGGCGGGCACGAGCAGCAGGGCGGCGTAGGGGTTGCCGATCCAGACCACGAACGCGACGGCGACGATCAGCAGCACGACGGGCAGGCCGGCGACCCGGCCGTCGGGCAACTTGCGCCAGTGCGCTCGCTTCAGCAGCGTGGCCCACAACAGCCACGACAGCGCGAACGTGAGCGCCACCGCCACTACCGCCGTCACGGCCTCGCCGTCGAACGGCATCGCGCTTGGCAGCACGGGCACCGAGGGCGCAGCGCCGAGGATGCCGAGCGCACCGAGCAGGTAGCAGAACAGCGCGCAGCAGAGGAACGGCAGCCCGCAGCTGAGCGTCCACACGGACCAGCGCCCGATCGCCAGCCTCCGGCGGCGCGCGCGCGCCAAGCCGTCGACGGCGGCTATCAGCGCCGGCAGCAGCAGCGTCAGCGTCAGCAGCCGCACGGCCCACTCCGGCAGGATCTGATGCTGGATCTGCACGCCCGTCTGCATCGCGGACGAGATGTCCGGCGCCGTGTCGAGGGCGTCGACCGAGCTGAGCACCGCACGACCAAACAGTTCAAGGCGTTCCTGGCTGACTCCTTCAGACGGGGACGGCCCGGCTTCGCCGGCGACCTGCACGAGCACGGCCGGAATGCCGCCGCCGTCGAGCACTCCCTCCTCGCCCGCCGCCAGCGGGAACGTCAAGTGCGCGAACTGGCCGAGCACGCTCGTCGCGCCCGGCGACGTCTGCGCCTCCTGGCCGATCGCGTCGCCGACCGTGCGCTGCAGCTGCAGCGGCGCGGAGCCGAAGCCGTCGGAGTAGGGCACGACCAGCGGGCGCCGGATGCGTGCGCCGGCGAGGTCGCCGAGCACGATCGCGCCGTCGAAGGGACCGTGCAGGACGCCCGGCAGCTCGGCCGCTCCGCCGTCGCCACCGCTGCCGCCGCTGGTCGAGGCGAGCACGATCGTGCGCCTGGTCTCGCGCGCGGCGAACACGCGCGCCAGCTCCAGCAGCGCGGCGGTGCCCGACAGTTCGGCCAGCGCGCCGCGCCCGCTGGCGTCGCGGTGGGCGACGACCAGCACGGGGCTCTCGCTCGTCGACCCCGGGCGTTCGGCGATCACGGTCGTCAGCGTGCGCTGGCCGTCGATCGTCTGCGCGCTGACCTGGCGCACGTGCACGCGGAAGCCGCCGCCGAGACCGCGGAAGGCGGACTCGACGCGGCGCGCCAAGCCGTCGTCGCCGGGGCTGCCTGGGGCACGGTCGGGATAGGCCTTCGCCAACGCCTGAAGCTGCGCGAAGGCGGGCGCTCCTTCGAAGGCGTCCGGCGCCAGCGTGGAGCTGAGCGAGGACGGGCGCGGGCCCAGCGAGAAGGCGGCGATCGCCAGGGCGAGCAGGAACGGCACGAAGGAGACGCGGTACAGGCGTCCGTTGAGCATCCTCTAGACCATAGTCAGCGGACCGGCTCTCCGCGCCCCGAACGTTCGACGAGTCCAGGCGCGGCGTCAGATATCGTGCCGCCGCGTGCTCCAGCCAGTCGCCGTCGGAAACAAGACTCTCGCCGATTACACGCACATCTGCGGGCGTGAGCTGATCGCCGAAATCCAAGAGCTGGCCGAGCCGCTCAAGGGT
>DASXER010000152.1:0-23875 GCA_036490015.1 Solirubrobacteraceae bacterium | reverse complement strand
CGGCACATGTGCCGCCCGGAGAGGGCCACATGTGGCCCTCTCTAGAGGCCGCGCACGGCGCGGCCTCACGGACGGTGCGTGCACCGTCCGCACAGCATGGGCGTCATGCTGGGACGTGGTTCCAGCAGATGTCCCGAAATTGCATCGCGCGTCGGAGTAGGGAGGGACATCCACTTCAGAAAGGCGACCTACACATGCTAATGTATGCTCATACTCATGCTAGAGCATCGACTTCAGATCCTTATCGACGACGAGCGCCATCGGCGCATTTCGGCTGCTGCCCGCGAACGGGGTGTGTCCGTGGCGACGATCGTGCGTGAGGCGATCGACCGCGGGTTGGCCAGTCCTGACGCTCGCAAGCGAGCCGCGGGCAAGCGACTGCTGCAGGCGCCTGACATGCCAGTCCCCGAGCTGCCTCAGCTGATACGCGAGCTGGACGAGCTGCGCGCCCGACGCGCATGATCCTGCTCGATACGACCGTCTTGGTGTATGCCAAGGGGCAGGAGCATTCGCTCCGCGAGCCCTGCCGCGAGCTGATCGATGCTGTAGCGGAGGGCCGTCTGGAAGCCACTACGACCGTAGAGGCCATTCAGGAGTTCGTGCATGTGCGTTCGCGCCGGCGCGAACGGGTCGATGCCGTCGAAATGGGGGTCGACTACATAGCTCTGCTCTCGCCGCTGCTACGCCCAGACGATCGCGATCTGCTCGACGGTCTTGCGTTGTACGAGCGCCAGGAGACGCTGGGCGCCTTCGACGCTGTGCTGGCCGCTGCGGCGCTCAACGCGGGGATCGACGCGCTCGTGTCCGCCGATGCTTCTTTCGCGCAGGTGGCACGACTCACACATGTCGTACCCGACGCGGGCGGGGTCGCTTCGTTGCTCTCGGCCTGAAGCCCTCAGGGCGCTCTGCGAGACTCACAGCCCATGATCGAGCGCAGCCAGGCTCTGCAGGCCCTCGCGCGCGACGAGTTCGACGTCGTCGTTGTCGGGGGCGGCATCACCGGCGCGGGCGTGGCCCTCGACGCCGCCTCGCGCGGCTACAGCGTCGCCTTGCTGGAGCGGGCCGACTTCGCCTCCGGCACCTCCAGCCGTTCGAGCAAGCTCGTGCACGGTGGGCTGCGCTACCTGCAGAACTTCGACCTCGGGCTCGTGCGCGAGGCGCTCCTGGAGCGCCAGCTGATGGTCAAGCTCGCACCGCATCTCGTGCGTCCGCTACCGCTGGTCGTGCCGGCTTTCGAAGGCGCGCGTCCCGATCGGCTGGTTGGCGTCGGATTGAACCTCTATGACGTCATGTCGGTCGATCGCGTTCGCCTGCGCGGCCGGCGCGCCCGCCGCGCGGAGGCGGAGCGCGTGGCCACCGCCGAGGGCGCCGAGGGCACCGAGTCCTGGAGCCCCGAGCGCCATCGCGTGATCTCCGGCGAGGAAGTGGTGGAGCTGTTGCCGGCGCTCGCCGCTCGCGAGCCGACGAGCGGCTACCTGTTCTATGACTGCCAGACCGACGATTCGCGGCTCGTGCTGACCGTGCTGGGCGAGGCCGAGCGCTTCGGCGCGGTCTGCGCCAACCGGCTCGATGCGACCGGGCTGCTGCAGCACGACGGGCTCGCGCGCGGCGTGCAGGTACTCGACCGCGAGAGCGGGGAGTCTTTCGAGGTGCGCGCCGCGAACGTCGTCAACGCGACCGGCGTGTGGGCCGACCAGCTGCGCCCGGACGAGCTGGCGCTGGAGGCCGAGCTGCCGAAGATCAGGCCCAGTCGCGGCACGCACATCACGCTGCGACACGACGACCTGCCGCTCGTCGGCGGCGCGATCGTGCCAGCCGGCAGTGGGCGTTCGATCTTCGCGCTGCCGTGGCTCGGGCACACGCTCGTCGGCACCACCGACAACGATTACGACGGCGACTCGCTCGACCACATCGAGCCGTCCGAGGAGGACATCTCCTACCTGCTCGACGCGGTCAACGAGTTCTTCGCCACCGAGCTGGGCCCCGGCGATCTGACTGGGGCCTACGCCGGCGTGCGACCGCTGATCTCCTCCGGGGACCCGAAGAAGTCGGTCGACATCTCGCGCAAGGCCGAGCTGTACGAGACCTCCTCGGGCATGATCACGATCACCGGCGGCAAGCTCACGACCTGGCGGCGGATGGCGCGCATGACGGTCGACCGCCTGGTCGAGCGCGAAGCCCGCGACGCGCCCTGCCGCACACACGAAATCCCGCTCGGACAAGCGATCGACGCCAGCGAGCTGCCGCGCGTCGAGGGCGTCCCAGAGGCCTCCTACGAGGCGCTCGCGGGCCGTTATGGGCACGGCGCCCACGACGTGCTGCAGATCGCCGCCGAGCGCGGGGAGCTGGCGCAGCCGATCGTCCCGCGCTGCCCCGACCTGCTGGCCGAGGTCGCGCTGGCCGCCCGGCGCGAGCAGGCGCGCAGCATCGGCGACGTGCTGCTGCGCCGCACGCGCCTGGGACTGCTCGCCGCGCACGAGCTGACCGGCGACGCGACGTCCGGCGACCGCTCGCCGGTGCGGATCGTCGGCGACGTGCTCGCGCGCGAGCTGGGCTGGGACGAGGCGCGCCTGGAGTTGGAGGTCGAACGCTTCGCGCTAGAGGCAGCCGAGGAGGGCATCGCCGTCGCCCGCGGCGCCTCATGAGCGCGCGCGAGACGGGAGCGCTCCTGGCCTGCGGGGAGCGCGTCGCGCTCGACCGCCCGCTCTTGATGGGCATCGTCAACGCCTCGCCGGACTCCTTCAGCGACGGCGGTCTGCACGCCACGCTCGACGCTCGGGTCCAGCTGGCGCGCGAGCTGCTCGCCGACAGCGCCGACATCCTCGACGTCGGCGGCGAGTCCGCCACCACCGGGCGCCCTCCGGTGGCCGTGGACGAGGAGATCGGGCTGGTCGTGCCGCTCGTCGAACGGCTGGCCGGCGAGCTCGGCGCGCTGGTCTCGGTCGACACCTACAAGCCGGCCGTCGCACGGGCTGCCGTCGCCGCGGGTGCGCGTGTCGTCAACGATGTCAGCGGCCTGCGCGACCCCGCGCTCGCGGACGTGTGCGCCGAGACGGGCGCGGCGCTCGTGCTGATGCACACCCAGGCGCCGCCGCGCACACGCCTGCAGGACCCCGAGCTGTACGAGGACGTAACGGCCGAGGTCGTGTCCTTCCTCGAAGACCGCATGGAGCTGGCCCTGGAGCGTGGCGTCGCGCGCGAGCAGCTGATCCTCGACCCCGGTCCGGACTTCGCCAAGACGCCGGCGCAGACGATCCGGTTGCTCGGCGCGATCGATCGCCTGCGCGAGCTCGGCCGGCCGCTGTTGATGGCGGTCTCGCGCAAGGACTTCATCGGCGCGCTGACCGGTAGAGGCCCCCGCGAGCGAGGCGCCGGCACGCTCGCGGCGCTCGCCTACGGCGTCGAGCACGGAGCGCACATCTTCCGCCTGCATGACGTGCGCGCGGCCGCCGACTACCTGACCGTGCGCGCGGCGCTCGACGGCAAGCGCGAGCCGCCCGGCGATCTCGCGCTCGGCGAGGAGCTGCGCTACGCCCGCCCGCGCCGCTAGGCTCTGGCCCACGACGGGTGCCTGCCGCTGGCCAACGCGGTGGGACGCCGACCGCCCAATCCCGAACGACAAGGAGTTCCGATGCCCGTACTCGAGCGCGACGAGCTTGAGGCCAGTCCTCTCGCCGACCTGCACGCAATCGCCGACCAGGTCGGCCTCGAGGGTTTCCGCCGCCTGCGCAAGGCCGATCTGATCGACGCGATCCTCGGCGAGAAGTCCCCATCCCCATCCTCAGGAGGCGACGACGACGGCGAGGAGCGCCCCAAAGCGCGCCGCCGCCGCGCGCCGCGCGCCCGGCGCGGAAAAGCCGAGGCCGACGCCGACGAGCAGGCGACGGATGCCTCCGCGCGCGATGCCGAGGAGCCCGACGAGGACGAGGACGAGGCAGACGCCAAGCCCAAAGCACGCTCGCGCGGCACGCGCGGCGGTCGTTCGCGTGGCTCACGCGGGGGCGCCGCGGCCGCAGCCAGCGCCGGCGGGCGTCGCGGCGGAGCGAAGGGCTCAGACGACGAGCAGGGCGAGCCCGAGATCGACGCGAGCGCGAAGACGGCCAAAGGCGTCGTCGAGGTGCTCGGCAACGGCTCGGCCTTCCTGCGCGTCGACCCGCCCGAGCCCTCCGACGAGGACGTCTACATCTCCGCCGCCCAGGTGCGCCGCTGCGAGCTCGTCTCAGGCGACGAGGTCAGCGGGCCGGTGCGCACGCCGCGGCGCTCGGAGCGCTACCCGTCGCTGGTGCGCGTCGACACGATCAACGGCGCGTCCGCCGACAGCGTCTCCGACGGCGTCCGCTACGACGACCAGCCAGTCGCCTGGCCAAAGGATCGTCTGGAGCTGAAGTCGGACGACAAGACGCTGGAGGCGATCGACGCGCTGACGCCGCTCGGCAAGGGCTCGCGCGTGACGATCGTCGGCCCGCGCCACGCCGGCAAGTCCGAGACGCTCAGGCGCATCGTCGCCGCCTTCGCCGGCCGCGACGGGTTGGAGTTGAAGCTCGCGCTCGTGGGCGTGCGCCCCGAGGAGGTCGCCGAATGGCAGGACGGGCCGGTCGAGCCGGCCTGCGCGCTGACGTTCGCCGCCGCGCCCGACGCTCAGGCCCAAGCCGTCGAGCGCGTGCTCGACGCGGCCAAGCGGACCGCCGCACGCGGCGGCGACGCGCTCGTGCTGATCGACTGCCTCGACGGCCTGCAGCCGCAGGCGGCGCGCAGGCTGCTGGCGGCCGGGCGCAACCTCAAGGACGCGGGCTCGCTGACGATCGTCGCGATCGCCACGCAGCCGCTCGGCGGCGAGACGACGGTGATCGCGCTCGACGCGGCGCTGACGTCGACTGGCCGCGCGCCGATCCTCGACCTCGCGAACAGCGGCACGCTCAAGCCGGAGCTGCTGGTCGGCAAGACGGGCGCCAAAGAAATCGCCAAGGCGCGCGCGTCGGTGCTCGACGCTGGCTGAGGCGCCGCACCTCACGCGTCGGTGCCAGACGCTGCTTGGTGGCAGCGCGGCGCGTTGGGCGCGTTTTTCAGAGTGAGCGGGGTCGCGTCTAGCCGCGGTAGGCGACGCGGCCCCACGAGGGCTCGGGCGCCAACTCGATCGGTTCGCCGCCCGCGCCGGCCTCGCGCGGCTGCACGTAGGCGAAGCTGCCAGTCTGCTCGTCGAAGGAGATCGTCAGCTCGCCCTCCTTGACGCGCTGGTCGAGCCAGGCGCCGCGGAACACGAGCCGGCGCAGCCAGTGCACGAGCGAGCGCTCGGCGGGGCCGATCAGCTCGGGCCAGCAGTCGTTGACGTGTTCGCCGAGGGCGGAAGCGGGGTCGAGGATCTCACCGTTGACCGCCAGGTTGACCAGGTCTTCCAGCTCGGCCTGGCCGAGGCGCGCGCCGACGAAACCGAGCTTCAAGGCCGCCTGCTCGCAGCGCTGGGCGAAGTCCGCCTCGTTGAACGTGAAGCGCAGCTCGCCGTATTCGAGGACGAAGTCCTCGCCGGAATCGTAGTTTTCGCGTCGCGCGGTTTCCATGCTCTACACACCGGATGACGCAGTGGAACTGCAAATTCCGGCCTCGTCGGGATCATACGGCCGCTTCCTTCAAGGGCGCCTGCGATGAATGGGATTTTGCACGCTGTCGGCCTCCGATCGGTGCCCTGAGCGGACGCCGACACGGGGGCGCGGATGTACGCTCTTGCCGTGGCTCGCCTGACCCAACATGGCCTGCGCCGCGTGCTGGGCACGAGCGCGTTGTTCTCGACCGCCTACGGCAACGTCGGCTCGTCGATCTACTACGCGCTCGGGCTGGTCGCGTCCTACGCGCTCGGCCTCACGCCGATCGTGTTCCTGATTACCGGCGTGATCTTCTACCTGACGGCCGCCACCTACGCCGAGGCGACCGCCATGTACCCGGAGGCCGGCGGCTCCTCCTCGTTCGCCCGCCACGCCTTCAACGAGCTGTGGTCGTTCTTCGCCGCCTGGGCGCAGATGCTCAACTACACGATCACGATCGCGATCTCCGCGTTCTTCGTGCCGCACTACCTGGGCGGGCTGTTCTGGCCGGCGCTGCAGCACGGTCCCGGCGACATCGTGTTCGGCATCGGCGTGGTGGCGCTGCTGTCGGTCGTCAACGTCGTCGGCGTCAAGGAGGCGGCCGGCCTGAACATCGTGCTCGCGATCACCGACCTGGCCACGCAGCTGCTGCTCGTCGTCGTCGGCATGTTGCTGGTGCTCTCGCCGCACGTACTGATCCACAACGTCCACTTCGGCGTCGCGCCGAGCTGGAAGAACTTCCTCGTCGCGATCCCGGTCGGCATGATCGCCTACACCGGCATCGAGACGATCTCGAACATGGCCGAGGAGGCCCGCGACGAGACCAAGACGATCCCCAAGGCGATCAAATCGGTCGTCTTCGCCGTCTTCGCGATCTACGCGGCGCTGCCGATGGTCGCCCTCTCGGCGCTGCCCGTCCACAAGCTCGCCGACGGCAAATACAGCACGCTGCTCGGCACCAGCGAGGCCAAGGGCGGTTTCGCGGGCGATCCGGTGCTGGGCATCGTCAAGCACCTGCATCTCGGCCCGCTGCAGTCGGTCGGCGAGGTCTACGTCGGCCTGCTGGCCGCGACGATCCTGTTCATCGCCACCAACGCCGGCATCATCGGCGTCTCGCGGCTCGTGTACTCGATGGGCCTGCACCGCCAGCTGCCCGATCGCCTCAGCCGCCTGCACCCGCGCTTCTCGACGCCATGGGTCGGGATCCTGCTGTTCGGCGGCGTGGCGTGCCTGACGATCATCCCCGGCCAAGCCGAATTCCTCGGCAACGCCTACGCCTTCGGGGCGATGCTGTCGTTCACGATCGCCCACCTGTCGGTCATCCGGCTGCGCGTCAAGGAGCCAGACAAGCCGCGCCCATACCGGGGCCCTGGCACGCTCAAGGTCAAAGGCATGGAGCTGCCGCTGTTCGCGTTGCTCGGGATCGTCGGCACGGGGCTGGCGTTCGTGGTCGTGACGTTCATCCACCTCGACGTGGCGGCGGCGGGCGTCTTCTGGCTCGCGCTCGGCATGGTCATCTACGTCGTCTACCGCCGCGCCCAGGGTCTCGACCTGCGCACCACCGCGCACGCCCCCAAACGCGAGCGCCCGCCCGACTTCGCCGAGTTCGACTACCGCACCGCGCTCGTGCCGATCTTCGGCACCGACGTCAGCGCGAGCGCGCTCGGCGCGGCCTCCAAGCTGATCGGCGAAGAGGGCGTCGTGTACGCCGTCTACGTGCTCGCGGTCCCCAACCAGCTGTCGCTCGACGAAGGCCTCGAGGAAGAGGAAGCGCAGGGCCGCTCGGCGCTGGAGAGCGCGCGTATCAAGGCGCGCCGCGACGGCATCAAGATCCGCACGGGTCTGATCCGCACCCGCAACCCCGGCGCCGCGCTAGTCGAGCAGGCACAGAAGATCGGCGCCGACGTCATCTACTGGTCGACGATCCATGCCCCAGCGGGCGAGCAGCGCCTCGGGCCGACCGCCGCCTACCTGCTCGGCAAGCGCCCGTGCCGGGTGATCATCGAGACCGAGAACCCGCCCGAGCAGCAGCGCTCCTCGGCTCTGCTCGCGCCGGCCTGAGGGCATGGGCGCCGACCCGTCCCCGCGCCGGCTCTCGCCCCTGCTGCTGAGGCCCGAGCGCCCGTCGCGCGCCCTGGGCGTGCTCGTCGCGCTTGGCACGGTGGCCGCCGCGACGGGCTTGATCTATCCGCTCAAGCACGTCGCGCCGGTGATCTCGCTCGGCGTCGTCTACCTGGTGGGGGTGGTGGTCGTGGCGATGCTGTGGGGGCTCGTGCTCGGGGTGGCCACAGCGATCCTCAGCGTGGCCGCGTTCAGCTTCTTCCACCTGCCTCCGGTGGGCCGCTTCACGCTCGCCGACGGGCGCAACTGGGTCGCGCTGTGTGCGTTCGTGGCGGTCGCGGTTGCGATGGGCTTCGTGGCCGGGCTGGCGCGCTCGCGCGCGCGGGAGCTGGAGGAGCGCCGCCGCGAGGCCGACCTGGCCAGCGAGCTGGCGCAACTGCTGCTCGGCGCCGACAGCCTGCCCGAGGCGTTGCCGCAGGCGGCCGAGCGCCTCGCGGCGGCGATCGGGGTCTCCTCGGCGGCGATCGAGCTGGGGCAGACGCGACGGGGCGCCGATGGCGCCCAGGCGGGCCGCCACGCGGAAGGCGCCGGGGTGGCTCGTGCACCCTGGGCCGCGCTGCCACTGGGCGGCGCGCCCGACCCGATCGGCGCGCTGCTGCTGCCCGATGGCCTGTCCGAGGTCGACCGCGCGCGTGTGCTGGCGCGCGTCGTGCCCTCGCTGGAGTCGATCCTCGCGGCCGCGCTGCACCGCAGCGAGCTGCAGGCCGAGGTCGTCGAGACGGCCGCGCTTCGGCGCAGCGACGAGATGAAGACGGCCGTGCTGCGCTCCGTCTCGCACGACCTGCGCACGCCGGTGACGGCGATCCTGACGGCCGCCGGCGCGCTCGACCCGGCGCTGCCGAGCGCGGAGAAGGTGGGGGAGGTGCGCGAGCTGGTGCTCGACGCCGCCACGCGCTTGTGGCTGCTGATCGAGAAGCTGCTCGACCTCTCGATGCTGCAGTCCGGCCAGTCCCAGCCCGTCTCGGCTGTCTGCTCGATCGAGGAGGTGCTCGCAGAGGCGGTCGAGCAGGCACGCGCCGAGCGCGGTCTGTTCCAGCTCTCGCTGGAACGCGAGCTGCCGCCGATCGAGGCCGACCCGGCGCAGCTGGAGCGGGCCTTCGCCAACGTGCTGGAGAACGCCGCCCGCTACTCCGCCGGCAAGCCCGTGTCGGTGCGTGCGCGTGCGGTCGCCGGGCGCCTGCGGGTACGTATCGTCGACCAGGGACCAGGCATCCACCCAGCCGAGCAGGAGCGCGTGTTCCTGCCCTTCTACCGCTCGGCCGACGCGCCCGCGGGCCACCACGGCTCCGGCCTGGGCCTCGCGATCGCGAAGGGCTTCGTGGAGGTCAACGGCGGGCGGATCGCGGTCGAGTCGACGCCCGGGCAGGGCACGAGCGTGGTGGTCGAGTTCCCGCTCGGAGTCGCCGCCGAGCAGCGCGAGACCGCCGCCGCGCGCTGATGGCCGGCGCCGCAAGAGGCACGGGCGAGCGCATCCTGGTTTGCGACGACGACCCGCAGATCCGGCGCGCGCTCAGCCTCGTGTTGCGCGACGCGGGCTATGAGGTGCTGATCGCCGCCGGTGGCGAGGAGGCGCTCGACCGCGCCGCGCTGTCGGGTCCGCACGCGGCGATCGTCGACCTGATGCTGCCCGACATGCACGGCATCGAGGTCTGCCGGCGCCTACGCGAGTGGAGCGACATGCCGATCCTCGTGCTGTCGGCGCTGGGCGAGGAGGCGATCAAGATCGAAGCGCTCGAGCACGGCGCCGACGACTACGTCACGAAGCCGTTCGGCCCGGGCGAGTTGGTGGCGCGCGTGCAGGCGGCGCTCAGACGCGCGGGGCGTGGGGCGACCGAGCCCCGCTTCGAGCTCGACGGGCTCGTGCTCGACGTTGCCGCGCACGCCGCGTGGCTGGACGAGGAGGAGGTTCGCCTCACGCCGACCGAGTTTTCGTTGCTGCGCGTGCTGGCGGTGAACCGCGGCCTGTTGATGACCCACCGCCAGTTGCTCGTCGAGGTCTGGGGACCGGAGCACGGCGACGCCACCTCGCTGCTGCGCACGCACATCGCCAACCTGCGCGCGAAGCTGCAGACGCACGACGGCCGGCCCTCCTTCATCCGCACCGACGCCGGCGTCGGATATCGCTTCAGAGCCTGATCTTTACGAAATCTGAATGCGCCGCGCGCGCATCTTGATGCGATCTTGACGGCGGCGGATCTAGCGTCAAATGTATGGCGCGCCTCTCAGAGCAAGGGCTGCGCAAGTCGGTCGGCGTCTCGGGCCTGTTCGCGACCGCCTACGGCAACGTCGGCTCATCGATCTACTACGCGCTCGGCCTCGTCGCGGCCCATGCGCTCGGTCTCACGCCGCTGGTGTTCCTGTTCGCCGGCTGCCTGTTCGTGCTGACGGCGAAGACGTACGCCGAGGGCGCCGCGATGTACCCCGAAGCGGGAGGCTCTTCGTCGTTCGCGAGGCACGCGTTCAACGACGTCGTGTCGTTCTTCGCGGGCTGGGCGCTGAGCCTCGACTACATCATCACGATCGCGATCTCTGCGTTCTTCGTGCCCCACTATCTGGGTGCGTTCTTCCCCGCCCTCACGCACAATCCGGGCGACATCATCGGCGGCCTGATCACGATCGTCCTGCTCGCCGGGCTGAACATCCGCGGCCTAGGGGAGTCGGCGAAGCTGAATCTGGTCCTCGCTGTCACGGACCTGTGTACGCAGGTCCTGCTCGTGATCGTCGGGTTCGCCCTCGTCCTGAAACCATCGCTGCTGATCGACCAGGTTCATCTCGGCACGGCCCCCAGCTGGACGCAGGTGATCTTCGCGCTCTCCGTGGCGATGGTCGCCTACACCGGTATCGAGACGGTCTCCAACATGGCGGAGGAGGCCAAGGATCCAGGTCACGACGTGCCGAAGGCCGTCAACCTCGTCCTGATCGCGGTGCTCGGTGTGTATGCCGGTATCTCGGTGGTCGCGCTGTCTGCTCTGCCGGTCGTTCACCACACAGCCGGATACAGCCCGGCGCTGCTGGAAAGCTACAAGCACGCTGGCTATGCGACGGCGCTCGGCGGACACTTCGAAAACGATCCGGTGCTCGGCATCATCGGACAGCTGGGCTTGCACGGGGCAGCCCTCACGGCCGCGCGCGACTACGTCGGCGTGCTCGCGGCGACGATCCTGTTCATCGCCACCAACGCCGGCCTGATCGGAATCTCGCGACTTTCGTGGTCGCTCGCCGAGCACCGCCAGCTGCCTTCGATCTTCTCGCAGCTGCACCCGCGGTATCGCACGCCCTGGTTCACGATCATCTTCTTCTCGATCCTCGCCGGCTTGCTCATCCTGCCCGGCGAAACGACGCTGCTGGGCAACCTCTACTCGTTCGGCGCGATGCTCTCGTTCACGACCGCGCATGTGTCGGTGGTGGCCTTGCGTTTCAAGGAGCCGGGTCGCGAGCGCCCGTATCGGCTGCCCTGGAACGTGAGCATCCGCGGTCGTCCGATCCCGATCACGGCGGTGCTCGGCGGCATCGGAACCGCGGCGGCCTGGGGCGCCGTGGTGGCGCTCCACGGGGAGGCACGCACGATCGGAATCCCGTGGATGGTGCTCGGTATGGCGGGCTATTTCCTCTACCGCCGCCGGCAGGGCCTCGATCCTCGCAAGAGCTACAAGATCGAGCGCCCCGCGCGCCCGGCCGACTTCCAGGAGCTCGACTACCGCACGGCGCTGGTGCCGATCTTCGGCGATGACATCAGCGCCAGCGCGCTGCGCGGCGCCGCCAAGCTGATCGGCGAAGAGGGGATCGTGTACGCGATCTTCGTCTTGGTGGTTCCTCGGCAGCTCTCGCTAGAGGCGGGCCTGGAAGAGGAGGAGGCGCACGGGCGCTCGGTCCTGGAGAGCGCCCGCATCCAGGCGCGCCGTGCGGGCATCGAGATCCGCACCGGCCTGATCCGCACGCGCAACCCCGGCGCGGCGCTGGTCGAGGAAGCCGAACGGGTCGGCTCCGACGTCATCTACTGGTCGGCGATCCACGCGCCGGCGGGCGAGCGCCACATCGGCCCGACGGCCGCCTACCTGCTCAGCAAGCGGCCCTGTCGCGTGATCATCGAGACCGACAACGGCCTGCCCGCGGCGGTGCGGCAGGAGCCGAGCTACGCCTGAGCCGCCTCGAGAACACCCCGCCGGGCCTCTATACCCCTCGGCCCGGCGCGCGAGCGCTCAGGCGAGCGCGTCGCGCAGCGCGGCGTCCAGCTCGGGTTGGGCGAACTCATAGCCGAGCACGAGCGCCTTGGCGGGCATCGCCCGCACGCCCGTCGTGACGATCTCGGCCATGTCGCCGTAGAGCAGGCGCAGCGCGACGCCGGGCACCGGCAGCAACGCCGGGCGGTGCAGAGCGCGCCCCAGCGCGCGCGAGAAGTCGCGGTTGCTGACGGGGGTGGGTGCAGTCGCGTTGACCGGGCCGCTCCAGCGCTCGTCGCCGAGCGCGGCGGCGATCAGCCCGACGACGTCGTCGGCGTGGACCCAGGAGATGAACTGCCTGCCACCCGCGACGGGGCCGCCGACGCCGAGACGGAAGGGCGGCAGCATCTTCGCCAGCGCGCCGCCGTGGCGATCGAGCACGATGCCCGTGCGCACGTGCACGACGCGCATCCCGAGCTCGGTGGCACGGGCGGCCTCCCGCTCCCATTCGCGGCACACGCCGGCCAGAAAGTCGCCGCCCGCCGGCGCGTCCTCGTCGAGCGGCTCCTCGCCATGGGGGCCGTAGTAGCCGACGGCCGAGCCGCTGATCAACGTGCGCGGACGCTCGTCGTCGGGCAGCTCGCGCAACGCCGCGATCAGGTTCTGCGTGCCGAGCACGCGGCTCTCGCGCAGCTCCAGCTTGACGTCCTCGCTCCAGCGCTGGGCGATCGGCTCGCCCGCCAGGTGCACGACCGCGTCGCGGCCGCTGAGCGCGTCGGCGGGCGCGGCTTCGCCAGTCGGCTGCCAGTCCAGCGCGCGCTCGCTGGCGGTCAGGCTGAGGCGCTGGCGCGTGCGCGCCGCGTTGCGTGTGAGGATCGTCGTCTCCGCGCCGTCCGCGCGCAGGCGCGCGAGCAGGCGCCCGCCGATCAGGCCCGTGGCGCCGGTGACGGCGACACGCAGGCCGGCGCTCATCGCAGGCGTCGGTCCTCGCTCGTGCCCGGCGAGAGCTGCGAGCCGCTGCCCTCGCCCGGCACCGGGTCGCCCTGGGCGAAGCCGACCTGGAGGCCGGCCTGGGCGCCGCCAGCGGCACGTGCCTGCTCGGCCACCGCCGCGGCGACCGCGGGGGCCACGTCGCGGTTGAAGACCGACGGGATGATGTAGTCCTCGCGCAGCTCGCGCTCGTCGACGATCTCGGCGATCGCACGGGCGGCCGCCATCTTCATGTCCTCGGTGATCGAGGCTGCGCGCACGTCGAGCGCGCCGCGGAAGATGCCGGGGAAGCAGAGCACGTTGTTGATCTGGTTGGGGTAGTCCGAGCGGCCGGTGGCCATGATGCGCACGTACGGCGCCGCCTCCTCGGGGTGCACCTCCGGATTCGGGTTGGCCATCGCGAACACCATCGCGTCGGGCGCCATGCGCTCGAGCGCCTGCGCCGGCATCACGCGCGCGCCGGACACGCCGATCAGCAGGTCGGTGCCGTCGATCGTCTCGGCCGGCGTGCCCGACAGGCACTCGGGGTTCGTGACCTCCGCGAACCAGCGCTTGACGGCGTTCATGGAGCCGTCCTCGTAATCCTCCCGCTTGGTGCTCAGCACTCCGCGCGAGTCGGCGCCGACGATGTCCTTGACGCCGGCCGCGAGCAGGATCTTGGCGACCGCGATGCCGGCCGCGCCGAGGCCGATGATCATCACCTTCAGGTCGGCTAGGTCGCGGCCCGTGAGCTTGACGGCGTTGAACACCGCGGCCATCACGACGACCGCGGTGCCGTGCTGGTCGTCGTGGAAGACGGGGATGTCGAGCTCGTCCTTCAAGCGCTCCTCGATCTCGAAGCAGCGCGGGGCCGAGATGTCCTCCAGGTTGATGCCGCCGAAGCCGGGCGCGATCAGCTTGACGGTGCGCACGATCTCGTCGGTGTCGTCGGTCTCCAAGCAGATCGGGAAGGCGTCGACGCCGGCGAACTCCTTGAACAGGCAGCACTTGCCCTCCATCACCGGCATCGCCGCGCGCGGGCCGATGTTGCCGAGGCCGAGCACGGCCGTGCCGTCGGAGACGACGGCGACCGTGTTGCGGTTGATCGTGTACTGGAAGGCCTTGTCTTCGTCGTCGGCGATCGCCAGGCAGACACGCGCGACGCCGGGCGTGTAGGCCATCGAGAGGTCGTCGCGGGTCTTCAGCGGGTGCTTGTTGTGCTGCTCGATCTTGCCGCCGACGTGCAGCAGGAAGGTGCGGTCGGTGGTGTCGATCACCTCGGCCCCCGCGATCGCGTCGATCGCGTCGAGGATTCGCTGCCAGTGTTCGCGCCCGGAGGCGTCGACGACGATGTCGCGCAGGCTCTGGCGGTTGTCCATCTCGACCAGGTCGACCGCGCCGACGATCCCGCCGGCGTCGCCGATCGCGCTCGTGACGTGCCCGAGGATGCCCGCGGTGTCGTCAAGCTTGACGCGGATGGTGAGGCGGTACTGCGCGCTAGGCGTTGCGCTCACTGCTCGGGCTCCCCTTGGTGGTTGGCGGCACGGCATCTTTCCACGTATCAGCCCGCGAGGGCTCCGGGGCGAGCGTACGCCGCGCTGCATAGAGTGCTCTGCGATGGCGACCAAGGCGGCTCAAAACGGCAAGGACGGCAGCGGTCGGCTGTTCCTGATCGACGGTCCGAGCCTCGTCTACCGCGCCTTCTTCGCGCTGCCGGAGTCGATCGCGACATCGACGGGCGTGCCGACGAACGCGATCTTCGGCTTCGCTTCGATGCTGGTCAAGATCGTCACCGAGTACGGCGTCTGCCCGACGGCTGTGGCCTGGGACGCCGGCACGTCGGGCCGCAGCGAGAAATACCCCGAGTACAAGGCCTCGCGGCGCTCGCGGCCCGATCTGCTCAAGCAGCAGTGGCCCGCCATGGAACCGCTCGTGGAGGCCTTTGGGTACCGCAACGTGCGCCTGGAGGGCTATGAGGCCGACGACGTGATCGCCTCGCTCGCCGAGCGCGCGCTGCGCGCCGAGCCGCCGGTGCCGGTGATGATCGTGACCGGCGACCGCGACGTCTTCCAGCTGATCGACGCGGACGGCATGGTCAAGGTGATGGCGACCGCGCGCGGCATCACCGAGACGAAGATCTACGACCGCCAGGCGGTGATCGACCGCTACGGCATCCCGCCCGAGCTGATCCCCGACTTCTACGGGCTCAAGGGAGACACCTCGGACAACATCCCCGGCATCCCGGGGATTGGCGACAAGACCGCCAGCGACCTGATCCAGACCTACGGGGCGCTCGAGGACGTGCTCTCGAACGTCGAGAGCGTCAGCGGCGCGAAACGCAAACAGAACCTCGTCGAGCACGCCGACAACGCGCGCCTGTCGAAGGAGCTGGCGACCGTGCACCGCGACCTGGAGGTCGACTTCGACATCGTCGCGGAGGCCGCGCTGGAGCCGGACCGGGCACGCGTGCGCGAGGTCTTCCGCGAGTACGAGCTGCGCGACCCGCTGCGCAGGCTGGAGGAAGCGCTGGGCGACGCGGACCTGGCGGCCCCCGCGCCGAGCGCCGACGTGATGCTGACCGCCAGGCTGAGCTCCGGATCGCCCGCCGACGTCGGCAAGCTGAGCGCGGACGCGGAACTGTGCGTGGTGGCAAGCGCGACCGACGTGCCGGAGGGCGAGCTGTTCGCCGAAGGCGCGGCGTGGCGCTTCGCCGTGGCCAACGACGGCAAGGTGCTCGCCGGCGACGCCGACAGCTCCGAGGAAGTCGTCGTCGCTTGCGGCGAGCGCCCGGTGATCGCCCACGACGCCAAGGCGCTCGGGCTCGTGCCGTCGCGGCTCGCCCACGACACATTGCTGGGCGCCTACCTGCTGGAGCCGGCGCGGCGCGGCTATCCGTTCGCCGAGCTGTGCGAAGAGCGGGGCTTCGCCTGCGACCTGGAGGACCCGCTGGCGGCCGACGCCGTGCTGCTCGGGGCCTTGGCCGACTGGCAAATCGAGCAGATCTCAGAGCGCGGCCTGGACGGGCTGATGCGCGACATCGAGCTGCCGCTCGTGCCCGTCCTGCGCGAGATGGAGCAGCTCGGCGTGCGCTTGAACCTGGAGCGCCTGGCCGGCATCACGAGCCGCGTGCGCGAGGAGATCGACGGCCTCGAAAAGGACATCTTCATGCTGGCCGGCGAGGAGTTCACGATCGGCTCGCCGCAGCAGCTCGGCGAGATCCTGTTCGAGCGACTCGGCCTGTCGCGTAAGCGGCGCGGCAAGACCGGCTTTTCGACTGACGCGCGCGTGCTGCAGGCGATCCGCTCCGAGCACGAGATCGTGCCGCGCATCGAGCGCTGGCGCGAGCTGTCGACGCTGATCAAGACCTACCTCGACGTGCTGCCCGGGCAGGTCGACGATCGCGCCCGCATCCACACCACCTTCCTGCAGGCGGTCGCGCAGACCGGGCGCCTGTCGAGCACCAACCCGAACATGCAGAACGTGCCCGTGCGCACGCCGCTGGGGCGCGAGATCCGCGGCTGCTTCGAGGCTGAGCAGGGCTCGGTGTTGATCTCCGCCGACTACTCGCAGATCGAGCTGCGCGTGCTCGCGCAGGCCGCCGGCGAGGACGCGCTGATGGAGATCTTCGCCCGCGGCGAGGACGTGCACACGGCGACCGCCTCGCGCGTGTTCGGCGTCGAGGCGAAGGACATCGACCCGGGAATGCGCTCGAAGTCGAAGATGATCAACTACGGCATCGTCTACGGCCTGTCCGACTACGGCCTCGCCGACCGCCTCAACATTCCCCGCGAGGAGGCCAAGGAGTTCATCGACGCCTACCTCGAACGCTTCCCGAAGGTGGCCGAGTTCATGGCGACGACGATCGAGCAGGCCAAGGAGGCGGGCCACGTCAAGACGCTGTGGGGCCGGCGCCGGCAGATCCCCGAGCTGCGCGCCCGCAACTACCAGGTGCGCACGCAGGGCGAGCGCCTGGCGGTCAACACGGTCATCCAGGGCACGGCGGCGGACATCATCAAGCTCGCGATGGTGCGCTGCCACGCCGCGCTGGCGGCGTCGAGCCTGACCACGCGGCTGCTGCTGACGATCCACGACGAGCTGCTGTTCGAAGGCCCGCCGTCGGAGTCCGAGGAGGCCGTCGCGCTGATCGAGCGCGAGATGGTCGGCGTGTGGGAGCACCAGCCGCCGATGGCGGTCGACATCGGCGTCGGCGCGAACTGGCTGGAGGCCAAGTGAGCCGCACGCTGGCGATCGTGCTGGCCGCGCTTGGAGGCTGCTTCGTCGGCATGCAGGCGCCGATCAACGCGCGCCTGGGCAAGGAGATCTCGGGCGCGCAAGCGGCGACCGTTTCGTTCCTCGTCGGCACGCTCGCGCTGATCGTGTTCGCGACCGTGTTGAGCGGCGGCCTCGGCGGCATCCAGCACGCCGGGCGGGCGCCGTGGTGGGCGCTCGTCGGCGGCCTGCTAGGCGCCTTCTACGTGACCGTCGCGCTGCGCACGGTCGGCACGCTCGGCGCGAGCGGGCTGACGGCGATCGTCGTCACCGGTCAGCTCGCCGTGTCGGTCGCGGTTGATCGCTTTGGCCTGTTCGGCGTCGCGCGCCAGCACATCGCGACCTCGCGCGTCGTCGGCCTCGTGCTGCTGCTGGCCGGCGTCGTGCTGGTCGTACGCAAGTAGCTCAGCCGAGCGAGGTCCTGAAACCCTCGCGCCAGTCGGGATGGGCCGGCGTCCAGCCGAGCTCCCGCTTGGCCAGCGCGTTCGAGGCGCCCTGCGCTTCGGTCATGATCGACACCGCGTAGGAGCCGGCCGCGAGGCGAGCCAGCCACGCCGGCACCTTCATCGGCCGCGGCGCGCCGATCGCCTCGGCGAGCGCAGGCAGCCATTCGCTCACGCGCGCCGGGTGGTCGTCGACGACGTTGAAAGCGCCGCTGGCGTCGCTGCCCATGGCCTGCATCGCCGCTCGCGCCGCGTCCGCGATGTGCAGCAGCGACCAAACTCCGGAGCCGCCGCCGACTAGCGGGAGTCTCCGTTTAAAAAGGTCTTGGCCCATCGAGCCCGCGCGCGCCATGGCCGTGCCGGGCCCGTAGAAGTAGCCGTAGCGCAGCACGATGCCGTCCGCACCGAGCACGCTCTGCTCCAGTTCGCGCACGGCGCGCGCGCTGCGCTCGAACGAAGGCGCCGTCTCGGTGAGCAGCGGGTCGTTCTCGATGTGCAGCGTGCCGGCGGGGCCGGGCGCGTAGGAGAAGGCGATGCTCTGCGCGACCACCTTCCTCGCGCCCGCCTCGCGCGCCGCGGCGACGAGGATGCGCGTGCCCTCGCCGCGCAGGCGGTCGTTGAGCACGAAGTCTCGCTTGACCTTGCGCGGGTCGATGCGCTGCGGCAGCGCGGTCAGCTGGTGGATCACGACCTCCGGCTCGCTCGCGAGCACAGCCGCGCGCACCGCCCGCTCGTCGAGCGCGTCGAGCACGGCCGCCTTGGCGCCGGCGGCCGCGATCGCCTTGGCCCGCTCGGGTGAGCGGGTCGTGCCCGTCACCTCATGGCCCGCCTGCGCGAGCATCGGCACGAGCTGGCGCCCGACCGCGCCGCTCGCGCCGGCCAGGAACACCTTCACGACGCCACGGCCAGCCCGGCGGCGGCGGCCGGCTCGCGCGCGGCGGGCTCCATGCGCGCGCAGGCCATGCCCTCGCTGAAGCCGGCGGCGGTCAGGCCGCAGGCCGCGTTGAAGCGCGAGCGCAGGTTCTCGACCGCGATCAGGTTGACCAGCTCGACCAGCTGGCGCTCGTCGAAGCGCGCGGCGAGCGCCGCGAACAGCTCGTCGCCGACCTGCACCGGCGTCACGGTCATGCCGACGGCCAGGTCGAGCACGAGCCGCTCGGTCTCATCGAAGTGCTCGCTCTCGCGGTAGCGGTAGAGGTCGAGCAGCTGCTGCTCGCTGGCGCCATGCGTACGCGCCTCGAACGAGCCGATGTCCTGGCACATCTCACAGCCCTGCATGACGGCGGACTTCAGTACCGCCAGCGCCCGCAGGCGCTCGGGCACACGAGTTCTCGACGCGACGCGCTTCTCGAACATGGCGTAGCCGCCCAACAGCGACAGGCGATGCGCGCGCACGGGAATGTCCGGCGTCAGCAGCGCCTTGCCGGTCATGCGCTTCATTTCGCGTCGCGCCAGCGCGTAGACGACGCGCCTCACAGGCCCGAGCTTGGGGTTTGGGATGCGGCTCATGTGGGCCTCCTTTGTCGCGAGGGTTATGGGGGAGAGAGGGGATCCGGTTGCGCGGCGGCAAGGCTCGTGAGCCAGGCGAGCAGCAGCGTCGCCCCGGCCAGCGCGGCGAAGGTGGCGTAGCCCGTCCAGGCCGGGTGGGCCTTGCCGATGTCGATCAGGTGGTTGACGCTGTGCAGCGCGTACTGGAGCGTCACGAGCGCGAGCACCGGCACGCGCCAGGACGGACGGCGCAGGGCGAGCGCCATGGCTATGGCGATCGCGCCGTAGAAGCTGGCCACATCGCGGATGTAGTGGCCGTTGTAGGAGCCGAATGGACCGATCGCCGTGTAGAAGGCGTGCGGCGCGAAGGCCATCATCGAGGCCAAGCCGAGGTGGATGGCCGCGAAGGCGACGAGCCCAGCGCGCAACATCTGCTCGGTCAGCTCGGTCGGCAAGCGCTTGGCGGCGAATGTGGCGCTCATCGCCGGCCCCACGATATGCTCGTCGTGGACCATCGTAAAGGACCATTTTTAGGGTGAATATGGGTACCAATTCTTCATCTGGTGGTGGGGAGCTGCTCGTAGAGCTGGAGCGCGGCTCGCCGACCCGACGCCCGCTGCGCGCCCAGCTGGAGGACGGCCTGCGCGAGGCGGTTAGGTCGGGTCGGCTGCCGGCCCACAGCCGGCTGCCGGCCACGCGCGAGCTGGCGGCGGACCTGGGGCTGTCGCGACGCCTGGTGGTGGACGCATACGCGCAGCTACTCGCCGAGGGCTACCTCGTCGCCCGCCGGGGCGCGGGCACGTTCGTGGCGGGAGCCGCCGTGGCGGGCGGCACGGCCGAGATCGAGCCGCGCGCGCACACGCTCGCGTTCGACTTCTTCCCCGGCTACCCCGACCTGTCGGCGTTTCCCCGGCAGACGTGGCTCAGAGCACTGCGAGAGACGCTCAGAGATGCCCCCGACAGCACCCTGGGCTACCCCAACCCGCGTGGCGCGCCGGAGCTGCGCCAGGCGCTCGCCGGCCATCTCGGGCGCGTACGCGGCGTGGTCGCCGACCCGGACACGATCGTGATCGTCGCCGGCGTGGCACAGGGCTTCGCGCTGCTGGCGCGCACGCTCGGGCGCGAGTTCCCGTTCGCGGTCGAGGACCCGGGTATGCCCGTGCACCGCGTGATCCTCGAGGCCAACGGCGCCTCGCTCGTCGGCTTGCCGGTCGACGACGAGGGCGCCCGCGTCGAGGATCTGCGCGTGCCCGGCCTCGGGCTCGCGATCGTCACCCCGGCGCACCAGTCGCCGACCGGAGTCGGCATGTCGCCCGAGCGGCGGGCCGCGCTGCTCGCCTGGGCCGGCGAGACGGGCGGGCTGGTGGTCGAGGACGACTACGACGCCGAGTTCCGCTACGACCGCGCGCCGCTGGCCGCCATGCAGGGCTTGGCGCCCGAACGGGTCGCGTACATGGGCACCGTCAGCAAGACGCTCGCGCCGGCGCTGCGGCTCGGCTGGATGGTGCTGCCGGCGCGTCTCGTCGGGCCGCTGATCGAGCAAAAGGAGCACGCCGACCACGGTTCGCCGACGCTGGACCAGCTGGCGCTCGCGCGGATGCTCGAAAGCGGCGCCTACGATCGCCACCTGCGCCAAGCCCGTCGTCGCTACCGTGCGCGCCGCGACGCGCTCGTGCGGGCCGTCTCCGAGCACCTGCCCGCCGCGCGCGTGACCGGGATCGCGGCCGGGCTGCACGCGATCGTGCGTCTCGGGCGCCCCGTCGACGCGCTCGCGCTGGTGGGCGCCGCGCGGAAACGGTCGGTCGGCGTCTATCCGCTCGGCTACGCCTTCATGCAGCCGCGCCCGCTCGACGACGGGCTGGTGCTCGGCTACGCCAACCTGGCCGAGCCAGCCATCGAGGAGGGCATCCGGCGGCTGGCGGAGGCGCTGGCGGAGCTGCCGCCGCCCGAACCGGGGCGGGGGCCGGCGGCGGACACGAACGACGGCGGAGCGATGTCGAGGTAGTGCCCGAACGCCCATGCCGACAGGCGCTCGCTTTCCATCGCGCGCACCATCGCCGTCACGGCGCGGCTCGGCGTGAGCTGGCCGACCGCCTGCTGCACGCGCAGCAGCCAGCGGTATTTGCGCTCGTGCGAGTCCGAGAAGGCGCCGTAGGTCGCGAGCGCCTGCTCACGTGCCCGCCGGCCTTCGACGACGCCGCGCAGCTCGCGCCCGCAAGCGATGCCGAAGTAGAGCGCGGTGCGGATGCCCTCGGCCGTCAGCGGCAGGCAGTGCCCGGCCGAGTCGCCCGTGAAGAAGACGTTGTCCTCGGTCGCGCGCCGCAGCTGATGAGGGATCCAATTCCCCTGATAGCCGTCCGGCGGCAGGCCGAGGTCGCCGGCGAGCCTGACGGTCGGCTCCTTGACGTGGTGGCTGGGCCAGAACGAGCCGACGCCGATGCGCAGCTCGTCGCCGGCGGGGAAGTTCCACGAGTAGCCGGAACGGATGTAGCCGGCGTCGATCCACAGTTCCATCTCCTCGCCGCGGCCGGGAGGGTGCACCTCCAGCCCACGTGAGAGACGCGCGTCGGGAGGTTGAATCGGGCGCGCGTTGGACAGCACGCGCCGCCAGCCGAGCGCGTCCACGATCAACGGCGCGCGCAGCTCGCCGCGGTCCGTCTGCACCGTGTCGCCGTGGCGGCCAGTGACGGTGGCGGTCTCGAATTCCGTGTCCGGCGCGGAGCCCTGTTCCCACAAGAGGGCGCAGATGCGCCGGTAGTCGAACGTCGAGAACGACCACGGCAATTTCCAATGCCCTGTGCGGTATGGCGTGTGTACGAGGAGCTCGTCAAAGGTCTGCAGATGGGACTCGCCCAGCTCCAGCGCGTCGAGCCACAGGGTCGGCATCGCGCAGGCCGAGGTCTGGCGCTCGCCGATCTCATACCGATCGAGGACCAGTACCTTGGCGCCGGTTCCAGCCAGCTCGCGGGTCACCGCGAGGCCCGCGAAACTGGCCCCGCAGACGAGCACGTCGCAGTCGCGCTCCAACGGGGTGCGCAGCTCTCCCCGCTTGGTCGCACGGACGGGCATCTGCGGCAATGATACGGCTGCGCTAGGCTTCGGCCGGTGCAAACCTTGGTAGAGAATCCAGCGGCCCGGGTAGTCGACGGCTCGAACGGCCTGCTCCTAGAAATCGACGGGCAGATCGTGCCCAACTACGACGCCACCTTCCGAGAGATCGAGGAGGGCGAGGTCGTCACCGGCCACGTCGTCCGGATCGACAAGGACGAGGTGCTCGTCGACATCGGCTACAAGTCCGAGGGGGTCATCCCCGCCAACGAGCTCTCGATCCGCAAGGCCGTGGATCCGAGCGAGGAGGTCCACCTGGGCGAGGAGGTCGACGCGATCGTCATGACCAAGGAGGACCAGGACGGTCGCCTGATCATGTCCAAGAAGCGCGCTCGCTTCGAGAAGGCGTGGCGGCGCATCGAAACGGCCGCCGAGTCGGGCGAGCCGGTCGAGGGCACCGTGATCGAGGTCGTCAAGGGCGGCCTGATCATCGACCTCGGCGTGCGCGGCTTCCTGCCCGCGTCGCTGGTCGACATCCGCCGCGTGCCGAACCTCGACGAGTACATGGGCACGAAGATCGAGACCAAGGTCATCGAGCTGAACCGCTCGCGCAACAACGTCGTTTTGTCGCGCCGCGCGGTGCTGGAGGAGGAGCGCAAGGAGGTGCGCCAGCAGATCCTCGACCGGCTGCAGCCCGGTCTCGTGGTCGAAGGCCAGATCTCCAACATCGTCGACTTCGGCGCGTTCGTCGACCTCGACGGCATCGACGGCCTGATCCACATCTCCGAGCTGTCGTGGTCGCACGTCAACCACCCGAGCGAGATCCTCTCGATCGGCGACACCGTCAAGGTCAAGGTGCTCGACATCGACCGCGACCGCCAGCGCATCTCCCTGGGCCTCAAGCAGACCCAGGAGGATCCGTGGCAGCGGATCGTCGACACCTACAACGTAGGCGACGAGCTTGCGGGCAAGGTCACGAAGGTCGTCACGTTCGGTGCCTTCGTCGAGATTCTCGACGGCGTCGAGGGGCTCGTGCACATCTCAGAGCTCGCGCCGCACCACGTCGAGAGCCCGCGCGAGATCGTCCACCCGGACGACGACATCCGCGTGAAGATCCTGGAGATCGACTCCGAGCGCCGGCGCCTGTCGCTGTCGGCCAAGCGCGTCGAGGACCAGATCCTGCCCGTGTCGCGCCCGGCTGGCTCCGAGGCACCGCAGGCCGCGGCCGCCACGGACGAGCAGGCGGAGCAGGCTTCGTTCGAGTCGGCGGACGCCGTCGAGCCGGACGCAGGCGCCGTCGAGGGCGAGGCTGCCCCGGAGGCCGCTGCGCCAGTCGAGGAGGCGCCGGTCGAGGAGGCGGAGGCCGAGCCCGAGTTGGCGCCAGCCGAGCAGCCCGAGCCGGAGGCCGTCGAGCAGCCCGAGGCCGCGGCGGTTGAGCAGCCTGAGACGGCGGCAGTGGCCGAGGAGCCGGCGGCTGCCGAGCCGACGACTGACGAGCCGGCCGCGGAGGCAGCGCCCGCCGAGCAGCCGCAGGCCGACGCCGAGCCGGCCGAGTCCGCGACGCAGGACTAGAAGCCGAGCGGCAGATGGCCGCGGTTCCCTTCGTGGGGCTGACCGGAGGCCTGGGCGCGGGCAAGTCCACCGCGCTCGAGCAGCTGCAAGAGCTGGGCGCCGCGACGATTTCGAGCGACGCGGTCGTACATGAGCTGTACGAAGGCGACGAGCTGCGCGACGCGGTCGTCGCGCACTTCGGCGCGGAGGTCGCACCGGGGGGCGTGATCGACCGTGGCGAGGTGGCCAA
>DASXER010000151.1:0-40801 GCA_036490015.1 Solirubrobacteraceae bacterium | reverse complement strand
CGGACTTCGCATGTCGCGGCGTGGGTGCCGGAGTCGATTTTCTGTGCCGAGGCGACCGTCGGAGCGATGGCGGCGGCTGCGAAGCTGGCCGAAGCGATGAGGGTGACGATGGTTGTGCGGGTCTTGGTGAGCATTTGGTTCCTCCTGGGATGACTTGGTTGGTAAGACCATCCTCGTGCCGATCCGGGCTCCGGAGAAGACACCCTGGGGGTAGGGCTCGCTTACCTGTACGAGCTTCCGTTCATGAGCGCGGGCTCTCGCGCTAGACCGCAGGAGCACGAGAACGCGCATCTCTCCGACCGCCAGATAGCCAGCGCGGCCGGCGCGAAGCCAAGCACGGTCCGGGACTGGCTGACAGGGCGTAGCGTCTCCAGTGGCTCACGCGCGAACGTCTGATCGAGCTCGCCGAGATGGCAGACCGGCTGGGCCGCGTCATGGACGCTGACTACATCCCGATTTGGCTCACGCAGCCGATCGAAGCGCTTGATGACGAGAAGCCCGTCGAGTTGCTCGCCCGCGAGGAGTATCGATAGGTCGCGGAACTGATCTCCGAGCTGGAGTACCCGGGCCGTCAGCTGAGTCGGTGCTTCTGAACATCGACGCGGTCGAGATTCGTGGGGGATGTGTCAGGCACCCGCCAGAGGGGTGGTGGGTGCTCGGACGGAGTCCGTTTATGCGGTTTTATGCGCCGCCCAAATACAATCATATAAAGCCATATACTCCAGGGCGTGGACGAGGTCCTGAACCCCTATGCGCCGGGTGCCGGAACGCCGCCGCCGGAGCTGGCGGGTCGCGATGGAGAGCAGACCAACTTCGGGGTGATGCTCAAGCGCCTGGCTGCTGGACGTCCTGAGCAGAACCTTGCGCTGTGGGGGCTGCGCGGCGTCGGCAAGACGGTCCTGTTGAACCGCTTCGCCGCGGAGGCTGAGGAGGCTGGATGGGGCTCTGGCTATATCGAGCTGCGCGGGCGCGGCCCACTGCGGCCGGCGCTCGCCCATGTAGCCGTGCAGGCAGCACAGTCGCTCGCTCGACGGGAGAAGGTCCGGGAGCGGCTGCGCAGGGCGCTGTCGGTCATCAGCAGCTTCTCGATGACGGCGATGCCCACCGGTATCACATTCAAGGTCGAGGTCGATCCGACACCTGGACGCGGGGACAGCGGGCAGCTCGATGTCGATCTTCAGGATGTTCTGGTCGAGCTCGGCGAGACTGGCCGCGAAGCCGGTAGTGGCATCGCGTTCTTCTTCGATGAGATGCAGTTCGCTGAGAAGGAGGACCTGCAGGCGCTGCTCGCGGCCTTCCATCGCATCGCCCAGCGCCAACTGCCCGTGGCGCTCGTCTGCGCCGGGCTGCCACAGCTCCCTGGTCGCCTAGCCGAGGCCAGCTCCTATGCAGAGCGCCTATTTCAGTACGTCGAGATCGGTCGTCTCACGGAGGAAGCTGCACAAGCAGCGCTCACACTCCCCGCCGAGCGCGAGGGGGTCGAGTACGAGCAGGCCGCACTCGACTTCATCCTCGCCCGAGCCGATCGCTACCCGTTCTTCCTGCAGACCTACGGACGCTATGCATGGCTGGTAGCCGGCAGCTCGCCGATCACCGATGGCGCCGCCAGAGCTGCCGACACGATCGCTCAAGAGCAACTCGATAGTGGCTTTCACCGCGCACGCTTCAATCGGGCGACCCCAGCGGAGCGCCGCTACCTGGCTGCGATCGCCGAACTCGGCGACGGGCCACAGCAGACCGCAGAGGTATCGGCGCTGCTTGGTGCTGACCAGCGTCGCACCGCGCTCGTGCGCCAGAACCTGATCGACCTCAAGGGCCTCATCTACAGTCCCCGACGCGGCTACGTCGACTTCACCGCGCCGCTCTTCGGCGACTACGTGAGACGCCACCATCCACTCGAGTCACTCCAGTAGCGGGCGGCTCGCAGTGGGCACTCTCCGCAGGGTGCCATAGCCATGGCCGTTGCAGCCGTCGAGCGTAGGAGGATTAGTCGATAGCAGACAGCAAAAGCTCATTAGTACAAACTAACCTGGCCACCGGAACAAGGCCAACCGCCAGTCGCCGGCGGCCTGCGGCAGGTAGGTTGCCGCCGTGGCCGATTATGCCAATCTCAACAGCGCCCTTGAGGAGCAGCTGAACCGCACTGCCGGGTTCGTTCGAGCTGCCTTCCACGTCCGCTCGATCGACAGCCACGATTGGGGCAAGGAGGCTGACCCGCAACCAACAACCGCGACCAATACACCGGCCGCGACGGTCAAGAACGCTACCTCGACGCACTCGCCGACGCGGGCCTGCAACTCGTCTGCGTAACCGACCACGTGAAGTCCAACTACGCGTTCGAGCTGGCAGCGCTCGCTGCCGCCCGTGACGACATCACGGTGTTCCCGGGATGGAGATCTCCTGTCTCGTCCCGCCCGGGCATAGCGAGGCGATCCACATCCAGAAGCCCACGATTTGCAGCTATTTCATGCGCCCGAGTGGACTCGAACCACCACGGACCAAATGGTCCACAAGGCCCTCAACCTTGCGCGTCTACCAATTCCGCCACGAGCGCAGAGTGCGCGAGTATAGCCTCGGGGCGCGCTCTCCGGTACCGGGCGCAGGCGCGATCACGAGCCCGGGCCTTGCATCCGTCCAGACGGCTGGCTACTGTACGAACACATGTTCGTCGTAGGCCCATGCAAACCCGAGTGGAGAGTCAAGCAACCATGGATCTGACCAAGCGCCAGCAGGAGATCTTCGACTTCATCGGCAAGTACTCGGCCAAGTATGGCTACCCACCGACCGTACGCGACATCGGCAAAGCCGTTGGGCTCGCGTCCTCGTCGACTGTCCACGCCCATCTCGCGAACCTGGAGAAGATCGGGCTGCTTCGGCGCGATCCCTCCAAGCCGCGCGCGATCGAGTTGCTCGAGCGCTCGGTCGGCTCGGCGGTCGAGAGCGTGCGCGGGATAGTGCGCGGCGAGGGGCTGCCGCTGCTCGGCGCCGTGGCCGCGGGTCAGCCGATGCTGGCCGAGGAGAACATCGAGGAGTACGTGGCCGTGCCCGAGATCGCCGGCGGCAGCGCGGGCGAGTACCTGCTGCGCATCAAGGGCGAATCGATGAAGGACGCGGGCATCATCGACGGCGATTACGTCGTCGTGCACCCGCAGGAGACCGCGCGCGACGGCGAGGTCGTGGTGGCTCTGCTCGGTGAGGAGGCGACCGTCAAGCGCTTCTTCAAGGAGAGCGACCACATTCGCCTGCAGCCGGAGAACGAGACGATGCAGCCGATCCGCAGCAAGGAGGTCAAGGTGCTCGGTCGCGTCGTCGGACTACTCAGGCGCGTCTGAACGAACGGCGCCCACGCCCGCCCGCACGCACGCTTGCACCCGCCGCAGTCGTGCACGCCAGCGCCCGGCTCCTTCACAGCCACAAGCCTCTGCGCTAGCTTCTAGCTGCAGGTCAGGCAGCCGCGGAGGCGCGAGCCTTCGAGGAAAGTCCGGACATCACAGGGCAGGGTGGTCGAGATATCGACCCGGGGAAACCCGCGGGAAAGTGCCACAGAAACAAACCGCCTACGTCCGCCGTCCCACGTGAACGGCGGGCCGGCAAGGGTGAAATGGTGCGGTAAGAGCGCACCGGCGTCGCGGTGACGCGGCGGCCGGGCAAACCCCACCCGATGCAAGGCCAAACAGGACCGTTCGCAGGTAGCCCGCCGAGGTCCAGGTAGGCCGCAGAGATGGATGGCTGCTCAACGACAGAATCCGGCTTATCGACCCGCTACGGAAAAGCCCCGCTCCGGCGGGGCTTTTCTATGTGGAGTCGCTCGATTCTCGTCACGGTAAGGCACCAAACGGCCATCGGACGCGTTGGGGAGGCGCTGGGACGGATGGGGAGGAATGCCCCGTCGTCGGCGGTTGCTCGAGCGGTGATGGCCGACTCTCCCATCGTCGCAGATGCCAAGAAGCAAGCCGAACCAGCCCCAACGATAAGCCGAGCGTGTGCCTCACGGGCTCAGTACCGAGTCGCGGGCGGGTACTGCAGATTCCAAAAAGTAGACCGATGCAAAGTCCACTATGTAGGATGCTGTCCGTGGCATCACAACGGACAACTGAGCCAGCCGTCCCCGGGATGGCTACGAAAAGGCGCTTGTGCGTGGGGCTTGCGTGTCTGCTGATTGCGCTCGTCGCGCCGGTCGCAGCCCGAGCCTCGACCACGAGTACCGACGTCATGTTCGTATTTGACACCAGCGGCTCGATGGGACCAGTGCTCGACGAAGCGAAGTCCGAAATCGAGCAAGTAATGACCCAACTCGACGGGTCACTACCCAACGTCGACTTCGGCATCGCCGAGGTGCGTGACTACGGCGGATCTGAATACGACACGGAATCCGAATCCGACGAGCCCTGGCAGCTCGATGTCCCAATCACATCCAACGCCTCCGCGGTAAACGAAGGGATCGATGACCTGTTCGCTGGCGGAGGCGGCGACGGACCTGAAGCCTACGGTCGCGCGCTCTGGGAGACAGATACCAACCCCAACGTTGGCTGGAGACCAGAAGCCCGCCACCTAATTGTGCTCGTCGCCGACCAAGTACCGCACGACCCCAACGTCAACGAAGGTATCCCCGAAGAATTCTGGTTTGAATCCTCGCCCTGGGATACCGGCGAAGAACTTCCCGGAGAATGGGGGATACCCGGCACCGAGCTGCACGAAGGCGAACAGCTGAACTTCCACGCCGTCCTGCGTCAGCTTTCCAGCGACGGCAAGCCGCTCGAGATGGTCGACTACCACGACACCGAAGGCGACTTCATCCACTACTGGGAATCGTGGGCCCGCACAGCTGGCGGCGAAGCACTCGAAGCCAGCGAAAACGGCGACGAACTTGCCACCAAGCTCAAGCAACTCGTGCAAGCCGCGGCGTGTCCGACAACCGCCACGCCGTCTCAGACGAGTCCCGCAACACCGGGGACACAGCCAACCGCGTTGACTCCTCGGTTCCTGCACCCTGGGAGCGCCGTCGCGCTGACACCGAACGGCAGCGGCTTCTGCAAAGGCCAAGATCCCGACCTGGGCGGCAGCGTGGTTACCTCCCTCGAAGAAGAAACGCCATCCAAGCTCTCCTTCCGCGTACCCGCAACAGCCGCCAACGGACTCCAGCTGACGAGCCTTGCAGGCGGAGCAGGCCCGGCCGTCGCCTACGGCGTCGACAACTTTCGGTACCCATGGGGATTCTCAATCGAAAACCGTGCAAGCACTGGCGACGCCGGTACTTACGACGGCCATATTCCCGTCACCCAACAAGACCTCGACTCGGTGTTCAAGGAAATCGGCGGCCCCGGGAACGAGGTCTATGAGTTCGTCAAGTCCGAAGCCGAAAGCATCCTTGCCGGTGGCCTCTGCTACGGGTTCGGTCTCCTGGGCGACTCGCTCTACAACGACGCACATGGCGCCGGCGCCACGCTCGCATACGCGAACTCAGCTGGGCTCAGCCTGAGCCCGGGGAGCGTTCCGTACCCGTTGACGGAATCCAGCTCCGGTAACCATGCCCTCACGCACGCGCTCCTACGCGCCGCTGCGAGCCAGCTATCCCCCGAAGCGAGACTCGGTTGGCGCAAGGGCACAAACGCAGCCAGTGTCGAAGCTAGCCTGAACTCGGCCTTCCAGAAAAGCCAGCCCGCGATGCTCCTCATCAAATTCGAGGGCGGCGGTCACGCACTCCTCGCCTTCAACTACCAGAAGACAGGAAGCGGCCTCAACGTCGACGTCGTCGACCCGAACCTTCCCTGGAGCGCCAGTGACCCAGCGAGCGACTACGACGCGATGCAAGTTCACGTCAATGCAGACGGGTCGTGGAGCTACAACGGCACTTTCGTCGTAGGAGAGCCATTCGGCAGCCCGGTAAGCGGTTCCTCCGGCAGCCTGTACGTCGTCCCCCAGCCCCGATCACCCGGCGGACTCACCCTCTGGTACAACTCCGCTGCGCCCGCCCTCACCCAGGTCAATCCCGCCCCTGGGTCGGCCATCACGGCCATCAGCTACTCCGACAAGGCAGGGCACGCGATCCCCGCTGACGTGAAACCCGGCGAAGTTGTCGACGACACCGTCGACAACCGGCTGCTCGTACCCACAAGCCACAAGCTCATCACGATCACGCAAACCCCGAGCGCGACCCACGGGACAACCTCGATAGCCGGGCGAGGCTTCCTCGACCAGCTCCAGACGCCGGGCATGACGAACGAGACCATCGAAACCCACACCGGCGGGCTGTCTCTGCCGGGCGCCGGAACCGGTGATGTCCTCAGCGTCACCAGCCTGTCTGGCGGCGTTCAGCGCACCGTCACCGCGACCTTCAAGGGCAACGTCAAGAAACCAACAATCCAGGTCAGCCCCAGCGGACAGGTCACGCTGACCACAGCCGGCGGCACCGGTACCGTGAAGGTGCAGCTACTCACCTACAGCCACAGCACAGGCGGCACAAAAACGCACCCGGAAACCGTCAGGCTCCACGGCCATTCCCGCATAAGGCGCCGCACCCCCAAGTTGAAGCGCCGCAAGCACCACTCCAGCTCAAAACGCCACAAGCGCTAGCCGACACTCGCTCGCCGAGCGTCCGATGGTCGACGTAGGGCCGTTACGTACCGAGCATCGGCTGACCTCGCGACGACGCGCAGCCCAACAAGCCGGCGCTACTACTCCAGCTCTGCCACAAGCGGCACCCCTGTGTCAAACCAGTACCTGTGCAGATCGCGGATCTTGCCGGCCGAGGGGAACCCCTTCAGGTGCAACATGCACTCGCCGTAGTCGACCAGGTGAACGGGCTCGCAGAAGGTATTGCGGGCCCGCGCGAGCTCGGCCGGGTCTTCGATCTCGCGCATCACCGCCGCGTGGGTGTGACGGCCGAGCTTGAGCTGCACGTGCGGGTTGGCGCGGATGTTCCATACCCAGGCGGCGACCATCAGGGGCGTCTGGATCGCCGGCACAGGCGGGCGCAGCTGGACGACGTACACCTGGTTGCCCTCGCCGCGGATCGCGCGGATCACCTTGCGTCGCGGCTTTCCGGTCTTGCGCCCTGTGGTCGTCAGCACGGCGTGTCCAGTCGGGGCGCCGAACGTGTAGTCGGGGAGCATCAGGGCGCTGAGGATCTGGCCGTGCCTGGCGGACGTGATCAGCCGACGGTGTTTGGGCTCCTCGACGATCGCCGCCGCGCGGATCGCGGCCGCGCGGTCTTCCAGCGCCCGACCTCCGCCGACGAGGACGTCCGCGCTGCTCGTCATCTCGCTCATGCGACGGCCGTGGCGATCGTCGGCTCGCCCACCGGTGCACCCTGAGGTTTCACCGGGGCGACGACCCGTTCCTCCAGCCGGAGCGTGCAACCGCGGGCGGGGCTGATCGTGATGCTCCGCCGCCGCGTGCGCTCCGGCGGACCGTCGGGGCGCAGCTCGAAGCGCCGCAGCACGGCGCCGATCACGATCTTCATCTCCAGCGTCGCGAAGCTCGCGCCGAGGCAACGCCTCCGCCCGCCGCCGAACGGCAGCCACGTGTAGGTGCCGGGCGACTCGTCGAGGAAGCGCTCGGGGCGGAAGGCGTTCGGCTGCTCGTAGACGTCCGGGTCGTGGTGGACGAGGTACGCGCTCGCGAACAGCGCCACGCCAGCCGGATAGGTCCAGTCGCCGATCTTGATCGGCTGCTTGACGAGGCGCGGCTCGGCGTTGGGCAGCACTGGGCGCAGGCGCATGATCTCGTGGATCGTCGCCATCAGGTAGCGGTCGTCCTCGTCCTCGCTCTCCAGCTCGTCGCGCAGCCGTGCGACGACGTCCGGCTCGCGCGCCAGGCGCTCGAAGGCCCAGGCGAGCTGTGAGGCGGTCGTCTCGTGGCCGGCCACGAGCGCGGTCATCAGCTCGTCGCGCATCTCTTCGGCGCTCATCGGCGAGCCGTCCTCGTGCTTGGCGCCGAGCAGCATTCCGAGCACGTCGTCGCCCGAGTCGCCTTCGGCGCTTCGCTCGTCGATCAGCGCGTACATCAGCTCGTCTACCTCCGCGCCGAGGCGCTCGAGCGTGGCGATCGGTCCGAAGCGTGCGAGCCAGCGGGGTGGGGGTGGCAGCAGCGACAGCGGGCTCTCGCTGAACGACAGGATGTGTGTCAGGAGGTCGCGCAGGCGGTCCAGGCGCGAGCCGCGCTCCAGTCCGAACACGGCGCGCAGGATGATCTCCAGCGTGATGTGTTGCAGGCGCGGGTGCAGCGCCTCCGCCTGACCGACGGGCCACGAGTCGAGCTCGCGCTCGGTCAGCTCCTCCATCAGTCCGGTCAGCCGTTGCATCCGCTCGCCGTGGAAGGCGGGCAGCATCAGCTTGCGCTGTTCGAGGTGCGGCTTCTCGTCGAGCAGGATCACCGAGTTGGGGCCGACGATCGGTTCGAGGATGCGGGCGCCCTCGCCGGGGTGCAGCACCTCGGGCGGTGCTGTGAACACCTGCTTGATCTCCTCGGGATCGGCGATCATCACCAGTGGTGGCTGACCGATCAAGCGGAACGTGAAGGGGGTGCCGTAGCGCTTGCGCGCGTTCTCGACGAAGGCCGTCGGTCGGCTCCAGATGCCGAGCGTCTGGAGTGCGGCGGGCATACGCGGTCCGGGGGGCAGGGGGTCGCTCACGGAATCCTCGATTCCTCGGGAGGTATGATGAGACGCATGAGTATATCTACTGCTAAGTATCCGTCAAGCGAGAGGGCCGGCTAGATGCCGCGTGGCGAGTACGACCGCGAGGAGCGCAAGGCGCGCACGCGCCGGAAGCTGCTGGAGGCGGCGGCGAAGGTCTATGCGCGCGGCGGCTTCGAGGGCGCGACGCTCGACGACGTAGCGGCCGAGGCTGGCTACAGCAAGGGGGCGGTGTACGGGCACTTCGGCAGCAAGGAGAACCTGCTGATGGCGCTGATGCGCGAGCACCTGGCGGCTGAGATCGCCGAGCAGGTGTCGCTGTTCGATCGCGGTACGCGCACGTGGGACCGGCCGCTGCGGGGCAGCGAAGCCTGGATGGAGCACCTGGAGGAGAACCCCGACCACTTCCGCCTGTTCATCGAGGTGTGGGGCCTCGCCCAGCGCGACGAGCGCCTGCGCGACCAGCTCGCGACCGGGATGGCGGCGATGCGCGCGACGATGGCCGGCTTCGCCGCGGCGAGCGCGGCCGACGCCGGCTTCGAGCCCAAACCGGAGTCGAACGAGCGCTTTGGCGAAATCGTCATCGCGCTCAGCCTCGGGTTGCCGCTGATCAAGCTGATCGACCCCGACGCGGAGCCCGGCCCCCTTCTCGGCGTGACGCTGTCGCTGCTGATCCGCGCGCTCGAGACCAGCGAGGAGGCGCGCGCGATGTTCGCGGACCCCGAAGCCGCGGCCGCCGAGCTGCGCGAATCCCCTCGCGGGGAGGAGTGAATCTTTTATGGGTTGGGTTCTCGCGGCATCGAGAGCCCGCGTGCCGCCATCGTAAGGACGCGCTTGCTCAGGGCGTGTAGCTGAACTGCGCGCCGCCGGGAACGTCGCTTTCGCCGCTGAAGTAGCTCTCCGCTGTGGTGACCGTGACGGGCACCTTCGTGCCGGCGACGCCGGCGGGTGACACGGCGTTGACGGCCATCGTCGAGCCGCAGGCGAGCAGCGCTTCGACGGGGCTGAAGGACGCGGCCTGATTGGAGCCGAAGGCGACCGCGAGCGGGCAGCCGAGGTTCTGGCCGTGCACGACGACGGCGGTGCCGCCGGCGGCGGGGCCGGAGTGCGGTTTGACCGCCTGCACTTCCGGGCGGCCGGGGGGATAGAGGAACATCACGTCGCCCTTGACGGGCGTGCTGCAGCCGCTGACCGTGCAGGCCTGCACGTCCGCCAGCGCCGGGTTCTGCGCCACCGTCGTCGTGTTCAGCAGCGTGTCGCCGACGTTCGTGAATGAGAAGTTGGTGCCTTCCGAGAAGGGATTCTGGCTGTCGTCGAAGCGCACGAACGTGACCTGTCCTTCGAGGCCCTTGCCTTTGATCTGGATCGGCGTGCCGCCCGTGTCCACCGCGCCGCTCATGCCTTCCAGACGCACTTTGCTGGCCGTGTTGGCGACCGAGGAGACCTTCGGCACGCCGGCGTAGGAGACCGGGATCTGGCCCGAGAAGCCCGCCATGTTGCGCACCGAGAAGGGCAGGCTGGTCGGCCCGACGGTCGCGCTCTGTGCCGATTCGGCGAGCTGCGGCGCCGCGATCTGGATCTCGGTGCCGCTCTGGAAGACGATTTCGTAGTCGATCGCCGATTCCGCGCCGGTTTCGCCGAAGTAGGCGTAGTCGAAGGTGAAGTGGTTGAGCCCACTGCCGTGCACGGTGACGACCGATTCGCCGGTCTCGCTGGCGAGCTGCGACGGGCCTTCGGAGGTCGACACGCTCGTTACGGCCGGGGCAGGCGTGTAGTCGTACTCGGTCGGACGCGGGAAGGTCTCGCAGCCACAGCCCGGCGGCGCGATCGGCGTGCCGTCCTGTTCAGAGGTCGGCGTGCCCTCGAACGGCGCCAAGATCGGCGTGGTGGCGCTGACGCCCGAGGCACCCTGCACGACCACCTCGACCTGGCAGACGTCGTTGGCCGCGTTCTCGCCCGCGTAGACGCCCGTGCTCGGCAGTGGGGTGCAGGCGCTCGCGCCCGTCATCGCCGGCGGCGTGGCGAGGATCTGCGAGTCGCTGAGGACTTTGAACGAGGCGGCCGCGACGCCTCCGAAGGTGACGCCTTTGGCGCCGCTGAAGCCGGAGCCGAGGATCGTCACTGCGGCGGGTGCGGTCTCCGAGCCGCCGCTGGGGCTCATGCCGGTGAGGCTCGGAACGTTCGACAGGCCGCCTTCGTCGACGTACTGGAAGGTCGAGTTCGGGCCCGTCGCGCTCGACTCGCCGTCGCTGAGCGTGATGATCACCTGCACCGCTCCGGCACCGGTCTGCGGCGCGGGCGCGCCGGCCGGCAGCGTTTCGCCGGCGTTCGGCAGCACGATCTCAAGGGCGGTGTCGCTCAGCACGTGGATCGATTTTGTCGGCGCGTGCCACGCGCCGACCTGGACGTCCGCGACGCCGCCCGAGAAGCCGCTGCCGTGGACCGTCAGCTTCTCACCGCCGAACGACGAGCCGGAGGTGGGGGACAGGCTCGAGACGGCGGGCCTCGACGCTTGCGCGGCGTACGTGCACAGGTAGTAGGCGAGGCCGGGCGTGCCGCCGGGGCCGGTCAGGCGCGGGGAGCCGAGCCCCGAGGCCTCGTCGAAGCCTTGGCGCGCGGGGAAGCTCTTGCCGCCGTCGAGGCCGTAGGAGTCGTTGTTGCCTTCGGTGATGTCGTTGAAGGAGGCGGCGTAGGCGACCGGTTCGGAGGCGATCGAATACAGCAGCGGGCTGACGAAGCCGACGCCGTCGGCGGTCGCCGAGTTGGCGCGGCAGGTCGGCGAGGCGTAGGCGAGCGCGAGCATCCCGGCCCAGATCGGGCTGGCCGATGAGGTGCCACCGATCGTGATCCAGCCGCTTTTGACGCCTTCTTCTTTGAAGTCGATGCTGTAGAAGGTAGGCGCGCCCGTGAACTCGTCGGCCTCGGCTGAGACGTCCGGCACGAGCCTGCAGGGCGCGTTCGCTTCCTCGACGGCCAAGGTCGAGTCGCAGAAGCCGCCTTCGAAGCCGAAGCTTTCCTCCAGGTGGTTCGCGTTGGTGTAGTCGGCACTTCCGGGCAGGGCTATCCCTGGCACCTTGGAGTCGCGCTGCCAGCTCGGCATCGCCCAGGACTGCGAGATGCCGCCTCCGCCTCCGCCACCTTCGGGGCCGTCGTTCCAGACGTGCTCCTGGGCGGGCTGGGTGGCGGCGTCGGTGATCGTCGTGCCGCCGACGCCGAGCACGTAGGGCTGGCTCGCGAGTTCGGTCGTGGAGACCGGGTTCTGCCCCTGCTGGGCGACGGCTTCGCGATGGACTTCTTCGCAGGCATCTGAGCCGGTGTCGCCGGCCGCGTTCATGAAGGTCTGGCCCTGCGCGGCGGCCTGCTGGAAGAGGTAGCTCTCGGCCTGCTGGACGCCCGGCTCGCCGTCCGCGGCCTCCTGCTCGCATGGCTCGCCCCAGCTCGACGTGATGATCTGGTCGCGGTCTTCGTCGATCATCGCCGTGATCTCCGCGAGTTCGCCGGAGACCGATTCAGGCGCCTCGTAGACGTCGATGCTGGCGCCCGGCGCCATCGCCGAGACGTCCTCGACGTCAAGGCTGGCCTCGCCTTCGCCGGGGCCTTCGGAGGCGCCGCCTTCGACCGGGATCGTCGTCAGGCGCCCGGCCATCGCGGCGGCCGTCGCGGCGCCGAAGTAGCAGCCGTCGAAGTGTTCGATGTCCGAGGGCACGAACGGTTCCTGCTCGAACACGCCGACGTGCACGCCGGCGCCCGTGTCGCCCATCGCGTACAGGCCGAAGGCGCCGTAGGTGTAGGCGATCTGATCGTCGGTCAGGCCGCCGAACTGGCGCGCGTCCTTCTTCGCCGCGCCACACGGTTTGGGCGAGCCTTCGGGGTGCGGGAAGCGCCCCTCCTTGGCCTGTTTGACGCGCTTCAGCCGGGCGTCCTTCGGGCGGCGCAGCTCGGGGCGCGAGTGGACGACTTCGTCGAGCCCGACGACGGCGGCCACCGAGCCGGCGAGCGCGTCCGGCAGCGCCGGTGCGCTGGTCGTCGCGCGCACGTGGTGGCCGTTCTTCAGGCGGTAGGAGTGAAGCTCGGTCGCGAACGCGCTGGAGACGCGGGCGCTGGAGCCGCTGAAGCGCACCGTCAGCCCGTTCGAGCTGGTGTGCAGGCCGTCGTGCTGGAGCTGTGACTCGAGCGCCTGGACCGTGCTCTGCGTAGGTCCGAAGCGTTCGGCGAACTCGCCCTTCTTCAGGTAGCGCCCGAACCGCGGCGACGAGGGGTCGGTGACTTCGGCGTCGAAGCGTTCGAGCGCCTTGACGTCGCGGGGGCGCAACAGCACGCTGCCGGAGAGCGTCGCGCCCGAAGCGGCCGGTCCGAGGTCGACGGCGCCGTGCGGCAGTCGCGGCGCGGCGCCGATGCGCGTCAGCCCGCCCTGCCCGGAAGCGCTCGAGACAGCGAGGGCGATCGCGCACGCAACCAACGCGCAGACACCCAGCGCGGCGACCACGCGTGTCCTACCCCAACCTTTGTCCTGTGAACGTCGCTCCATGACGGCCTCCTTCCCCTCGCGGCACGAAGGGATAACAGACGCGACCGGCGGCCGTCAAATGTCAAGCGAGCAGATCGGAGCGCGCGAACGTCAACTTGACCGGGTGTCGGCGGGCGACGGGCTCGAACCCTTCGCCGCGCACGGCGTCGATCAGCGCGTGCGCGCTGGCGATGCTGGCGGTGTGGTGGAGCTGGATCGCGAACACCTTCACGCCCAGCTCGACGAGCGACACGGTCGGCATCAGCTCGTACTCGCTGCCCTCGATGTCGAGCTTCAACAGGTCGATGCGCTGATCGCCGAACTCGTTCATCAAAGACGGCAGCGTGCGACCGGGCAGCTCGACGTAGTTGCTCGATTCGTACAGCTCGGCCGAGGACACCGAGCGGCTGCGTGGGTCGTGGGACACCTGCATCCGCAGCGGCCCGTCGGCGGTCGCGATCGCCGCGTGGTGGGCGCTGAAACGCGGCTCGCCCTCGCCCTCGCGCAGCGCGTCGGCGACCAGGTCCTCGACCGCGTCGAAGGCTCGCACGCGCGCGTCGAAGCGCCGTACCAGTTCCAGGTCGAAGCTGACATCGCCGCCGGCGCCGACCGTGTAGCAGAGCCAGCCGGGCTGGATCAGCTCGGTCGGCACGATCCAGCCACCGTACGGCGTGCCGAGCAACTCGACCGGCACGTCCTCACGGACGACGGTCGCATCCAGACGGCGCTCGAACCAGCGCCGGCCGAGCGCGTTGTGGACCTTGTGCGGGCGCAGCTTGGCCAGCAGAGCGCCGCCCGGGAGCGACTCGGACAGCGCTCCCATCGGGCGCGGCACGTGACGCAGGAGCTCGAGCGGCTCGCGTATTGGCAGCGTTGGCGGTACGGGCATCCCTATTGGGTATCCGAATCCCTCAGATCGCGCAAGTCCCGTACCCCGGATGATGGACGCTATTCGGCAGGGAGCAGGCCGGGATGTGAGCGCGTGAAGGAGAGGCGGGCTTCCATCTGCCGCACGCGCCCGCGCATGAGGGCACCTTCGGCTTTTCCTCCGCGCGCGAGCGTGTGCCTGGCCAAGGCGAGCTGTTCGGCGAGCGACGGCTGCTGATAGCCGGAGTAGTCCTCACCCGGGATGCTCTCGTTCACGGTGCGCCCGTCGCGCCGGCGGATGCGCGCGCTGACCTTGCCGCGCAGGAACAGGCCGTCGTAGACGGCGATGACGGTGTGGTCGGGACCGGACGGCCGCAGCGTGCGTACGTCGCTCGGCGTCACGAGTGTGATCGACTCGACGTCCGGCAGCGCGACGCCGGTGATGATCGTGCGTCCGGGGAGGGTGCGCTGTTCGATCTCGGGCTGGTCGAGGGGCGCGGGAGCTGTATCGAAGGGCGACTGTTCGGGGCCGTCCGGCTGCATGTCGAATTCGACCGATTCGTGGCGCGCGGGGAAGCGCGGGTTCGGGTGCGTCAGGCAGCCCGAGCTCCAGCCGGTGGATTCCGGGCCGGGAGTGAGCAGGCCGTCGTGTAGCACGAGCGTCGCGAGGCGGCCGTCGACGATGCGCCCGACGGCGGTGTGGCAGTCCGGGGTGGCCGCGAAGCCCCAGGGCGCGCCGCCGTCCGGATCAGGAGCCCGTGCCCCGGGCACCGCCAGCCTGCCCGTGCTGCGCGGCGGGCTGAGCACGCGCTCGCTGCCCGTCGAGCGGCGTACGAGCTTGCCGTCGAGCCGATAGGAGAGGCCCAGCCTGGCGTCCCAGTAGTGCCCGGCGAGGACGATCAGGAAGGCGCCGTTGGCATCGACCGGCAGGAGCCGTGTCGGTTCGGCGCCGTAGAGGAGCGCGCCGCTCGCGCCGACCGGGAGCTGGCCGCTGAAGACGGTGCGTCCGGGGCTCGGAGCATAGGAGTACGGATCGCTCACGAAGGCCTGCAGTTGCGCGGCGTAGCGGTGCTTGTCGACGATCTTTGGGTTGGTGCAGCCAGGCGCTTCGTGTTCGTAGCTGAGCGCTTTCATCGTGCTCGTCGGCTTGGCGCTCGCTTCGACGAGCTTGCCGTTGGGCGCGAGCACGCCCAACTCGGTGCAGAGATAGCGTTCGCGACCGGAGCCCCGCACGGCTGGGTTGGGCTTTGCCTGCCAGGAGCGCAGGACCCAGGTTGGGCCGCCCGCCGGGTCCTGCGCGCGCAGCGTTTCGCGCACCGTCGAGCGGATCGGTAGCTCGAACGGCGGGAAGTCGAAGCGACTGCTGCTCGCCTGCGCGCGCCAGGCCGGCACGGCTGCTTCTCCGAGTGGCTTGTTCGTGCGTTGGCTGAGCAGCGCGGTCGAGTGGTGCAGGACGAGCGCCGTCCCGTTGCGCAAGTGGATCGCGAGCTTCAGGGCGCGCGGGTCGACGTGACCGTCGAGCACCGCCAGGAACGCGCCGCCCTGGCGGTCGATCGTGACCGTCCGCGGCGCGCCCGCGCCGGTCAGCTCGAGGCTCTTGACGCGCGGGGCGGCGATCCCGTACACGAGCGTGCGCGAGGGCGAGTCGTTCCATGGGAAGGGCGGGCTGTCTTCTCCCGGCACGAAGCGGCGCATGAGGACGACCACGGGTTGGGCCGCGAGGCGGCCGCAGACCGATGGTGTGAGCGGCAGGCCGAAGTGGCTCGGTTCGGTCTGGCTCGGCTGGCGGGAGGCCTGGACGCAGTCCTCGTCGGCGAAGGCGCCGGGTTCCAGGTCTGGTTCGGCGCTGACCGTCCACGACTTGCCGGCCTGCGTGTCCGGGACTTCAAAGGCGTCTGACTGCTCGAAGGCGAGCGTGTGGCTGTCGCCGCTCGCGCCGACGACCACGATGCGCGGACGCACGGCTTCGGCTTCGCCCGCATAGACGGTGATGAAGCTGCCGTCGGCGCCGAGGCTCAGATGGCGTGCACCGCTGCCGGCCGCGTAGGCGGTCGCCGAGCGTGCGCCGGGGCCGGCCAGGCCGCTAACGACGGTGCGGTATTCGCCGGCGGTGCGACCGATGAACTCGTGTGCCCCGGCGAGGATCGGCCCGTCGGCGCTCGCGACTCCGCAAGCGTCCACGCCGCCCAGCGGCAGCTCGCGAAAGACGTGGTCCAGCCCCACGATGCCGAAGCGACCGCCGAGCACCTGCCCGACGGCGGTGCACGTCTCGCCGTCTTTGGTGCGCGAGATGCGCACGTCCCAGGGTGGCTCGCCAGCACCCGGGTCGGGTGCGTCGAGGCCGGCGAGGCGGGCGCTGCCGGACAGCGGGATGCCGCCGCTAGAGCTGAGGTCGGCGGCGTGCGGCGAAGGCAGGGGCGAACCCTGCTGGATCAGCAGCACGGCCGCGGCCGCGGCGGCCACCAAGAGCAGGCCGGCGGCTGCCACCGCGACGACGCCGCGACGGCTGAGGCGCAGCCGCGCGAGCGGGCCGTCGGTGTCCGCGACGACGCCGCGACGGCTGAGGCGCAGCCGCGCGAGCGGGCCGTCCGTGCCCGCGAGGACGCCGAGACGGCTCAGGCGAGCTCGGGCCGATCCAGTCAGCTCGCGACGCGCGGCGCGATCGAGCTCGATCTCCAGCTCCCGCAGCGCGTGTGGACGCTCGTTCACGGCCGTCCCTCCGCGAGCAGCAGGCTCGTGTCGGCGGTGCCGTCGTCGAGCGCCCGCGCGAGCGTGCGCAGCCCCCGGGAGACGCGGGCGCGCGCCGTGCCCTCGGAGATACCGAGCGCGGTCGCGACCTGCTCGTAGGTCTGCTCCTCGACGATCCGTAGCTGAAGTGCCTGACGCTGGGACGCGGACAGGCGCTCCAACTCGCGGGCCAGCCTCTCGCGCTGCTCGGGTAGGCCCGCGCGGCGTTCGATCAGCGCGAGGTCGTCGTGGGCGACGTCAGGGATCTGGATGCCGAGGCGCTCGACGGCGCGCCGCTCGACCCGCGCGCGGCGCAAGAAGCGCGAGATCTGCCGACGCGCGACCGTGAACAGCCAGGCACGCTGCTGCTCCTCGCCGAGCGGCGCCAGCTTGCGCCACGAGCGCAGGGCGATCGCGAACGTCTCGGCGGTCAGCTCCAGGGCGGTCTCGCCGTCCCAGGTGCGGCGCGTGAGGAAGATCAGCACCGCTTCTCCCTCCCGTCGGTATAGCTCCGCGAACGCATCGGCATCCTCCATCACTACAAGAGTGCCGCGAGCGGTAAGTCTGTGACGGCGGAGGCGGAGCTAGTCGTTCAGGCGCCCGGAGTCGGCTTCGCCGTAAGAGGCGTCGTCCTGCTCGCTCTCGCCAGAGGCGTCGCGCATGATCCGGGCGGGTGCGTGCTGGTCGCCGTGGGAGGTGTGCTCGATCAGTTCCTCCTCGGCCAGCTCGAAGCCCTCGGACTCGCCGCCGCCCGCCTCCTCGACCGCGCGGCGCTCTTCGCGGTGGCGCTGTTCGAGCGCGTAGCCGGGGTCCTCGCCGCGCTCGAAGTCGGCGTCGGGCTCGCGCTCGGGCACGTCGTCGTTCAGCTCGGGGTAATCGGCCATGTAGCGCTTACTACCCGTTCAGCCGCTCAGCTGACCGCGCGCGTCCTCGATCAGCGTCGAGCTGGCCTTCAGCTCGTTCAGCGCGTCGACCATCGGCTCCAGCTGGCAGTCGACCTTCGCCGGCCACTCCTTCGGCGGATGGTCGTCGAGCGTCTTCAGTCCGTTGCCGGTGATCATCACGACGATCGTGTCGTCGACGCCGAGCTTGCCCGTGGCGGCGAGTTTCTCGAGCACCGCGATCGTCGTGCCACCGGCCGGCTCGGTCAACAGACCCTCGGTGGCGGCAAGCAGGTCGATGCCGGCGAAGATCTCGGGGTCGCTGACGAAGCCGCCGGTGCCACCGCGTTTGCGCACCGCGTCGATCACCAGGTAGCCGTCGCCGGGCGCGCCGATCGCCAGCGAATGCGCGGCCGTCTCCGGCGTCACCGCATGGATCTCGGCCTCCTCGGCCAGGATCGCGGTCGCGATCGGATTGCAGCCGCTCGGCTGCGCGATGTTGATGCGCGTGCCCTCGGTCTCGGCCAGACCCAGCAGCTGCAGCTCGCCGAGACCCTTGTGCACGCGTGAGGAGAGCGTGCCGCCGGCCGCCGGGATGAGGATGTGGTCGGGCGCTTTCCAGTCGAGCTGCTCGACGATCTCGAAGGCGGCGGTCTTCGCGCCCTCGGCGTAGAACGGGCGCAGCGTGATGTTGGCGAACTCCATGCCGGTCGTTTCCGCCACTTCGCGGCAGCGGCGGTTGGCTTCGTCATAGTTGCCCTCGACCTGGCAGACCTTGGCGCCGAGCGCCATGCAGGCACGGGCCTTCGTGTCCTCCAGCCGGTTCGGGTACACCACGTAGGAGTCGATGCCCGCCTTCGCCGCGAGCGAGGCGACGGCGGTGCCGACGTTGCCGGTCGAGACGCAGCCGATCTCGGAGCGCCCCAACTCCAGCAGGCGCGCGATCGACATCGACACGACACGGTCCTTGTAGGACAGGCTCGGGCGGTTCGAGGAGTCGTCCTTGATGTAGAGGTTCGAGAGCCCCAGCTCGGCGCCGAGGCGGTCGGCGCGGATCATCGGCGTGTAGCCGGAGTGCTGACCGACGCGCGCCTGCGCTGCCGCGTCCACGATCGGCAGCAGCTCCTCGAAATGCCAGATGTTGTGAGGGCGCGTCTCGCTCGGCACCTCACGGAAGTGCTTCGCCGCCAGTTCGTAGTCGTAGACGATGTCCAGGCCCTTGCCGCAGTCCGGGCAGACGAAGCGCGGCTCCTCGAGTGGATAGCGGTTGTCGCAGCGGTGGCAGGCCAGCTCAAGCGCGCACGAGCGAGTCCGTTGCCCTGCGCCGCGTGGGGGTGCCGTCGGAGAGCTCATGCCGCGACCTGAAACGATACGACGGGCCAAGGCGTTTGCACGGGGCTCTCCGTCTTGCCCAGCTCGATCCACAGCTCCTCGGCCACGTGCGGCACGAACGGCCCGAGCAGCTGCACGAGCGTCGAGAGCGCGTCGAGGATCGAGTCGAGGTTCAGCGCGGACAGGCCCTCGGCGCGCGCCGAGGCGCGCTTCTCGAAGTCCTTGATGCGGTCGAACAGGCGCATCACGTTGCGCACGGCGGTGTGCAACTCCAGGCTCTCCATGTCCTCGGTGATCTTCTCGACGCCCGTCTCGGTCCATTTCGCCAGGCGCAGGCGCAAGTGCTCACTCGTGTCCTTGGGCTCGTCCTCGACGGAGGTCGCCGTCGCCTCGCGCGCGGCCAGCTTGGCGAGCGTGAAGTCCCACACCTGGTTGAGGAACCGGTTGCAGCGCAGCACCGCCGAGTCATCCCAGTTCAGCGAGCGCTGAGGGCGGGCGGCGTAGAGCACCGCCAGGCGGATCGTGTCGGCGCCGTAGCGCTCGACCAACTCGTCGGGGTCGACCACGTTGCCGAGATGCTTGCTCATCTTGCGACCGTCACGTATGACCATCTCGTGAAACAGGCAGCCCGAGAAAGGCTCGCCGTCCTCAAGGAAGGCGAGCGGGCCGATGTCGCGCAAAGCCTTCGTGACGGTGCGCTGGTCGAACACGAAATTGCCGCTGTCAGAGCCCGCCACGAGCCTTTCCGAAGGCAGCCAGTAGCGTAGATCGGCCAACGCCAAGATCTCCTCCAGCGTCTCCGTCCGGTGCTCCGGCGGCACGCAGGCGGGGATCCACAGCCACAGCGCGTCGAAGTGGCAGTCGAGCGTGTCGGTCTCGCGCCGCGCCGCGCCGCCGCAGCTAGGGCAGGTGGTCCGCACGAACTCCTCGCGCTCGGCCAGCGGGTTGCCGGTGCCCGTCGGGCGCAGGTCGAGCGGCAGCACGACCGGCAGTTGCTCGAGCGGGACCGGCACCGTGCCGCAGCCCACGCAGTAGACGATCGGGATCGGCGTGCCCCACGAGCGCTGACGCGAGACGGTGAAGTCGAAGGCCTTGTAGCGGTGCGCCTCGCGCGCGCCCGCGGGAAGCTCCGGCTCCGCCGCGTCTGGCTCCGCAGCCGCGTCCTCGTCCTCGGGTGTCTCGACCGACAGCCCGAGACGCCCGGCGATGACCTCGTCGCTGCGGTCGTGGCCGGGGAAGCCGAGTGCCGCCGTCGGGCCGAAGCGGGAGTCGACCAGCGGCGTGATGATCACCGGCAGCTCGCTGCCGTCGAGCCATGTCAGCGTCAGGCCGGTCTCGACCAGCGGGATCGTCTCGGCCTCGCGCGCGCTGCGCTCCCAGCCGCCCGAGCGCAACCGCTCCAGGCGATCCTCGGCGCCGCTGCGCGCGGCCCAGGCGTCGGCCTCCGGGTGTCGCGGAGAGAGGGCGACGAAGCGCGGGGAAGCATAGGAGGAGGCGCGCGGTGTGAACACGGTCACCCCGTCGACCCCGTCGCGGGACGCGAGGTCGAACTCGACGCCATCCACCCTCCCCATAACAATTTGCTGTGAAGAGAGCGCGACCTCATCCCAGATGCCGCTCGCCTCCAGCTCCTTCAGGCGCGCGTCGTTCTCCTCCAGGTATGCGCTGATGCGCAGGTACCACTGCGGCAGCTCGATCAGCCGCACCGGCCCGTGGCAGCGCCAGCAGGTGCCGCCCGGCTCGACCTGGATCGAGGCCAGCGTGGTCTGGCAGTTGTCACACCAGTCGACGTTGCCGGTGCCTCTGTATATGAGCCCGGCCTCCATCAGCGTTAGGAACAGCCACTGCGACCAGCGGTACATGATCGCGTCGGAGCTCATGAACGAGCGCTCCCAGTCGAACGAGAAGCCGAGCCGCTCGAGCTGACCCTGCATGTGCGTGGCGCAGCGATTGACCCAGTCCGTGGGCGGCTCGCCGCCGGCGATCGCGCCTAGCTCGGCGGGCAGTCCGAAGGCGTCGAAGCCGAACGAGAACAGCACCGCATCCCCGCGCGCGCGGCGGAAGCGCGCGTACGCGTCGCCGATCGAGTAGGAGCGCACGTGCCCGATGTGGACGTTGCCAGACGTGAACGGCGCCGAGGGCTTGACGTAAAGGTGCGGCTGATCCTCCACGAGCGGTGGCGTGCGGAAAGCGTCGCGCTCGCGCCACGCCGCCTGGCGACGGGCCTCAACGGCGTGTGGCTCGTAGCGCCTGGTGGCAGATGCGTTCATCTGATTCGAGGATATCCCAGCGTCCAAGCGGCAGTGTGCCGCGATTGTGCCGATTTCGCGCGCTCCCGATCGTGGAGAGCTGGAAAGCAGGAAACACGACACCCCATGAGACGAGCAGACACGCGCGTTACACGATGCTGCGCGCGCCGATCGGGCGGTCGGGGCGAGGACTGAACGTACGCTTGGCGGCGGTCCCGGCTGACAAGCGCCGTTGCTATGCTCAGCTCACTCGGCCGTCCCGTGTGTGGGAGGGACCGAATTGGGCCTGCGAGGCCTGGAAATGGCCCCGCCGAGTGCGGGGTCTTCTCGTCCGCGACGACTGCGAGGATTCACCGATGGAGATAGAGATCGGACGTGGAAAGAAAGGTCGTCGCGCTTACGGATTCGACGACATCGCGATAGTTCCTTCCCGGCGCACGCGCGACCCCGACGACATCGACATCTCCTGGAAGCTCGGCCCCTACCAGTTCGAGCTGCCGATGCTCGCGTCGGCCATGGACGGCGTCGTCTCGCCCGAATCGGCGGGCATCATCGGCGGCCTGGGTGGCCTCGCGGTGCTCAACCTCGAGGGCATCTTCACGCGCTACGAGGACGCCGAGGAGCAGCTCGAGGAAATCGCTTCGCTGCCCAAGGACCTGGCCACGCGCAGGATGCAGGAGATCTACAGCGAGCCGATCAAGCCCGAGCTGATCGCCCAGCGCATCCGCGAGATCAAGGAGCACAAAGTCGTCGTCGCCGCCTCGCTCACGCCGCAGCGGGTGCAGCAGTACTACGAGCTGGCGCTCGACGCCGGCCTCGACGTGCTCGTGATCCAGGGCACGGTCGTCTCCGGCGAGCACGTCTCGACCGTGTCCGAGCCGCTGAACCTGAAGGAGTTCATCCCGGCGCTCGACGTGCCGGTCGTGGTCGGCGGCTGCGCCTCCTACCACACGGGTCTGCACCTGATGCGTACCGGCGCGGCCGGCGTGCTGGTCGGGGTCGGGCCGGGCGCCGCCTGCACCACGCGCGGCGTGCTCGGCATCGGCGTGCCGCAGGCGACCGCGATCGCCGACGTCGCGCACGCGCGCTCGACGCACATGCTGGAGACGGGCGAGTACTGCCAGGTGATCGCCGACGGCGGCATGCGCAACGGCGGCGACGTCTCGAAGGCGATCGCGCTCGGCGCCGACGCCGTCATGATCGGCTCGCCGCTCGCGCGTGCCTACGAGGCTCCCGGGCGCGGCTTCCACTGGGGCATGGCGACCTTCCATCCCAGCCTGCCGCGCGGCGCGCGCGTGGCGACCACGCAGAACGGCACGCTGGAGGAGATCCTCGTCGGGCCGGCGCGTGAGAACGACGGCACGTTCAACCTGTTCGGCGGACTGCGGACCTCGATGGCCACCTGCGGGCACAAGGACCTGGCCGAGTTCAACCGCGCCGAGGTCGTCGTCGCGCCCGCCCTGCAGACCGAGGGCAAGGCGCTCCAGCGTGAGCAGCAGGTCGGCATGGGCGCGACCAACGGGAAGGTAGCCGCACTCGTAAATGACTGACGGCGCCGCCGCCACGGCCCCGGCGCCGGCTGACGGGCGGCAGCGGAGCGCCGCCGCGCCTCTTGCCACGCAGGAGATCGTGGTGCTCGACTACGGCGGTCAGTACTCGCAGCTGATCGCCCGTCGAGTGCGCGAATGCGGGGTCTTTAGCGAGCTGCTGCCGCACCACGTCGGCGTCGAGGAGATCGCGCGTCGTCGGCCGCGTGGGATCGTCTTGTCCGGTGGGCCGGCCTCGGTGTACGCCGACGGCGCACCCGCCCTGGAGGCCGCGCTGCTGGAGCTGGGCGTGCCGGTGCTCGGCATCTGTTACGGGATGCAGCTCTTGGTCCACTCGCTCGGCGGGCGCGTCGAGCAGGCCGAGGTCGGCGAGTTCGGCCGCTCCGAGCTGAACGTGTCCGAGCCGGGCGTGCTGTTGGCGGGGCTGCCCGCCGAGCAGGCGTGCTGGATGTCGCACCGCGACACCGTCTACGAGGCGCCGCCCGGCTTCGCGGCGCTGGCCTCCTCCACCGCTTCGCCGGTGGCCGCGGTCGAGGATGTGTCGCGGAGCATCTACGGCATCCAATTTCACCCCGAGGTCGTGCACACCCCATACGGCCAGGAGATCCTGACCCGCTTCCTGACCGAGATCTGTGGCTGCGAGCAGACCTGGTCGCCGGCGTCGATCGTCGAGGAGCAGATCGCGCGCATCCGCGCACAGGTCGGCGACGGCAGCGTGATCTGCGGGCTGTCCGGCGGCGTCGACTCGTCGGTCGCCGCGCTGCTCGTGCACCGCGCGATCGGCGAGCAGCTGACGTGCGTGTTCGTCGACCACGGCCTGATGCGCAAGGACGAGGGCGAGCAGGTCGTCGCGACCTTTCGCGACACCTTCAAGGTGCCGCTGGTGGCCGTCGACGCCGAGACGCGCTTCCTGGACAAGCTGCGGGGCGTCACCGAGCCCGAGGCCAAGCGCAAGGCGATCGGGGCCGAGTTCATCCGCGTGTTCGAGGAGGAGGCCACGCGCCTGGCGGGCGGGGGAGAGGGCGCGAAGTTCCTGGTGCAAGGGACGCTCTACAGCGACGTGATCGAGTCCGGCGGCGGCACCGGCGCGGCGACGATCAAGTCCCACCACAACGTCGGCGGGCTGCCCGACGACCTGCAGTTCGAGCTGGTAGAGCCGCTGCGCGCGCTGTTCAAGGACGAGGTGCGCGCCGTCGGAGCCGAGCTCGGATTGCCCGAACGTTTGGTGTGGCGCCAGCCGTTCCCAGGCCCCGGGTTGGCGATCCGGGTGGTGGGCGGCGAAGCCACCAAGGAGCGCTTGGACGTGCTGCGCGAGGCCGACCACATCCTGCAGGAGGAGATCCGCGCAGCCGGCCTGTACCGCGAGCTGTGGCAGTCCTTCTGCGTGCTGCCCGACGTGCGAACCGTAGGCGTGCAAGGCGACGAGCGCACCTACGGGTATGTAGTCGTGATCCGCGCCGTCACGAGCGACGACGCGATGACCGCCGACTGGGCACGCCTGCCCTACGACCTCTTGGAGCGCATCGCCTCACGCATGATCAACGAGCTGCGCGAGGACAACCGGGTCGTGCTCGACATCACGTCTAAGCCGCCGGGCACGATCGAGTGGGAGTAGCCCAGGGGTGCGGCTCGTGTCTCTCGCGGCGTCCTCGGGCTCTCGTGTGCTGACGCACACTCGCTCCCTGCGTCCTTGCGAGAGACGACGAGGCGCACCCCTGGGTTGCGCTTTCGTTGGTCTGCTTTGTGATTAGTCCAGGGGGTGGGGCAGGCGGGCTGCGTGCTCAGCCAACTCGGTCAGTTCCTGGTCGGCTCCGAGATCTGCCTGCTCATGTGCGTTATGTACCACCAGCTTCGGGTGTCTAGCTTCGGTGTCGATCGCCGAGACCCGCTCGTGCCACTCGGCCGCAGAACCTTCCGCGCTTTTCGCCTATAGTGTCAGCCTCGCCGCGCGAGTCTGCGTGGCATTTTTCACGTTCATGGCCCCCTCCCAGAAGACATATGTCGCCAAACCGACCGAGCGCGAGCGCAATTGGCTGCTCGTGGACGCCAACGGCAAGACACTGGGTCGTATGGCTACTCAGATCGCCGACATGCTCCGTGGCAAGCGCAAGCCGGAGTACACGCCCCACATCGACACGGGCGACTTCGTCGTGGTCATCAACGCCGAGAAGATCCACGTCAGCGGCAACAAGCGCCAGGACAAGCGCTACTACCGCCACTCGGGCTACCCGGGCGGTCTGCGCTCACGCACCTTCGAAGAGATGCAGGCCCGCCGCCCCGAGGAGATCATCCGCCTGGCCGTCAAAGGCATGATGCCCCGCAACCGCTTGGCCCGTAAGCAGCTGACCAAGCTCAAGATCTACGCCGGCGAGGAGCACCCCCACGCCGCCCAGCAACCGCAGCCCTTCGAGATAGAGGTTTGATGGCAGACGACGAGACACCCGCCGAGACTCCGCAGGAGGAGACCCCAGCCGTCCAGGAGCCCGTCGCCGAGACGGCGCCAGAGGTGGAGCCGCAGGCTGTCGAGGAGCCCGTCGCCGCACAAGCGGCGCAGGAGCCTGCCGCTGAGGCGGAGGTCGAGGAGGAAGAGGAGCCCGAGGCGCCGCGTGAGAAGCCCGCGGTTCCAGGCGCGCACCTAGAGGTGGACATCGTCCCCGAGGGCGCGGACCCGCTCGGCCAGGGCGGCGAGGAGTACGTCGACACCTACGCGGTCGAGGGCGAGGACACCGACGCCCAGGCCTCCTCCGATCAGGACGAGGAGCAGGAGGAGGCTCTCACGGAGCCGATCTCGACCGCCGCAATCGACCTCGCCTCCGGCGCCCGCTACCGCGCGACCGGCAAGCGCAAGACAGCGATCGCGCGCGTCACGCTGCGACCCGGCAGCGGCACCTACCTGATCAACGGGCGTGCGCTCGAGGAGCACTTCCCGCGCCTGACTCTGCAGCGCAACATCCGTCAGCCGCTGGAGACCGTCGGCTACGAGGACCGCATGGACGTCGTCGCCCGACTGCACGGCGGCGGCATCTCGGCGCAGGCCGGCGCTCTGCGCCACGGCGTGTCGCGCGCGCTGCTGGAGGCCGATCCCAACCTTCGCGGCGAGCTCAAGCGGCGCGGCTTCCTGACACGTGACTCGCGTGCCAAGGAGCGCAAGAAGGCGGGCCTCAAGAAGGCGCGTAAGCGTCCGCAGTTCTCAAAGCGCTAGAACCACCGTCCCAAGGGGGAGACCATGGCCCGCAAGCTGTTCGGGACCGATGGCGTCCGAGGCGTCGCCGGCGAGTTCCTGAGCGCGGAGCTGGCGCTCGCACTCGGCAAGGCGGCAACCCGTCAGGCGGGCGGCGAGGGAACGCGCGTGCTGATCATCCGCGATACGCGCCAGTCGGGCGAGATGCTCGAGGCCGCGCTCGCGGCGGGCGTCAGCTCCGCCGGCGGCGAAGCCCTGCTCGGCGGCGTGCTGCCGACGCCCGCGGCGCCGCTGTCGATCGCGCGCTACGGCTTTGACCTGGCGGCCGTGCTGTCGGCCTCGCACAACCCCTACCAGGACAACGGCATCAAGTTCTTCGCCGGCGACGGCTACAAGCTCTCCGACGAGGACGAGCTGGCGATCGAGCGGGCGCTCGAACACGACGGCGCCGCCGAAGGCTCGACGGCGATCGGCCACATACGCCAGCTACGGGGGGCGGCTGAGGACTACCTGCGCGAGCTGCACACACGCTTCGAGGCGCTCGACCTGAGCGGGCAGGAGATCCTGCTGGACTGCGCTAACGGCGCCACCTACCGCGTCGCGCCCGAGATCTTCAGACGGCTCGGCGCCAGCGTGACCGTGCTCGCCGACAGCCCCGATGGGCGCAACATCAACGACGGCTGTGGCTCGACGCACCTCGACGTGATGGCAGAACGCATGAGGACGGGCGCCCACGCGATCGGCTTCGCCTTCGACGGCGACGGCGACCGCGTGCTGGCCGTCGACCGCAACGGCGTGACCGTCGACGGCGACGAGCTGATGGCGCTCGCCGCGCTCCATCTGCGCGACAGCGGGCGCCTCAGCGGCGAAGGCGTGGCAGTCACGGTCATGACCAACTACGGCTTCCACGCCGCCATGCAGCGCGCCGGCATCGAGATCCAGACGACGCGTGTCGGCGACCGCTACGTGCTCGAGGAGCTGCGCTCGCGGGGCTGGACGCTCGGCGGCGAGCAGTCCGGGCACATCATCGAGATGGGCTTCAACCGCACCGGTGACGGCGTCGCCGGCGCGCTGCTGACGTTGGAGGCGCTCGCGGGCCGCGACCTGGCTGAGCGCGACGCGATGGAGAAGCTGCCCCAGCGCCTCGTGAACGTACGCGTGCGCGATCGCGAGGCGATCGCCGGCGCCAGCGAAGTCGACGCCGCCGTGCGCGAGGCCGAGCGCGAGCTGGCCGGTCGCGGGCGCGTGCTGATCCGTCCGAGTGGCACCGAGCCGCTCGTCCGGGTGATGGTCGAGGCCCCGACCGATGACGAGGCCCACGAGGTCTGCGAGCGTCTGGTTTCGCTCGTGCGCCGCGAGCTGGCCTGATCGGCGCTGGTATCTTCGCTTCCAGATGTGCGGCATCGTTGGCTACGTAGGCGCGCGTCCCGCGCAGGAGCTTCTGCTCGCCGGCCTCGGCAAGCTCGAGTACCGCGGCTATGACTCCGCCGGGATCTCGGTCATCTGTGATGGCCAGATCGAGGCCGTGCGCTCGGTCGGGAACCTGAGCGCGCTGCGCGCCAAGCTCCAGGAGCGCTCCGAGCAGCGCGACGGCGCCGCCGTGGCGGTCGCGGAGCGGCCCGCCGGCATCGGCATCGGGCACACCCGTTGGGCGACCCACGGCCGCGTCAGCGAGGAGAACGCCCACCCCCACTACGACACCGACGACCGCGTGCACGTGGTCGTCAACGGCATCGTCGAGAACTATGTGAGCCTCAAGCAGCGCCTGCAGGAGGCTGGCGTGGAGTTCACCTCCGAGACCGACGCCGAGGTCATCGCGCACCTGATCGCCGAGGCCAACACGGGCGACCTGGCCGACGCCGTGCGCGCCGCCTACCGCCAGCTCGACGGCCACTTCGCGTTCGTCGCGATGAGCCTGGACGAGCCCGACGTGCTCGTGGGCGCGCGGCGCGAGTGCCCGCTGGTCGTCGGTCGCGGCGACGGTGAGCAGTTCGTCGCCTCCGACGTGCCGGCGTTTCTGGCCGAGACGAAGCGAATGCAGTACGTGGAGAACGGCGACATCGTCGTCCTGCGCCCCGACGGCGTCCTCGTCACCGACCCCGAGGGCAACGTCGTCGAGCGTCCCGAGCAGACGATCGACTGGGACGAAGAGACCGCCGAGAAGGGCGGCTACGAGACGTTCATGCTCAAGGAGATCCACGAACAGGCCGACGCCGTCGCGGAAACGATCGCCGACCGCACGGCACGCGGCACCGGCGTCGACCTCGACGACGAGGGTGCGCTCGACGACTCCGTGCTCGCCGGCACGAAGCGGATCGTGATCGTCGCCTGCGGCACCGCCTACCACGCCGGTCTGATCGGCCGCTACGCGATCGAGGAGTGGGCGCGCGTGCCGGTCGAGATCGACATCGCCTCCGAGTACCGCTACCGCAACCCGGTCGTCGGGCCCGGCGACCTCGTGATCGGCATCTCCCAGTCCGGCGAGACGGCCGACACGCTCGCCGCAATGAACCTCGCCCGTGAGCGGGGAGCGACCGTGCTGGCGATCACCAACAGCCGCGGCTCGCAGATCACGCGCGCCGCCGATGGCGTGCTCTACACGCGCGCCGGGCTAGAGATCTGCGTGGCGGCGACGAAGACCTTCGTCTGCCAGGTAGCGGTGATGTACCTGCTCGGGCTGCGTCTGGCCGAGCTGCGCGGCACGCTTCCCCAGGAGCGCATCACTGAGCTCGTCAGCGAGATCAAGCGGCTGCCGCACCGCATGGACGAGGTCATCAAAGCCGCCGAGCCACGCGCCGAGGAGATCGCCGACACCTACTGGAAAGGCGAATTCTTCCTCTACATCGGCCGCCACATCGGTCTGCCGATCGCGCTCGAGGGTGCGCTGAAGTTGAAGGAGATCTCCTACATCTCCACCGACGCCTACGCCGCCGGCGAGATGAAGCACGGCCCGATCGCGCTGCTCGACGAGCAGACGCCGGTCGTGTGCGTGGCGACCAGCTCGCCGGTGCTGGCAAAGCTCGTCTCCAACATCCAGGAGGCGCGGGCGCGCGGCGCGCGCGTGATCGCGGTCGCGAGCGAGGGCGAGGGCGTCGTCGAGCCGCACGCCGACGCTGTCCTCAGCGTCCCCGCGACCGACTGGATGCTGCAGCCGCTGCTCGCCGTCATCCCCCTACAGCTGCTCGCGTACTCGATCGCCCGCAAACGGGGTCTGAACGTCGATCAGCCGCGCAACCTGGCGAAGACGGTCACCGTCGAGTAGCCAGCCAGGGCGCTCTGCGGCGCACGGCCGTGGAATCAACCATCTAGCATCGCCTGTCGTGGAGCCGTTGCCGTTGCCGTTGCCGGACTGGCTGACCCCGCTACCCGACGCCGAGACGATGCGCGGCGTCGACCGCTGGGCGATCGAGCAGCGCTCCGTCCCCGGCATCGAGCTGATGGAGCGCGCAGGCGCGGGCGTCGTGCGCGCCGTCGAGCGTCTCGCGCCGGGACTGGGGCGTGTGGCGGTCGTGTGCGGCAAGGGCAACAACGGCGGCGACGGGCTCGTCGTGGCGCGCCTGCTGCGCGAGGCCGGGCGCGCCGTCACGGTGCTGTGCACATCGCCGCCAGAGGACTACACAGGCGACGCCGCGACGAACATGGAGCGCTTGCCCGGCGAGGCGCCGCTACGCATATCGTCATCGTCTTCGTCGGTGTGCCTTCCGCTGGAGGACGTCGAGCTGATCGTCGACGCGCTGCTCGGGACCGGCTTCCAGGGTGAGCCCCACGGCGAGGTCGCGAGCGCGATCGAGGCGATCGGCGCAAGTGGCCTGCCGGTCCTGAGCGTCGACGTCCCGAGTGGCGTTGACGCCTCCAGCGGCGTTGTCGCGGGGACCGCGGTGAAGGCCCAGATGACCGTCACCTTCCACGCCGCTAAGCCGGGCCTCCACATCCGCCCCGGCCGCACGTATGCCGGGCAGGTGGAGTGCGTCGACATCGGTATCCCGCGCGGCGCACCGATGGAGGCGAGCGTTGGGCTGATCGGGGACGACGTGCTCGCCTTGATCCCGCCGCGCGACGAAGAGTCCACCAAGTTCAGCTCCGGCCACGTGGTCCTCGCCGGAGGCTCGCGCGGGCTGGGTGGAGCGCCCACCATGAGCGCCCGCGCAGCGATGCGCGCCGGCGCCGGCTACGTGACCGTCTGTGTGCCCGCCTCGCTGCAGCCGATCGTCGCCGCGAGTGGGGCGGTGGAGCTGATGACGCGGGCAATGCCTGAAGCGGATGGCGCTCTGGTCGAGGACGCGGTCGTCGAGGCGCTCGAAGCATGTCAGCGTGGTGGCCGGCTCGCGCTCGCGCTGGGGCCGGGGCTCGGGCGCACGGCCGGCGCGAGCGCTTTCGCACGCGAGCTGGCAGCTCGCGCTTCGCTGCCGCTGGTGCTCGACGCCGACGGGCTGAACGCCCACGCCGGCGACATCGTTGCGTTGCGCTCACGCCAAGCCCCGACCGTCTTGACGCCCCACGCGGGCGAGCTCGGACGGCTGCTGGATCTCGACAGCGCCGCGATCGAAGCGGAGCGTCTACGCCACGCGCGCGAGGCGGCGAAGCTCTCTGGTGCGGTCGTGCTGCTGAAGGGTCCTGACACGCTCGTCGCGGCGCCCGACGGTCGCGTTGCCGTCAGCCCGGGCGCGAGCCCGGCGCTCGCGACGGCCGGCACGGGCGACGTGCTGACGGGCACGATCGCCGCGTTGCTGGCCAAGGGCCTCGACGCCTTCGCGGCGGCGGCGGCGGGCGTGCGCCTGTGCGCGCGTGCGGCCCAGCTCGCGGTCGAGCGCCACGGCGCGGCGGAGGGTGTGATCGCGAGCGACGTGATCGAAGCGCTGGCGCGCGCCGGGGTGGGGGACGGCGTGCGATGAACCAGCTGACGGCGATGGAGGGTGGGTCCCAGCGCGTGCGTGCGGACGTCAACCTGGCGGCGATCGAGCGCAACTGTGCACGCTTGCGCGCCGGTCTCGCCGACGACGGGCTGCTGTGCGCCGTGGTGAAGGCCGACGGCTACGGTCACGGCGCGCTGCCCTGCGCGCGCGCAGCGCTTGCCGGCGGCGCCGCGTGGCTGGCCGTGTCGAGCGCGCAGGAGCTGCGCGAGCTGCGTGAAGCCCCAGATCTGCACGACGTGCGGGTGCTCGTGATGGGCGCGCTTACGCCTGTGGAACTCGTTGAGGCGCTCGCCGCCGGGGGCGACGTGGTCGTTTGGAGCGAGCGTTACCTGGAGGGCGTGCTGGCCGCCGGGGGCGGCCGGGTGCACGTCAAGTTCGACTCCGGCATGGGCCGGCTCGGGACCCGCGATCCCGAGGAGGCCATGCGCGTCGCGCGCGCCGCGCTGGCCGCGCCAGAGGTCGAGCTGGCTGGCTTGATGACCCACTTCGCGACCGCCGACGATCTGCACGACGGCGGTTTCTTCGCCGAGCAGCTCGCGACCTTCACGAACTGGTCGATGGCGCTCAAGCACGAGCATCCGGAGCTGATCGTGCACGCCGCCAACAGCGCCGGGCTGCTGCGCGAGCGGTCCGCCCGCTTCGACATGGCACGCTGCGGGATCGCGATCTACGGCATGGATCCGTTCGGCGAGGACCCGGCGGCGCGAGCGCTCGAGCCCGCCCTGTCGCTCGGCTCGTACGTGGCCGAAGTCAAGCGCTGCGCGCCGGGTGAGAGCGCCGGCTACGGCCGGCGCTTCGTGGCCGAGCGAGACACCTACATCGGCCTGCTGCCGCTCGGCTACGGCGACGGCTGGCGTCGCGGCCTGTCCAACAACGCCGACGTGCTCGTCGGCGGACGCCGTCATCCCTCGGTCGGCACGGTCAGCATGGACAGCATCACCCTCGAGCTCGGCCCGGGGGAGGAGGCCGAGAGCCTGAAGGGCGAGCCGGCCGTGCTGATCGGTCTGCAGGGCGGTGAGCGGATCACAGCCGAGGAGCTGGCCAGGAGGCTCGACACGATCAACTACGAGATCACGTGTGGGCTGACTTCGCGCGTCCCGCGCACGTACCACCGTGACGGGATCGAGGAAGCGGGCCGATGAAGGACGGCCTCGAAGCGGCTCGCGAGGCGCTCGCCGAGCGCCCGGCCTGGCTGGTCGGCGGCGCCGTGCGCGATCGCCTGCTCGGCCGCGAGACGGCCGACCTTGACGTGGTCGTTGCCGGCGACCCTGGCGAGGCGGCAAGGGCCGTCGCGCGGGCGGCGGGCAGCGCCGCCTGCTTCGCCCTCTCCGAGGACTTCGGCTGCTGGCGCATCGTGGCCCGCGACCGCTCGTGGCAGATGGATGTCGAGCCGCTGCGCGCCGAGACGCTGGAGGAGGACCTGGCGCTGCGCGACTTCACCGTCAACGCGATCGCCGAGCCGCTCGCCGGCGGTGACGCGGTCGATCCGCTCGGCGGCGAGCTGGACCTGCGCGCCGGGCGCCTGCGCATGGCCGGCCCGCACGCCTTCCGCGAGGACCCCCTGCGCGTGCTGCGCCTCGTGCGGGTGGCGGTTGAGCTGGGCTTCGAGCCAGACGAAGAGGCGCTCCGTGCGGCGACGCGCGAGGCGGCTGCGTTGGACGGCGTCTCGGGTGAGCGCGTGTTCGTCGAGCTGCGCCGGATCGTCGCCTCCGCCCGTGCTCGCGAGGGCCTCGAACTGCTGTCGCGCCTCGGTGCGGGAGCGGTCGTGCTGGGAGAGCTGGAGGCACTGCGGGGGGTCGGTCAGAACCGCTACCACCACCTCGACGTGCTCGGTCACACGCTCGAGGTGCTCGAACAGACGATCGCCCTGGAGGCTGGCACCGGTCCGTCCGGGTCCGTCCTCGCGCCGTATCGCGAGGAGGTCGGCGCGCTGCTTTCAGAGCCGCTGGCGGACGACATGACCCGCGGCGAAGCCTTGCGCTGGGGCGCTCTGCTGCACGACGCCGCCAAGCCGCTCACGCGCAAGATGATGGTTGGCTTCGGCCCGACGTTCATCGGCCACGACGAGCGCGGCGCGGAGCTGGCGCGAGACGTGCTCGGCCGTCTGCGCGCGAGCGAGCGACTGCGCGCGCACGTCGCGGCGCTCGCGCGTCATCACCTGCGCCTCGGCTTCCTCGTCCACGAGCCGCAGCCGCTCGCGCGCCGCACGACGTTCGCCTACATGAGCGCCTGCTCGCCCGTCGAGGTCGACGTCACGCTGCTGTCGATCGCCGACCGGCTCGCGACGCGCGGCAAGCGCGCCGAGGAGTCGATCGCGGCTCACCTCGCCGTCGCCGGCCCCGTGCTCGCCGACGCGCTCCGTTGGCGCAGCGAAGGGGCGCCACAGCCGCTGTGGCGCGGCGACGAGTTGGCGCGCGAGCTCGGCATGACGCCCGGCCCGCAGCTCGGCGTCCTGCTCGACGAGCTGCGGGCGGCGCGCTACGCGGGAGAGATCTCAGACCGCGAAGCGGCGCTCGCGCACGCGCGCCGGGCGCTCGAGACCCTCTAGGCTTTCGGCTGGTGGCCGCCGACGACGATTGCATCTTCTGCAAGATCCTCGCCGGCGAGCTGCCGGCGCAGATCGTCGACGAAGACGAGCGCACGATCGCCTTCATGGACATCGCTCCGGCGACGCGCGGGCACGCGCTCGTGATCCCGCGCGCGCATACGGCCGACCTGCTCAGCATCGAACACGATGACCTTGAGGCGGTCGCGGTCGCGGCCAAGCGGCTGGCCGCACGGGCCAAGGAGCGGCTCGGTGCGGAGGGCGTGAACCTGCTCAACTCCTGCGGCCGGGCGGCGTGGCAGACGGTCTTTCACTTCCACGTCCACGTCATTCCCCGCTACAGTGACGATCCGCTGCGGCTGCCCTGGGTCCCAGAGCAGGGCGATCTCGCCCAGATCGCCGCCACGGCGGAGGAACTGAAGAGGCCGTAGCGAAAGTAGCTGAACCGCTACATCCAGCCTTCGGGCGTGTTGAATGCCACACATGAGACGCATACAGATCGCTTTCGGCGCGAGCCTCTTGCTCGCCCTGTCCCTGCCCGCGACCGCGCCCGCGACGCTCTCGGAAGTCGGCGTCATCGGCGCGACCAGCCCCGCGACCACGCCGAGCTGTCCCGGCAGCCCGTGCCTGGCCGTCAGCCGCACGACGGGCTTCCAGGTCAAGGTCGGCTCGGTGCGCAACCCGCTTTCGGTGCCGCGCAACGGCACGATCGTCGCCTGGACGATCAGCCTCGGCAAGCCGAACGCGACCCAGGTCAAGTTCTTCGACACCAACGAGGGCGGGGCCCCCGAAGCCGGCATCGCAGTCCTGCGTCCGCAGAAGAAGCCGAACCTGACCTACAAGCTCATCGCCCAGGGTCCGCTGACGAAGCTCGAACCGTACTTCGGCAAATCTGCCCAGTTCCCGCTCACGACCACGATCCAGGTCAAAAAGGGCGACGTGATCGCGCTGACCGTGCCCACCTGGGCTCCGGCGCTCGCCCTCGGCTTCGGCGACGACACGTCCTGGCGCGCCAGCCGGCAGAAGAAGAACTGCACCAACACCTCCACCCAGACCGACCACACCGCGATCGGCACCCCGGTGCAGTACTACTGCCTCTACCAGACCGCTCGTCTCACCTACAGCGCGACGCTGATCTCAACGCCGTAGCGGCTCTGGCGCGAGGCCGGAGGCCCGAGGCTAGGGGGCGCTTGCGCCGCCCGTCGGGCTGGACGCGCCTTCGCTTTCTTCTTTGGTTTCTTCAGCCGGTTTTTCGGCCGAAGCGCCGCCGGAAGGTGTGGATTCCGCGGCTTCCGAGGAGCTCGGTTCCGAGGACGACGTGGATTCTTCTTCCCCGCCCGAGCTTTCCGATGCCGATTCGCTCTTGGCGGTGGTCGTTTTGGTGCTCGTGGTGGAGGTCGTCTGGACGGCGGCCTTTTCGGCGCTCGTGTTGTTCGGCGGCGTGATTTCCGGCGTGCTCTTCGGCACGGCGTCCGAGACGCTCGTGCCGCCGCAGGCGCTCAGCGTGAGGCCGCAGAGCAGCAGCACGCAGCTGGCGAGCGCCGTTCTCCGCGCGGCAGACAAGGCGTCAGGCCGTCCGTGCGGGCTGGCCCGGAGGGCCCATGCGCCGCCCGCAGGTCGGGCAGTCGTTCAGGTCCTTCTGCGCCATCTGCTCGCACCAGGGGCACAGGCGCAGGTGCTCGACCGCCCACGGCAGGCGCGAGGGCGAGGGAGCCAACGGCAGCAGCTTGCCGACGATATCGAGCCGCTCGCCGGTGTCGCGGTCGCGGTAGACCTCATCGGGCTGGGCCTCGAGCAGGATCTCTCGCCCGGTCGAGGGGTTACGTAGTCGGTACAGCTGTTCGTTCGGCACGGACGGCACTTTATCGGAGCCGTCGGAGCCGGGGGTAGGCTGCCGGCGGTGCGGCTGCTGATCTTCCACGGCTATCTGCTGGACGGAACGGGCTCGAACGTCTACAACGCCCGCCTGGCGGCCGCGCTTGTGCGCCTCGGTCACGAGGTCCACTTGTTCAGCCAAGACCGCCATCCCGAGCGCCAGCCGTTCGCGAACGCGGCCGGCGACTGGGACGCAGGGGAGCTGCGGATCAGGGAGCTGCGAGCGACCGCCGGCGCTGGCAGCTGCACCGTCTACCGTCCGGCGATCGGCGCGCTCCTGCCGGTGTACGTCGCCGATCGCTACGAGGGCATCGAGGCGCGCGTGTTCTCAGAGCTGAGCGACAAGCAGATCGCGGCCTATGTCGAGGCCAACGTCGACGCCGTCTCGGAGCTGTGCGAGCGGGTGCGACCCGAGGTGGCGCTGGCGAACCACCTGGTGATGGGTCCGCTGATCCTTGCCCGCGGCCTGGCCGGACGGGTGCCCTACGCGATCAAGGTGCACGGCAGCGCGCTGGAGTACACGGTCAAGCCGGAGCCAGGGCGCTTCCTGGAGGCGGCGCGGGAGGGTGTCGCGGGAGCGGCCGCAGTGCTCGTCGGCTCTCATCACACAGCCACGAGCCTGTGGCACGCGCTCGGCGACCCGGAGTTGGCGGATCGCACCCGCCTCGGACCGCCGGGCGTCGAGGTCGACAGCTTCGTGGCGAGGGATCGTCCCGCCGCGCTCGCCGGCGTCAGGGCACTGGCCGCGAAGCTCGAGCAGGAAGCCGAGGTCGAGACGGCCGAGTCGCCGCGGGGCGAGGAGCAGAGCGCGTTCGCACGCGACCCGTGGGAGGGCGCACGCGCCATCGAGCGGCTCGATCCCGAGCGCGAGCGGCTCGTGATCTACGTCGGCAAGCTGATCGTCAGCAAGGGCGTCGACCTGCTGCTCGCCTGTTGGCCGCTGGTGTTGGAGCGCGTGCCCGAGGCACGCCTGCTCGTCGTCGGCTTCGGCGCCTACCGCGCCGGCCTGGAAAACCTGACGAGCGCGTTGGGCGAAGGTGACCTGGAAGCGGCCCGCGGGCTGGCGCTGGCGGGACGCTCGCTCGAGGATGCTGGCGCGCAGGCCAAGCCGCTGCGCCACTTGCTCGCGTTCCTGGACGGCCTGGAGGGCGAGACGCGCGAGAGCTATCTGGCGGCAGCGGCACGCCTCGGCGAGCGCGTCGTCTTCAGCGGGCGCCTCGATCATGGCGAGCTGGTCGAGTTGCTGCCCGCCTGCGAAGCGCTGATCGCGCCGTCGACGTTCCCCGAGGCCTTCGGCATGGTCGCCGCGGAGGCCGCCGCCTGTGGCGTCCTACCCATCAGCGCCGCCCACTCCGGGCTGGCCGAGGTCAGCGGTGCGCTCGCCGCCGCGGTCCCGGCGGCGGCGGCCCCGTGGCTGTCCTTCGCGGTCGACGACGACGCGGTCAGTTCGCTGGCGCAGCGGATCGCCGGTTGGCTGGAGGCCGAGACGGACCTACGCGAGCGCACTCGGGCAGGGCTCGTGGCGACGGTGCGCGAGCGCTGGTCGTGGGACGGTGTCGCCCGCGGTGTGATCGCGGCCGCCGAAGGACGGCTCGACGCCCTGCCCGAGCCGTGAAGCGAAAGCGCCGGGACCGGGCGAGATGCCCGCCGCTTCGGATAGTGTTCCGGCCGCTCATGAGCATCTTCAACGAGCACAGCGGTTTTGCGCGTCCCTTTTCGGGCCTTGCCCGGGCTGCCTGCTCGGGCGCCGTGCTGGTTGCGCTGGCGCTCCTGGGCGCCGGCTGTTCCGGCGGGCTCAAGGGCGGCGACAACGCCAACCTGGTCAAGGGTAAGCAGGCGTTCGTCGCCAAATGCGGCTCGTGCCACACGCTCGCCCGGGCGAACACGAAAGGCAACGTCGGGCCGAACCTCGACGAAGCCTTCCGCACCAGCATCTCCGAAGGCGGCGGACGCGGCACGGTCCGTAGCGTGGTCGAAGGCCAGGTCGAACACCCGAACAAATATGGCGTGATGCCCTCCGGTCTGGCGAGTGGTCAGACACTTCGCGACATCGCCGAGTACGTGGCCGAATCGGCCGCCCGCACCGGAAAGGACACGGGTCTGCTGGCGACCGCCGTCGAAGCGCCTGGCTCCGGCAAACCGGCCGTCGAGAAGGGCGGCAAGCTGTCGATCGAAGCCAGCCCCAGTGGCCAACTCGCCTATGTCAGCAGCAAGGCGACCGGCACCGCCGGTCCGGTCACGATCGAAATGCCCAACATGTCTGGCGTCTCGCACAACATCGCCATCGAAGAAGGCGAACACGGGGCGACCGCGGCCGGCACGGCGATCGCGAAAAGCGAATTCGTGACCAAGGGCACGGCCAAACTGACGGCGACCTTGAAACCAGGCACTTACACGTTCTTCTGTGAGGCACCAGGTCACCGCGCGGCCGGCATGTACGGCACGCTCGTCGTCAAGTAGCACGCCGAGGCGCGGCCGGTCGGCCGGCCGTGGCCGGGCTCGGGCAGCAGAGGGCCCTGCGCCGCCCCGGTTAACGACGGGCTAGAAGATCGCCCGGCCGATTAGCACTAGCGCGATCAGCACCACGATCACGCCGACAACGTAGAGCAGCAGCCGGAAGGCCTCTTGCTCGGAGCGCAGCGGGTTCAGCACCGCGTACCAGCGGCGGTGCCGCTAGAGGATGTAGACCGTCGTGTAGACGACGATCCACATGATGTCGACGAAGTGCCAGTAGATGCCTGGTACCTCGACGCCACGGTGCTCCTCGGGGCTGTAGTGGCCTTTGAAGGAGCGGACGGTGACGAACAGCAGCAGACACAGGCCGATGAAGACGTGCGCCCCGTGCAGGCCCGTGAGCGAGTAGAAGATCGTCTGCTGCGCGGCGTCCTGGGGCGCGAAGCCGATGTTCGCGTACTCGTTGATCTGGATGAAGAGGAACGTGCAGCCGAGCAGGAAGGTGGTCAGCATCCCGGCCTTGAGGCCGAAGCGGTTGCCGCGCTTGATCGACGTCTCCGCCCAGTGGATCGTGAACGACGATGAGATCAGGATCGCCGTATTGAAGCCCGCGACGCCGACCGGGAGATGCGTCCCCGGCGCCGGCCACGGGTCGCCCTGTGCGATGCGGATGAAGAAGTAGGCGGTGAAGAACCCGCCGAAGACCATGATCTCGGAGATGATGAACAGCAGCATCCCGAGCAGCTGCGGCTCCACGCGCGAGCTGCGGTTCGCGGGCGGCGGGCCGTGGTGCTCGTGCTCATGGGCGTGGCCCGCGGCGTGCGGGATGCTGGCGGCCTCCATAGCTAACGGCTCCTCACGCGGCCGAGGCCGCGGCGGCCTGCGGGTCGACGACGACGTGCTCCACGCGAGCGGAGGTGGCGTTGCGCACGCGTCCGATCAGGTCGGCGCGCAGCCAGCCCGAGCGCTCGTTCGGAAGCGTCGAGATGACCACGTCGTCGACGCGGAACAGCTCCAGCGCGTTGATCGTGGCCGTGTAAGGGTCGGGATCGCCGATCATGCCCGAGCTGAGCAGGTTCTGCTCGCCGAGTAGGTCGAGCATACGGGCGAGCCTGGCGCGGGCCTCGCGCGGGGCGAGGCCGCCGCCGCCGGCCTGTGGCACGACGGCGATGAACAGATGCTGACCGCCGGCGGCCGCCTTGGTCTTGAGGTGCTCGACCAGCTCCGCGCCGGTAGAGGTCCTGCTCGCGATCACGAGCGTGACGTTGAACGGCAGCCCCTCGTTGTCGAGGTCGACAACGACGTGCTCGACCGGCAGCCCGGAGGCGTTGCGGATCCGCTCCACGAGGTCGCGTCGTAGCCAGCCGGAGCTGAGCGTCGGGTGGGTCGAGATGATGATTTCGTCGGGGCGCTGCTGGGCGACGGCGTCCATCGTGGCCAGGAACGGGTCGGGGTCGCCGACTTCGCCGCTGGCCTCGATGCCCTCGGCGGCGACGGCCGAGAGCGCCAGGTCGACGCGCACCTGAGCCGATTCGCGGACCGCCTCGTCGTAGATCACGAGCCCGGCTGAGGGCTTGCTCTGCGGCACGACGAGCCTGAAGCGTGCGACCTCGTCGCCTTTGGCGCGCGAGCGCACGGCCTCGAACAGCTTCTCGCCGCCAAGCGTGCGGTTGGCGACGACCAGGATCTCCTTCATGCCGCGAACCCCTTCCGGGCCGTCATTGACTCGGGGCCCTCACGAGGCCGGCGCCGACCGTGGCTGGCGTGGGGGCGGGGGCGAAGATGCCGTGCTGCGCGCCGGGTACGCCGTACTCGTACGGTCCACCGACGACCGTCGGCAAACGGTCGAAGTTGAACACCGGCGGCGGCGAAGAGACCTGCCACTCGAGCGTGAGCGCACGCCAGGGGTTGCCCACAGCGCGCGGGCCTCCGCGCCAGCTGGTGACCATGTTGTAGACGAAGATCAGCGTCGAGAGGCCGAGTCCGAAGCTCGCGAGCGAGATCAGCAGGTTGGCTGTGCCGTATTCGCTGGCGTAGGTCGAAACGCGGCGCGGCATGCCCTCGAGGCCGAGCACGTGCATCGGCGCGAAGGTCAGGTTGAAGAACACGAACGTCGTCCAGAAGTGCCACTTCCCGAGTCGCTCGTCGAACATGCGGCCGGTCATCTTCGGGAACCAGTAGTAGACGCCGGCGAAGATCGTCATCAGCGAGCCACCGAACAGCACGTAGTGGATGTGCGCGACGATGAAGTAGGACGAGCTGACGTGGATGTCGAACGGCAGCATCGCGAGCATCACGCCGCTGATCCCGCCGCACGTGAATGTGACCAGGAAGCCGAGCGCGAACAGCATCGGCGTGTCCAGGTGCAGGACGCCGCGGAACAGCGTCGCCAGCCAGGAGAAGATCTTGATGCCGGTCGGCACGGCGATGATCGCCGTCGTGATCGCCATCGGGATGCGGATCCAGTTGGCCATCCCGGACGTGAACATGTGGTGCGCCCACACGGTGAAGCCCAGGCCGACGATCGCCAACAGCGAGAAGGCCATCATGCGGTAGCCGAAGATCGGCTTGCGCGCCTTCACGGCCAGTACTTCGCTGATGATCCCGAACCCGGGCAACATCATGATGTAGACGGCCGGGTGCGAGTAGAACCAGAAGACGTGCTGGTACATGAGCACGTCGCCGCCCTTGGCGGCGTTGAAGAAGTTGAAGCCGAGGCCGCGGTCCAGCAGCACAAAGAACTGCGAGGCGGCGATGAACGGGGTCGCGATCACGACCAGCAGGGAGGTCGCGAAGTTCGCCCATACCAGCAGCGGCATCCGGAAGAAACTCATGCCCGGAGCGCGCATCGTGATGATCGTGACCAGGAAGTTGAGCGCGGTCATGATCGACGAGGCACCGGCGAACTGGACCGCCATCGAGAAGAAGGTCTGGCCGATCGGGGCGCTGTCGGACAGCGGCGCATAGGCCGTCCAGCCGTCGGCGAAGGCACCGCCGGGGACGAAGAAGCTGCCGAGCATCATCAGGCCGGCGATCGGCAACAGCCAGAAGGAGAGCGCGTTCAGGCGCGGGAAGGCCATGTCCGGGG
>DASXER010000146.1:0-31378 GCA_036490015.1 Solirubrobacteraceae bacterium | reverse complement strand
CGCCGCGACCGAGGCGCTGTCACACCAGGACGCCGTCATCGACCGTGTCACGCGCACCGTCGCCGAGCGCATCTCGGTCGACGAGCGCCTGCGCGCGCTCGGCCTTGCTCCGGCCTCCTCGCAAGCCAACTTCTGCTGGTTCGAGCTGGGCGAGGGGCGCGACGAGCAGCGGGTGATGGACGTGCTCTCGGAGCATGGCGTGCTGGTTCGCGGCGGCACCGCGCTCGGCAGCGAGCGCCCGGCACTGCGCGTCACCTACGGACTGCCCGAGGAGAACCGGCAGTTCCTCGACGCGCTCGCGGCCGCGCTCGCCTGAGCGCGCTGTTTCTCAAAGCTTTACCGCGCCAACTTTCTCTGCTACAAACCTCCGTAGACGACCAATGACTGCCTCCGCACTCCAATCGGTTCGCACTCTCCCGGCCTATGCCACCTGGTCGTCCCACTACGCCTGGCGATTTAGCTAGGCGCTTCGGCCTCTCCGTCGCCGTGGGCGGAGCAAGACCGCAAGGTCCTTCGGGACAAGCGCCACCCACGCGGGCGCGATCCTCGCGCCGAGCACGGAGTCACCGAAATGGTGGCTGAGGAGCACCTCTAACATGCCCAGGCGTCAGTGAAAGGATGAGTCGATGATGATCGTGATGAAGGAGACCGCTACCGAGGAGGAGGTGGAGGCGGTCATCGAGCGGATCGAGAGCGCCGGCGCGCTCGCGCATCGCATCAAGGGGGCGAAGCTCAGCGTGATCGGCGCGATCGGCGATGTCGAGCAGGACGCGAGCGTCACGAGCCTCGGCCTCGAGGGCCAGCCCGGCGTGGACCGCGTGATGCCGATCCTCAAGCCGTACAAGCTCGCCTCGCTGCAGATGACTCACGGCGAGCGCAGCGTGCTCGACATCGGCGGCCGCAAGGTCGGCGGACAGAACTTCGCCCTGATCGCGGGACCGTGCACGGTCGAGTCGCGCGAGCAGACGATGGACACCGCGCGGGCCGTCAAGGACGCCGGCGCGACCCTGCTGCGTGGCGGTGCCTACAAGCCCCGCACGAGCCCGTACTCCTTCCAGGGCCTCGGCCAGGAGGGGCTGCGGCTGCTCGCCGAGGCGAAGGCCGAGACCGGGCTCCCGATCGTCACCGAGCTGATGGACATCTCCGATCTCGACGCGGTGCTCGAGGTAGCCGACGTGATCCAGATCGGCGCGCGCAACATGCAGAACTACCCGCTACTCGCGGAGATCGGCCGTGCCGGGTGCCCGGCTCTCCTCAAGCGCGGCCTCTCCTCGACGCTCGACGAGCTGCTGATGGCCGCCGAGTACATCCTCAAGGAAGGCAACCGCGACGTGATGCTTTGCGAGCGCGGCATCCGCACGTTCGAGACCGCCTACCGCTTCACGCTCGACCTGATGGCCGTCCCGGTGCTCAAGGAGTTGACGCACCTCCCTGTGATCGTCGACCCGAGCCATGCCGCCGGGCGGCGCGACTTGGTGATGCCGCTGTCGCTGGCGGCCGCCGCCGTCGGCGCGGACGGGATCATCGTCGAGGTGCACCCCGATCCCGACGAGGCGATCTGCGACGGCCCGCAGCAGCTGCGGACCGAGGACTTCGCTGAGTACGCCTTGGCGGTCGAGCGGGCCGCGGCGCTCGCGGGCAAAGCGCTGGCCGGAAAGGAGCCGGCTCTTGCCTGAGCTGCCCGAGGCCCAGCTGCGTGCGGCCGACTTCGTCCGCGACCGACGGATCGAGCGCGTCGTGCCGTTGCTCCCACCCGACGAGGTGCTCGGAGAGCTTCCTCTGAGCCCCGAGCAGGCGCGGGTCGTGGTCGACGGCCGCGGCGACGTGCACGCGGTCCTCGACGGCACCGACGACCGGCTGCTGGCGGTCGTCGGACCGTGCAGCGTGCACGATCCCGACGCCACGCTGGAGTACGCGGCGCTGCTCGGGGCGCTGGCCCGCGAGCTGCGCGGCGAGCTGCTGATCGCGATGCGCGTGTACTTCGAGAAGCCGCGCACGACGACCGGTTGGAAGGGGCTGATCAACGACCCGCATCTCGACGGCTCGGGCGACGTCAACGCCGGACTGCATCTGGCGCGAGAAGTGCTGCTCGGCGTGCTGGGCGCCGGGCTTCCCGTGGGCTGTGAGTTCCTCGACCCGATCACGCCGCAGTACATCGCCGACGCGGTCTCGTGGGGGGCGATTGGCGCCCGCACGACCGAGAGCCAGATCCATCGCCAGCTCGGCTCGGGGCTCTCGATGCCGGTCGGCTTCAAGAACCGCACCGATGGCAACGTCCAGGTGGCGGTAGACGCTGTGCGGGCCGCGGCGACGCCGCACGCCTTCGCCGGCATCGATCCGGCCGGCACGCCCGCGATCCTGTACACGAGCGGCAACGCCGACTGTCACATCATCCTGCGCGGGGGCAAGGGCCAGCCCAACCACGCCGCCGCCGGGGTGGCGGCGGCGCTCGAGCTGCTCGACTCCGCGCGTTTGCCGCGGCGTGTGATGATCGATCTCAGTCATGACAACAGCGGCAAGGACCCGGAGCGCCAGCCGGCCGTCGCGGCCGACGTGGGCGGGCAGATCGCGAACGGCAACGCCGCGATCGCCGGCGTGATGCTCGAGTCGTTCCTGCTCGCCGGCCGCCAGGACCTGCGTGCCGGGGTCGAGCTGCGCTACGGGCAGTCGATCACGGATGGGTGCATCGACTGGCAGACGACCGTCGACGTGCTCGAGCGGCTGGCCGGGTCCGTCCGCGATCGCCGTGCCTCTCAGGCGCGGACGGCGTCGCGCTGAGGATGCGGATCGCCGTCCTCGGCGTCGGGCTGATCGGCGGCTCGATCGGCCTCGCCGCTCGTGCACGTGTCGACGCGGAGGTGTGCGGCTACGACCCTGATCCGGGCGTCCGGGCCCGCGCGCTGGAGGTCGGCGCCGTGGATCGCGCGTGTGCCGATCTGGCCGATGCAGTTGCCGGGGCTGGGGCGGTGTTCGTCGCGGCCCCCGTCGGCGCGCTGCGCGAGACGGTCGCGGCGGCGCTCGACGCGGCCGGGCCGGACTGCGTCGTCAGCGACGTCGGCTCGACTAAGCGGATCCTCGCCGAAGCGGCGTCGGACGAGCGCTTCGTCGGCGGTCACCCGCTGGCCGGCGCCGAGACGGCCGGCGTCGAGCACGCGCGCGCGACGCTGTTCGACGGCGCTACCTGGTATCTCACGCCGACCCGCGAGAGCACCGCCGGCGTGCTGTACGAGCGCCTGCACGGACTGCTGCGCAAGCTCGGCGCGAACCCGACCGCGATCGACGCCGACAAGCACGACCGCCTGATGGCGTGCGTCTCTCATCTGCCGCACGTGCTCGCCAACCTGCTCGCCTCCCAGGCCGCCGGGCTGCTGGCAGCCGACGGCGCTCAGCGCCTGCCGGCGGTCGGCCCGAGCTTTCGCGACGCGATCCGTGTCGCCGGCTCGAACAGCGCGATCTGGACCGACATCTACATGTCCAACCGCGACGCCCTGACGGACGCGATCGACGAGCTGAGCGGCCGCTTGGAGCGCGCTCGCGCCGCGCTCGTGGCCGGCGATGCGCCGGCCGTGACGGCCTGGAACGAGCGGGCCCGTGGCGATCGCGACGCGCTGCTCGGCGCCGGCGAGCAGGGCGCGCCGATCCACGAGCTGACGGTGTCGGTGCCGAACCGGCCCGGCGTGGTGGCGGAGATCGCGCTCGCGCTCGGCGACGCGGGCGTCAATATCCTCGACATGGTGCTCTCGCCATCCGAGGACAATCGCCAGGGCGTGATCTCGCTGTGGATCGGCACCGACACCGAGGCCGGGCAGGCAGACGGATTGATCGCCGGGCTTGGCTTCCCCGTCGCTCGCGCATGAGGTCATGGCGGTGAACATGCGCTTCGAGCCCTCGCGGGGCCTCAGCGGCGAGCTGGCGGTGCCGGCCGACAAGTCGATCTCGCACCGCGCGGCGCTGCTCGGCGCGATGGCCTCGGAGCCGGTGCGCATCAGCGGCTACCTGCACGCCGCCGACACGATCTCCACGCTTGACGCCGCGCGGGCGCTCGGCGCGCTGGTCGAGGTCCACGGCGAGGACGTCGTCGTACGCGGCCCGGGGCTGCGCGAGGCGCGTGAGCCCGACGGCCCGATCGACGTCGGCAACGCCGGCACGCTGCTGCGCCTGCTGCCCGGTTGGCTTGCTTCGCAGGAGGGACGTTCGTTCGTGCTCGACGGAGACGACTCGATCCGCCGCCGCCCGGTCGACCGCGTGATCGAGCCGCTACGCGCGATGGGAGCCGAGCTCAGCGCCCGCGAGGGGCGCCTGCCGCCACTGGCCATCACCGGTGCGCGCCTGCACGCCAGCTCGCACGAGCTGCCGGTCGCCAGCGCACAGGTCAAGTCGTGCATCCTGCTGGCGGGGCTCGCCGCCGACGGCGCGACGACCGTCGGCGAGCCGGCTCGCAGCCGCGACCACACCGAGCGCATGCTGCTACGGGCCGGCGTGGCCGTCCACCGCTTCGGCCGCCACGTCACGGTCGCCGGCGCCGACGATCTGCTGCTCGGCGAGCTGCGCGTGCCTGGCGACCCCAGCTCGGCGGCGTTCATGGTCGCGGCCGGCGTGCTCGTGCCGCGTTCGCGCCTGTTGCTGCGCGACGTGGGCGTCAACTGGACCCGCACCGGCTTCCTGCGCATCCTGCGGCGGATGCGCGGGATCGTCTTCGGCGACCTGGAGGACGAGCTCGCGGAGCTGTCGCCCGATGAGCCCGTCAGCGACCTGGACGTCGCCCATGGTGCGCTGGAGGCGACCGTGGTGGAGCCCGAGGAGGTGCCGGGAGCAATCGACGAGCTGCCGATGGTCGCGCTGCTCGGCTGCTTCGCCGAGGGCGAGACGGTCGTGCGCGGTGCGCAGGAGCTGCGCCTCAAGGAGTCCGACCGCATCGCCGTCGTGGTCGAGGGTCTACGCGGCCTTGGCGCCGATATCGAGGCGACCGAGGACGGCTTCGCGGTGCGTGGCACCGGCGGTCTGCGCGGCGGCACGCTGGATGCGCACGGGGACCACCGCATGGCGATGATGGGCGCGGTCGCGGGCCTCGCCTCGACGGAGGGCGTCGAGGTGCTCGGCATGGACGTAGCCGCCGTCTCCTATCCGGGCTTCGTCGAGGATCTGCGCCGCGTCGGCGCCGGCTAGCGCGGCTATCTTCTGGCGATGTTGATCGCGATCGACGGCCCGGCGGGTGCCGGCAAGTCCACCGTCGCTCGCAGGCTGGCCGAGCGCCTCGGCTTCACCTATCTCGATACGGGGGCGATGTACCGCTGCGTCGCGCTGGCGTCTCTGCGCCGGCCCACGATGGCGCCCGCCGAGCTGGCGCATGAGGCCCACATCGAGCTGGACGCCGGACGCGTGCTGCTCGACGGCGAGGACGTGGGCGACCTCATCCGCACGCCAGAGGTCTCACAGGCGGCCTCGGTCGTGGCCGCCGACGCGGGAGTGCGCGAGGCGCTGGTCGTCAAGCAGCAGGCGCTGCTGGCCGATGGCGACTGGGTCGCCGAGGGCCGCGACATCGCGACCGTCGTCGCGCCGTGGGCACAGGTCAAGGTCTTCTTGACCGCGAGCGCAGAGGAGCGAGCCCGCCGGCGCGCCGTGGAGCTGGGCGTGTCGGCAGAGGCCGTTGCCGCGGAGCAGGCCGAGCGCGACGACCGCGATAGAACGCGCGAGCACGGAGCGCTGCGGGTAGCCGAGGGAGCCGTCGAGCTCGACAGCACGGGCCTCACGCTGGAGCAGGTGGTCGAGCGGATCGCCGAGCTCGCGCGGTAGACGCCCCGGCGGGAGCCGAGCGGGCGCCCGTCATACTGGCCCGATGAAGGTCGCAATCGTCGGCTATCCGAACGTGGGCAAGTCCTCGCTCGTGAACCGCCTCACCGGCACGCGCGAGGCGGTCGTGCACGAACGCGCGGGGATCACGCGCGACCGCAAGGAGCTGGACTGCGAGTGGAACGGCCGCGCCTTCAAGCTGATCGACACCGGCGGCGTCGACTTCGAGGACTCCGACCCGCTGTCGGGCTCGATTCGCGAGCAGGCGCAGGCCGGGATCGCCGACGCCGTGGTGGCGGTGCTGGTGGTCGACGCCCGTGCGGGCGTGCGCCCCGGCGACGAGGAGATGGCCGACTTGCTGCGCCGCTCGCCGCTGCCCTGCATCGTGGCCGCGAACAAGTGCGACAGCGTCGGCGAGCTGTCGCTGGCGGCCGACTTCCACCGACTTGGGCTGGGCGACCCGATCCCGGTCTCGGCCGCCCAGGGCCTTGGCTCGGGCGACCTGCTGGACCGCATCGTGGAGTTGCTCGGCGAGGATGAGGTCGAGGTCGAGGACGATGCCGTGCGGCTGGCCGTGATCGGCCGCCCGAACGTCGGCAAGTCCTCGCTCGTCAACCGCTTCCTCGGCGAGCAGCGGGTGATCGTCTCGGACGTGGCCGGCACGACCCGCGACGCGATCGACATGCCGCTGCTCGTCGGCGACCGGCGGCTGACGCTGATCGACACCGCCGGCATACGCCGCCAGTCGAAGGTGTCGGACTCGGTCGAGTACTACACGACGCTGCGCTCGCAGCGTGCGGCCGAGCGTGCAGACGTGGCGCTCGTCGTCTGTGACGCGGAGGATGGCGTCACATCGCAGGACCTGCGTGTGGCCGAGCTGGCGATGAAGGCCGGCTGCGCCACGGCGATCGTGCTCAACAAGTGGGACCTACGCGACAACTCCGGCGAGGCCGAAGCGGAGGTGGGGGCCGGCTTCCGGCAGATAGACCTCGATCGCGAGCGCGCCCGCGTGGCTGAAAAGCTCCGCCTGCGCCCGCGCGTTCTGACCGTCAGCGCGAAGACCGGCCGGCACGTGGCGCGCCTCTTGACCGAAGCGATCGCGCTCGGCGACCGCATGTCCGGGCGCATCCCGACGCCCGAGCTGAACCGCTTCCTGGCGGAGGCCGTGCAGGCGCGCCAGCCGCCGATCGGCAACCGCAGCGGCGCCGCCGGGCACCGTCTGAAGCTGATCTACATGGCCCAGATCGGCGAGCGCCCACCGCGCTTCGCGATCCAGGTCAACTCGCGCACGCGCGTGACGCGCGACTACGCCTACTTCATCGAGAACCGCCTGCGCGCCCGCTACGGCTTGGACGGCATACCGCTGATCGTCGACTTCGTCGAGCGCGGGCAGCGCGGAGGGGCGCGCGCCGCATAGACTTCGCCGACACTCGCGCCGGGCCCCAGCCGCGCGATGCACCCTACGACCCCTGGAGTTGATTCACGCGCTATGACCGACGCTGCCGACAACGCGTTCCTGTTCACGTCCGAGTCCGTGACGGAGGGCCACCCCGACAAGATCGCCGACCAGATCTCAGACGGGGTGCTGGATGCGGTCCTGAGGGACGATCCCTACGGCCGCGTGGCCTGTGAGACGCTCGTAAACACGGGCCTGATAGTCGTCTCCGGCGAGATCTCGACCGACACGTACGTCGACATCCAGGAGGTCGCCCGCGAGACGGTGCGCAAGATCGGCTACGACGATGCGCTGTACGGCTTCGACTGCGACACCTGCGCCGTCATCAACGCGATCGACAAACAGTCCCCCGACATCGCCCAGGGCGTCGACGCCGCCTATGAGACGCGCCACGACCCCGCCGACGAGGACGAGCTCGACGTCGCCGGGGCCGGTGACCAGGGGATGATGTTCGGCTACGCCAGCGACGAGACCGAGGAGCTGATGCCGCTGCCGATCTCGCTCGCCCACAAGCTCGCCAAGCGCCTCTCAGAGGTGCGCAAGGGCGAGGTCGTGCCCTATCTGCGCCCCGACGGCAAGACCCAGGTGACGGTTCGCTACGAGGATGGTCGCCCGGTCGAGATCGAAAAGATCCTGATCTCGACTCAGCACGCCGACGGCATCGACAGCGAGAGCCTGATCAAGCCCGACCTGCTCGAGCACGTGCTGCGCCCGGTGCTCCCCGCCGGTCTCTACGACGAGCAGAAGATCGTCAAGAACTTCCTCGTCAACCCGACCGGACGCTTCGTGATCGGCGGCCCGATGGGCGATTGCGGCCTGACGGGACGCAAGATCATCGTCGACACCTACGGCGGCATGGCCCGTCACGGCGGCGGCGCTTTCTCCGGCAAGGATCCCTCCAAGGTCGACCGCTCCGCGGCCTACGCGGCGCGCTGGGTGGCCAAGAACATCGTCGCCGCCGGCCTCGCCGCGCGCGCCGAAGTGCAGGTCGCCTACGCGATCGGGGTCGCGCACCCCGTATCGGTGATGGTCGAGACTTTCGGCACCGAGAAGGAGGGCCTCGGCCGCGCGCAGATCGCGCGCGCCGTGGACGAGGTCTTCGACCTGCGCCCCGGAGCGTTCCGCGAGGAGCTCAAGCTCCACCGGCCGATCTACCAGAAGACCGCTGCGTACGGACATTTCGGGCGCGACGACCACGACTTCACCTGGGAGCGCACCGACAAGGCGCAGGCGCTGCGCGCCGCCGCTGGTCTGTCCTGAGCAGCAGGGCGGGCTCTGACCGCGGTGGCCTCTAGGGTCGCTGGGCCGTGTCCGCGATCGCCCAGATCGAGCCGATGACGACGGCCCGCGCGCTGCGTGGGCCGTTCGACTACCGCCTGCCCGAGGAGCTGCGCGAGGACGTCGAGGTCGGCTCGATGTTGGTGGTGCCGTTTGGCCGGCGCAACGTGCTTGGCGTGGTCGTCGGCCTGGCCGAGTCGAGCGAGGTGGCCGAGGAGAAGCTGCTCGCACCCCTGCGCGCACTTGATGTTGGCCCACCCGCCCTTCCTGTGGAGCTGGTTGCGCTGGCCGAATGGATCGCCGCCGAGTACTGCTCGACGATCGCCCGCGCGCTGACGCTGGTGCTGCCGCCCGGAGCCGCCAAACGCCTCAGCGGGCGCAAGCGCCGTGCGGTGACCCCCGCCAAGCACACCGCCGTCGGCGCGAGTATGCCCACACCGCCCGTCCTGACGGGCGAGCAGCAGCGTGTGCTCGAGGAGCTGTCGCAGGCGCTCACGGCCCATGACGGGCGCCAGATGCTGCTGCACGGTGTCACCGGCTCCGGCAAGACCGAGATCTACCTGCGCCTGGCCGCGCAGGCGCTGGAGCAGGGGCGCGGCGCGATCGTGTTGGTGCCGGAGATCGCGCTCACGCCGCAGATCGTCGCGCGCTTCGCCGAGCGTTTCGGCGGCATCGTCGCGGTGCTGCACTCGCAGCTGACGGCAGGACAGCGCTACGAGGAGTGGCGTCGCCTTCGCTCCGGCGAGGCGCGCATCTGCGTCGGGCCGCGCTCGGCGGTGTTCGCGCCGATCGAGGACCCCGGGCTGATCGTCGTCGACGAGGAGCACGACAGCTCCTACAAGCACGAGGGCGACCCGCGCTACGACGCGCGCGACGTGGCCGCCGAGCGCAGCCGCCGCTGCGGCGCGCTGTTGCTCGCCGGCAGCGCGACGCCGCGCGCCGAGAGCGTCGCGCGACTGGAGGTCTGCCGGCTCGAGCGCCGTGTCGACGGTCGCCCGTTGCCTGGCGTCGAGATCCTCGACATGCGCGGTCAACGCGCGGCGCTTCACCCGAGGACCCTGGAGGCGCTCGCGGAGGTGCGCGCGCGGGGCGAGAAGGCGATCGTGCTGCTCAACCGCCGCGGCTGGTCGAATTTCCTCTCCTGCCGCACCTGCGGGCGCGTCTGGAGCTGTCCGGAATGCGACGTCGCGCTCGTGCTACACCGAGCCGGCGGTTACGTCGCCTGCCATCACTGCGGCCACCGCGAGCGGGTGCCCGCGCGCTGCCCGGACTGCGCCTCGGCTTCGGTGGCGCGCCACGGAGCCGGCACGGAGCGCCTGGCGCACGAGCTGGCGGGGCTGCTCGGCGGCGGAGGCGGGGGGTTTCCTATCTTCCGCTTGGACGCCGACGCCTCCGACGGCGCCGGCGAGCTGCTGGCGCGCTTCGAGGCCGCTCGCAGCGGGCTGCTGGTGGGCACGCAGATGGTCGCCAAGGGCCACGACTTTCCCGACGTGACGCTGGGGGTAGTGCTCGACGCGGACGCGACGCTGCGCTTCCCCGACTTCCGCGCGGAGGAGCGCACGTTCGCCCTGATCGCCCAGCTCGCCGGCCGCGCCGGGCGCGGTGGGCACGGCCGCGTGCTGGTGCAGACGATCGCCCCCGAGGCACGCGCGATCCTGCACGCCGCCGAGCACGACAGCGACGGCTTCATGGCCGGCGAGCTCGATCGGCGCCGGCTGCTCGCCTACCCGCCTTTCTCGCACCTGATCCGCGTCGTCTGCTCCGCCGAGGAGGGGCCCGCCGCGAGGGCAGCCGCCACTGACATCCGCGCCCGGCTCGCCGGCCACGAGGCCGGCCGTTCGGTTCTCGGCCCGGCGGACCTGTTCCGCCTGCGTGGACGCGAGCGCCAGGTGATCCTCATCAAGGCGGACGACCGTCGTGCCGCGGTGGCCGAGATCGGCTTCGCCGTGCAGGCGGTCGCCGAGCAGCGCGCGCACGCCGGCGTCAGCTTCAGCGTCGACGTAGACCCGCAGTAGGCCGAGCGCTACCCTTTGCGGCCGGAGGGCGATCAGGGAGGAGACCGTCGTGGACGACGGCCGCGAGGCACGGACGCATCGCAGGAGAGGGATGACGCTGGCCGCGCTCGGCGCGCTGGCGCTACTGCTCACGCCAGCGACATCCAGGGCCGTCGCGGCGACACATAACGCCTCGATCTCCGGCGTCGTGACGAACGCCGTGACGCAGCTCCCCCTCGCCGGCATCGAAGTGTTCGCGTACTCGAGGAAAGCGAGTTTCAGCGAAAAAGAAGCGCTCGAACTGGGCGCCGGCAGCTCCGGCGTCGGGCGCACGAACGGCGAAGGCCGCTACACGATCCCCTCGCTCAACGGCGAAGCCTTCGAAGTCGTGTTCGCGGTGCCAGAAGAAAGCACGCTGAACTTCGTGCCGCAGCTGTATCCCGGTCGCTCGATCTTCGGCGAAGGCACGCCGGTCGCGTTGGCGTCGGGGGAAGCGCGAGCGGGCGTCGACGCGGCGCTAGAGCCAGGCGGCGCCATTTCCGGGACCGTGCTAGCGGCCCAGGGCGCCAGTCCGATCCAGGCCGCCGTCGCCTGCGCTTTCGGGCCGCCGGGCGTGCGTCCGCCGGCACAGGGCGGTTGTACCTCGACAGGCGTCGCCGGCACGTACGTGCTGCGCGGCCTGCCGGTCGGCGAATATCGGGTCTTCTTCCTCGCCGAAAGCTTCGCGGCACAGTTCTTCGACCACGTCGCGACGGAAGCCGCGGCCCGTGCGGTGAGTGTCGCCGTCGGCGCGACCACGCCTGACATCGACGCGGCGCTCGAACTACCGCCAGAAAACGAACCGTCAGACGAAGAAACGCTGCTGGGCACGCTCAGCGGCCAGCTCGGTGCGCCGTTGCCTACCGGTGGTGGCGGTCCGCTGGGCGGCTCCACGACGAGCGTTCCCTCACGACTGCGCCTGCGCGGCACGCGCATCGCCGTCACGAAGGCGGGCATCGCCGAGGTGCGGTTGGAATGCGGCGTCGGGGCGGGTTGCCACGACTCGCTGACCCTGACCACAAGCGTCAAGACCGGCTCGGGACGCCGCCACTCCACGACCGTCGCGGGCGCGCACCTCAGCATGAAGCCGGTAAGCGAGCTGACAGTCCGCCTGATCCTCGACGCGAGCGCTCGCCGCCACCTGCGCGCCGCGCACGGATCGCTGGCGGCGATGCTGAAGCTCACGCCGGCGATTTCCGTGCAGCCGGCCGCGATCACGGTCACGCCAGTCAGGCTCGTGCGCCAGCACCAGTCCACCTAGACTTCGCCGCGATGACCGCGGACGCCGAGCAGACAGACAGCGAGCAGCCAGACCGCGAGTCGACGAGCGCCGAGCACATCGACGTCGAGGTCGAGCGCGAGGCGGACGCTCCTGCCGTCGAGGAGCTAGACCCAGAGACCCGTGCGCGGCGCGACGCCGCCATGCGCCAGGTGCGGAGGTTCGGCGACCCGGTGCTGCGCGCGACGGCGGTCGCTGTCGAGCGCTTCGACGCGGCGCTGGAGGAGGAGGCCGAACGCATGGGCGAACTGATGCATGACGCGCTTGGGGTCGGGCTTGCCGCCACCCAGCTCGGCGTGCTGCACCGCGTGCTCGTGTACCGCGCCTACGCCGAGGATCCGCTGACGGTGCTCGTCAACCCGGAGCTGCGCTGGCGCAGCGACGAGCTGGAGAGCGCCGAAGAGGGCTGTCTCAGCCTCCCCGGCGTGCACGTCGAAGTAGAGCGCCCGACGAGCATCAGGGTCTCGGCCCAGGACGTCAAGGGCGACCGTTTCGAAGTCGAGGCCGAGGGGCTGGAGGCGCGGGTCATACAGCACGAGATGGACCATCTCGACGGCATCCTGGTGCTCGATCGCATTCCTCGCGCGGCGCGCAAGGAAGCGATGCGCGCGATGCGCGAAGCGTGAGCGTCGTCTTTCTCGGCACGTCGGACTTCGCCGCGGCGATCCTCGATCGCCTGGCAGTGAGCGAGCGCCATCGCCCGCTGCTAGTCATCACTCGCCCCGACCGTCCCAGCGGTCGCGGCCGGCGCTTGAACGCGCCGCCGGTGGCGCTGCGTGCCGCAGAGCTGGGGATCGAGCTGGCCCAGCCGCGGGATGTCAACGACGAGACGACGCGGGCGCTCGTGGCCGGGGTCGCGGGCGGTGCGGGGGAGGGGGTGGCGATCGTGTGCGCGTTCGGCGCGCTGATCAAGGAGCCGCTGCTGTCGGAGCTGGAGATGCTGAACGTGCACCCTTCGCTGCTCCCGCGCTGGCGCGGCGCGGCGCCCGTCGAGCGCGCCATCATGGCCGGCGACGAGCGCACGGGGGTGAGCATCATGCGCCTCACGGCCGGACTCGACAGCGGGCCCGTGTGCCTCGCCGAGAGCGTCCCGGTCGATCCGCGTGACACGTATGGGACGCTCGCGGCGCGCCTGCGCGAGCTGGGGGGCGAGCTGCTGGTGCGGGCGCTGGAGGAGGAACCGTCGTTCGTCGAGCAGGAGGAGGACGGGGTCACCTACGCCGAGAAGATCCTCGCCGCCGACCGGCTGCTGGAGCCCGCCAGCGCCAGCGCGGTCGAGCTGGAGCGCGTCGTGCGTGCCCTCTCACCCCACATCGGCGCGCGGCTCGCGCTGGGCGAGAACTCGTTCCTCGGCGTCCACGACGCGCTCGCCCACGAAGCGGAGGAGTCTCCGCCGTCGAAGTTGAGCGAGCGCGATGGCCGCCTGCTACTCGGCTGCCGCGCCGGCACGCTGGAGCTGCTGGTCGTGCAGCCGCCCGGTGGGCGTGCGATGGACGCGGGCGCCTATCTGCGCGGCCACGGCCTACCCGGCTGACGGTCTCTCGATCGCGCTCGGCACGCCATCGGAGCACGCCCGAGCCACGTGATGCGTTGCGGTGATGCTCGACGTGCCACTGATCTCAGGCGCCGGGACGCGCGTACCCGCTCGCGTGCGCAGGCAGGGCCAACCCGGTCTTCAGGCGAGGATCGGCGACCGGCTCGCCAGCCTGCAGCGCGAGCGGGATCACGCCCGCCCAGGCGTCGAGCGCGTAGTCCTCCTCGTCGTCGAGTGGCGGCCCCGTGCGGATCTTCGCCGAGGCCTCCTCGATCGCGATGGCGACGACGCCGGTCGCCTTCATCTCGTTTTCGTTGGGTGGGCGCACGGTCGGCCAGCGGCCGGGGACGATGTGTTCGACGATCGCCTCGAAGGCGTGCGTCTTCTCGTCGAGGTCGTCGACCGGGCGGGCGCTGCCGAGCAGCACGACCGAGCGGTAGTTGGCCGAGTGGTGCATGGCCGAGCGCGCCAGCACCAGCCCGTCGATCAGCGAGACGGTCAGGCAGGCAGGCGCGCCGCCCGCGAGCGCGCGTAGCGTGCGGCTGGCGGTCGAGCCGTGGCAGTAGACGGTGTCCCCGCTGCGGGCGTGCAGCGTGGGGATGACGAACGGCTGACCGTGCTCGTCGACGATGCCGAGATGGGCGATCAGGGCCTCGTCGAGGATCCGATCGACCACCGCGCGGTCGTAGTCGCCTCGTTCGCGCTTGCGCCTCAGCCGCACCCTGTCGGAGGTTGGCGGCGCGCCGGTGGTCTGCTGCTCCACGGCAATCATCTCCCTTCTGTGTAATAGTACAGATTAATGACTGACCTAGTTCAAGAGTACAGGATCCAGGCAAGCAGCGCCGGCGATCTGGTCCGTGTCGTCGAGCACGCCGTGGCGAGCGGTGAATTGAGGCCAGGCGCCCGGCTTCCGTCCGTCAGGCGGCTGGCGGACGAGGTCGGCTTGAGCCCGGCGACCGTCGCGGCCGGGCTGGCGGAGCTGCGCCGTCGCGGGGTCGTGATCACGGAGCCGCGGCGCGGCACGCGCATCGGCGAAGCGCCGCCGATTGGGTCAACGCTGCGCCCGCCGCCCGTGCCATCCGGTGCGCGTGACCTCTCCAGCGGCAACCCCGATCCGCGACTGCTCCCCGACCTCGAGCGCGCGCTCGCCCGCATCGAGTTGCCCGAGCGGCTATACGGGCAGCCGGCGGCGTTGCAGCCGCTGCTCGACATGGCGAGCGAGCAGCTTGCGGGCGACGGCATCCAAGGGGGAGAGCTGTGCGTCGTCAGCGGAGCGCTCGACGGGATCGAGCGCGTGCTGTCGAGCTGGCTTCGTCCAGGTGACAGGGTGGCGGTCGAGAACCCGGGCTACGCGGCCCTGTTCGACCTGCTGCGCGCGCAGGGGATGGCGCTAGAGCCGGCGCCGATCGATGAGCTGGGGATGACGCCGGCGGGTTTGCGCGCGGCGCTCGAGCGGGGTGCCCGTGCCGTCGTATTGACGCCGCGTGGACACAACCCCACCGGCGCCGCCTTCGACCGCCACCGCGCGCGAGAGCTGAACGCGCTGCTGCGTCAGCGTCCCGACGTGCTGCTGGTCGAGGACGACCACCTCGGCCCCGTCGCCGGTGCGCCCATGCACACGGCCAGCGCCGGCCTCGCGCGCTGGGCCGCGACCCGCTCGGTCGCCAAGTCGCTCGGCCCAGACCTGCGCCTCGCCGTGCTGGCCGGCGACGCGCAGACGATCGCCCGCGTCGAGGGACGCCAGCAATGCGGCCCGGGCTGGGTCAGTCACGTGCTGCAGTCGATCGTGATCGGGCTGTGGCGCGATACCGAGGTGGCGGAGCTGATCGCACGCGCCGAGGCCGTCTACGGCGAACGGCGCGAGCAGCTGCTCGGCTGCCTGTCCGAGCGGGGCGTGCCCGCCCGCGGAAGCTCTGGTCTAAACGTCTGGATCGAGGTCCCAGACGAAGTCGGCGTGATCGGGCGCCTTTCCCAGTCAGGCTGGGTGCTGGCCGGTGGCTCGCGCTACCGCCTCCCAGGCAGCGCCCCCGGAGTGCGCGTCACCGTCGCGACGCTGCTGGCCGAGGAGTCCGAGCAGCTGGCGGAGGACATCGCTAGCGCGCTCGCGCCAGCCGGCTCGGTGCGCGGCGGATAGCCGATCATGGTTGACGTGAAGCGGACGCCGAGCGCCGGAAAACACAGCGGCAACGTCGCCGTCGCACGCCGCTGTGCACACACCGTGCTGATGCGCGTGTTCGAGCAGGGTGCCTACGCCGACCGTGCCCTGCAGTCCGAGGCCACCGGGCTCGACGCGCGGGACAGGGCGCTCGCGATGCGCCTGGCCTACGGTGCGGTGCAGCGGCGCGGCACGCTCGACCACCTGATCGAGCAGCTGGCCGAACGCTCGCCGGCGAAGCTCGACGCCCCGGTCCGCGCCGCGCTGCGGCTCGGTCTGTACGAGCTGCTGTACCTCTCCGGCGCCCCGGACTATGCAGTCGTCGCGGATGCTGTCGAGCTGTCGAAGTCAGGTGGCGGCCGCGGCCACGGTCTGGTCAACGCCGTCCTGCGCCGCACGCTGCGCGAAGGTCCGGAGAAGTTGCTCGGCTCGCTTGGCGACGAGACGCCGGAGCGGGCGGCGGTCATGCACTCCCATCCGCTGTGGCTGGCGGAGCTGTGGTGGAGTCAGCTGGGCTCGGAGCGTGCCCGTGCGCTGATGGCGGAGAACAACGAGCCCGGCGAGCTGGCGCTGCGCGTCAACACGTTGATGACGACCATCGAGGCACTGGCCGCCGCGCTGCCGGTGGCGAGCCATCGCGACCCGAGCCTCGCCGAAGCGCTGGTGCTCGACGGTCCGCTCGACCTCCACGGCACGCCGCAATGGGAGTCCGGCGCCGCGATCGCCCAGTCGCGGGCGGCGATGCTGGTCTCGCGTGCGCTGGACCCGGCGCCGGGCGAGCGCCTGCTCGACCTGTGCGCCGCGCCCGGCGGCAAGACCACCCACCTCGCCGCGCTGACAGACGGGCGTAGCGAGATCGTCGCGGTCGAGCGAAACCAGGCGCGGACGCGCGAGCTGGGGCAGACGGTGCGGCGAATGCGCGCCGCGAAAGTCAGCGTGCACCTGGCCGATGCCGCCGAGCCCGGCATCGTGGAAGATGCAAGCTTCGACCGCGTGCTCGTCGATCCGCCCTGCTCCGGGCTCGGCACGCTTCAGTCCCGCCCCGACTTGCGCTGGCGTGTCCGGGCCGAGGCGCTCGGCCAAATGACCGCTCTGCAGAGCAGAATTCTGAGGAACGGCGCCGCTGCCCTCCGTCCGGGAGGCGTGCTTGTCTACTCTACCTGCACGATCTCTCCTAGCGAGAACGAGCGACTGATCGCCGACTTCCTGGACTCCCACCCCGACTTCGCCCTGGAAGGCCTGCCCGCCGAGTTGAACGCGCCCGCGCTCGCCGGAGCGCTGGTCGACGGACACGACCCGCTGCCAGGCGAGCGTCAGCTCGCGCTCACGCTGCCCAGCCGCGACCGTACCGCGGGGTTCTTCATCACCCGCCTGAAGAGGAGCTGAACGGTGGACGGCGAGCCCCAGCAGCAGGTTCCACGAACGCCGATCGATCTCGGCCCGCAGTGCCCGAACTGCGGCGAGCCGTGGCTGCGCCCCACGAACCTCCCCGGCCGCTACCGCTGCGTGTACTGCCTGCACCGCTTCGAGCTGACGTCGGTGTGCCCGAACTGCGGCGAGCACTCCACGATCGTGCGCATGTCCTCGACGGCGATCCTGAAGTGCAACAACTGCGGCGACTCGATGCTCCAAGCCGTATGAGCCCTTCTTCGCTGCTGAAAGACGTGCAGGTCGAGCCGTCGATCTTGTCGGCGGACTTCGGTCGCTTTCGCGAGCAGGTCCAGGAGGTGCTCGACGCGGGGGCGCGCGTGATTCACGTGGACATCATGGACGGGCATTTCGTGCCGCAGCTGACGGTCGGGCCGAAGGTCGTCGCGGCGCTTGCCGACACCGTCCATGCGGTCGGCGGGCTGCTCGACGTGCACATGATGGTCGAGCGTCCCGAGCGCCACGTGGCGGACTTCATCAAGGCCGGCGCCGGGTCGATCACGATCCACGCCGAGGCGACGCCGCACCTCGCCTACGCCGCCAACGTGATCCGCGAAGGTGGCGCAAGCGTTGGCGTCGCGATCAACCCGGGCACGCCCCCGTCTGTTTTGAGCGAGATCGCCGACGCGATCGATCTCGTCCTCTGCATGACGGTCAATCCCGGGTGGGGCGGCCAGGCTTTCATCGAGCGCTCGCTCGGCAAGCTCGAACGCATTCGCGCGCAACTCGGCGCCGAGTTGCCGCTGCAGGTCGACGGCGGTGTCGACGCCGACACGGCGCCGCGTTGCCGCGCGGCTGGGGCGAACCTATTCGTCGCGGGCTCGGCGATCTTCGACTGGCAGGATCCGGCCGCGGCCTATCGTGCGATCGTCGCCTCGCTCGGCTAGGTCCGGGGCGGAACAGTGCTGCGACGGTACAGGCCGGCCAGCAGCAGGGCCAGCAGTGCGGTCGCGCCGGCGTAGCCGATCTCGGCCCTGAGCAGCTGGTCTGAGATCGCCGGCGCCAGCATCCAGCCGAGGAAGACCGCCGCCGCGACCCCCCAACACGCCGCCGCCGCGCGCGCCCGGTCGCGGGCCAGCGCCGCCTGGTTGAGCGCGCCGGAGATCAGGTGCAGGCCCATGCCGATGCCGATCAGCGCGAGACCAGTGCCTTTGTAGGTGAAGTGCTGCCCGAAGAAGACGTGGCGCAGCGCGAACGGGCCGATGATCAAAAGCCCGACGGTAACGGCGCCGGCAAAGGCCGCGATCGCGAGCACGGTCAGGCGGATCGCGCGCGCGAACGCCTCGTGGCCCTCGGTCGCCTCCAGGCCGGTCAGGTGCGGCAGCAGCGAGGTCTGGATCGCCTGAAAGAGCTGCAGCGGGGCGCGCGCGATCAGCAGCACGTTGAACACGATGCCAGCCAGCCGGCCGTTGCTGGAGGTCGCGTCGACCGTCAGCACGGCGGCGTTCAAGAGCGTCTGCTCGGACAGCATGATCCCCGACACCCAGACCGCGAAGCCGCCGCCGCGGCGCAGCGACAGCTCGCTGTGTGCGGCGGCCTCCTGGACGGCCTCGGTCGCCGGTCCCGCGAGCGCCGCGTCGGCCTCGTCGACGGTGATCGGAGCGTCGCCCGCCAGCTCGCGCGGCGTCCCGCGCCCGCCCTCGCGGGCGAAGGCGAGCGGCACCACGACGAGCGAGACGAGTGGTGCCGCCGCGATGCCGAGCGCGACCGCCGTCTCACCGCTCGCGACGCCGACGGCCACCGCCAGCGCAAAGCAGATGCGCGAAGTCGACTCCATCAGCACGAGCCCGCCGAAAAGGCCGAAGCGCTGATGGCCCGCGAGCCAGCCACGGGCGAAGTAGCTCGCCCCGTAGGCGAGTGTGCCGACGACGAGCACGTCGTACAACGCCGTCGTGTGTTCGAAGACGTGGTCGATCAGCTCGCCTTTCAGCGCTAGCGCCAGCGCTAGGAAGAGCAAGGCGAAGCCGGCCTGGATCAGCATCGGCACGCGCAGCGCGTGCTGCTCGTGGCCGTGGGCGCGGCGCTCGGCGATCGTGCGCGAGAGCAGCTGTTCGATCGGCCGGTAGATGACCGAGATGATCACGAACATCACCGACCACAACAGGTCGATGCGCTTGGCGGCGTGTTCGCCCAACACGTGGCTGGCAATCGAGAAGTAGGCGAAGGTCAGCAGGCCCGTCGAGGCGATCCCGATCGACAGGATCCTCGCGCCGCTGCCGTACGAGCGCGCCTTGGGGCCGGCCTCAGAGCGAGACAAGCAACATCGTCCAGGGGAACGGCGAGCGCAGCTCGCGGATCGTCCCGTGGCTTCCGAGCAGCTTCACGAACGAGCGCCTGGACCAGTGGTTGAGGTGGCCCGGCGTGTTGCCGAGGTCAGACCAGTAGGCGCCGCGGGCCATGTTCATGGCGCGCCACAGCGGTTCGCGCGGCACCGAGACGAGTAGGTGTCGGCTCGCGCAGCGCGTCATCTCAGACACCGTGTGCTCCGGGTCGGGGACGTGCTCCAGCACCTCGATCGCGCACGCCAGGTCGAACTCGCCATCGGCGAAAGGCAGGTTCGAGGCCTCCATCACGCGGTACTCGAGGTTCGGCGCCTGGCGCTCCGTCCAACCGGCCTGGATCGACTCCTCCTCGAGATCGATGCCGACCACGCGCGCATCGGGCAGTTGCTGTGCCCAGCCGTGGACGAGCACGCCCTCGCCGCAGCCGACGTCGAGCAGCGAGCTGGGCGCGGCGAGCGCGAACAGCTCCGCCAGCGCACCCTCGAAGCCGGCCATCATGCGCCGCACGACGGGGTTCGTCGAGCCGTACTTGTCGTAGGTGTTGCCAGTGACGACGCCGTCGCTGGACACGGTCACGCCGCCGCTCACAGGCGTACCGCTTCCTCGCGGCGCGGGCGCTCGGCGTCTTGTTCGCCCAGCCCGATCTGCCCCGGTTCGTAGTGGGAGGGCTCGACGCCCAACTGCAGCTCGATGCGCCTGACCCGCTCGAAGGTCCTTTGGGTCATCACGCGCTGGGCTGCCAAGAGGTCCCCGATCACGCCCAGCGCCCACAGCACGACCGCAGCGATGAACAGCACCGCGCCGAGGATCAGCGACTGCACGTGGCCCTTGCCGTTGCCGTCCGCGTAGGCGACAACGAAGCGGATCCAGACACCGATCGAGGCGAGCCCGATCAGCAGCGCGAGGCTCCAGAACACGCGCAGCGGCTCGTATTGCGCGTAGATGCGGAAGATCGAGACGGCGTTGCGGCGCACGTAGGCGCCCATCGACGGGAACAGGCGCGACTCGCGCGTCTTGGGGTTGGTTCGGATCGGGACATGGTCGATCGCGACCAGCAGCTTGCCCGCCTGGATGATCGTCTCGAGCGTGTAGGTGAACTTCGAGACGACCATCATCTGGATCGCCGCCTCGCGGTTGTAGGCGCGGAAGCCCGAGGTCGTGTCCGGGACCGTGGTAGAGGAAGCACGCCTGACGACCCACGAGCCGAGCCGCTGCAGCGTCTTCTTGAGCGGCGAGAAGTGCTCGATACCGCTCACCTCGCGGTCGCCGACGACCATGTCGGCGCGGCCTTCGATGATCGGCTGCACGAGCTTGGCGACATCGCCGCCGTGGTACTGGTTGTCGGCGTCGGTGTTGACGATCACGTCCGCGCCGAGCTTCAGCGCCGTGTCGATGCCGGCCTGGAAGCCGGTGGCGAGGCCCTTGTTGTTCGTCAGGCGCACGAGATGGTCGACGCCGAGCTCGCGCGCCACCTCGACGGTGCGGTCGGTCGAGCCGTCGTCGACGACGAGCCACTCCACGCGCTCGAAGCCGGGCACCGCCCTAGGCAGGTCGGCAAGGGTCCCGGGCAGCTGCTCCGCCTCGTTGAAGCAGGGGATCTGGATGATGAGCTTCATGACTTCTCGATTGCCTAGACTTCGCTTCCGGCAGTATCCCAGAGCGCCGGTCGGGTCTTTGGCGCACGGTATGGGACCAGGAGTGCACCCATGGCCGGGTGCGGTCCCGTACGGCCAAGGCTAGATGGAAAGCGCGATTCTCACCCGGAGCGGCCCGGGCACCAAGAGGAGGCAGCGAGCGCTGCAGCGCATTCCGGCCGGCGGCTGGCCGCGCGTCGCGTTGCTCGCGATGTGCGCCGGCGCCCTGATCGGCTACCTCGCCTTCCCGACCTTCCCGACGTACGACTCCTTCTACGCGCTGTTGTGGGGCCGCGACATCCTCCACCTGCACCTGCCGGACTTCCGCGTCTACCGCGGCCCGACCGAGCATCCGCTTGCGATCGCCTTCGGTGCGCTGTGCTCGATCTTCGGCCAAGGCGGCGCCCGCCTGATGGTGCTGGGCTCGATCGCCTCGTTCGTGGCTGCCGTCGCCGGCCTGTACAGGCTCGGGCGCTTGTGCTTCGGGCCGGTCGTTGGGGTGATCGCCGCGCTGCTGCTGCTGAGCCGCTTCTTCGTCGAGAGTCTCGCCGCCGAGGGCTATCTCGACATCTCCTACATCGCGCTGATCGTGTGGGCGATCGTGCTCGAGGTCGAACACCGCCGCCGCGGCGCGCCGGTGCTGCTGATGCTCGGCGCGGCCGGGCTGCTGCGCCCCGACGCCTGGGTGCTCGCTGGCGCTTACTGGCTGTGGCTGTTCATCGGCCCCGATCGTCCCCGCTCGCGCTGGCTGCGCTACCTGCCGCTGGCCGCGCTGGGGCCCGTGATCTGGGTCGCGACGGACTGGATCGTCACCGGCCAGCCGTTCTACTCGCTGACCTCCACGGCCGGGCTGGCCCAGGAACTCGAACGCACGCAGGGCTTCTCCGCCGTGCTCAGCTCGGCCTTCACGTTCTCCGAACGGATCGACAAGCTCCCGGTGCTGCTCGGGGCGATCATCGGCGTGCCGCTGGCCTTGTGGATGGCGCCGCGACGGACGCTCGTGCCGCTCGCGGCGATGGTGCTGCTGTACGGGGTGTTCCTGCTCGAGGGCGCCGGCGGGGCCTCGGTGATCGACCGCTACATGCTCGGCGGCGCGACCGTGCTGCTGCTGTTCTGCGCGGTCTTCATCGGCGGCTGGGCGATGCTCGAACCGGGCAGCCGCATCCGGCGCGTGTGGATCGCCGGCGCGGCTGTGCTGGTCCTGTACGGGACCTTCTCGGCCGCGACGACGCTCAGCCTCACGAGCCTGCGGGCGACGCTGTACGACCACGAGGAATTCCACCGCGCGCTCGCGACCGCGCTGGCCTCGCCGCAGGTCGAGCGCGAGCTGCGGGGCTGTCCGCTGCTGTCGCTGCCAAACAACAAGCTGATCCCGGACGCGCGTTGGATCCTCGACAGCGTCGGCCAGCACGACATCGTCGCGCGCAGCCAGGCTCGGGCCGATGTCAGCTCCGGCTCGCACGCGCTCTCCGATCGTCTGGCGGCCGGTTCGGTGGCCGTCTATCCGCTCGGCAGCGCCGTGTTCGTCGAGGCGATCGTCGACGTCGGCGACGACCCGCGCGACCAGGTGCCGCTGTCGGGCTTCAAGCGGATCTACACGAGCCGCTACTACGCGGTCTATGGCAACTGCTGAGGCCCCGCCGGCGACGCCGAGGGATGCCGGCCGCCGCTGGGCCTGGCCGGCGCTGGCGTTCGTCCTGCTCGGCGGGCTCGCACTGCGCTTGTGGGGCGTGCGCGAGGGCCTGCCGTTCGTCTACAACATCGATGAGGCCGACCATTTCGTGCCGCACGCGATCGGAATGTTTCGCGCGCACACGTTGAACCCGCACTACTTCGCCAACCCGCCGGCCTTCACGTACCTGTTGCACGCCGTGTTCGCCGTCTACTACGGCGGCGCTCACGGCGCCACGCACGCGCTGGCGAGCGACCCGACCAGCGTCTACACGCTCGCGCGCGTAGTCGCGGCGCTGCTCGGCACGCTCGCGCTGTGGCTGCTCTACCTGACCGGGGCGCGGCTGTTCTCGCGCGCGGTCGGCCTGCTCGCGGCGGCGATCGAGGCAGTCGCCTTCCTGCCGGTCCTGTATGCGCATCTGGCGCTCAACGACGTGCCCACGCTCGCGCCGCTGACGCTGTCGCTGCTCGGCAGCGCCGGCGTGCTGCGCAAAGGCCGCCGCCGTGACCACCTGCTCGCCGGCGTCGGACTCGGCCTCGCCTGCGCGAGCAAGTACACGGCGGGGATCGTGCTGGTGCCGTATGTGGCCGCGCTGTTGTGCAGATGGCTCCAGCAGCCCTCCGGGCGGCGCTCGCCATGGCCATTGCTCGGGAAGCTCGCGCTGGCGCTGCTCGCCGCGCTCGCCGGCTTCCTGATCGCGAACCCGTACGCGCTGCTCGACTACTCGAGCTTTCACCACGAACTCGTGCACCAGTCGACGCTGTCGGCCGAATCGCAGGGCAAGCTCGGCGCGCCCACCGAGGGCGGCTTCCTCTACTACCTGTGGGTGCTTACATGGGGCCTGGGCTGGGCGCCGGCGCTCGCGTCGCTGGCCGGGGCGCTCGCGATCTGGCGTCACGAGCGGCACGTCGCCTGGGTGCTCGTGCCGGCGCCGATGCTGTTCCTGATCTTCATGGGCACCGAGGGCCGCTACTTCGGGCGCTGGTTGATGCCGATCCTGCCGCTCCTGTGCCTGTTGGCGGCGTTCTCCGTCGTATGGCTGGCCACGCGGATGCTGCCGCTCGGGCGCGACGAAGAAAGCGGCCCGCAGTCAGCGTTGCGCTCGCGCGGGCTCGTGCCCTCGTTGCTGCTCTCCTCGCTGCTGGTCGCCGGCGTGCTCGTGCAGGGGCTCGTCTACAGCGTCCACTCGGGCATGGTGCTCTCACGCGCGGACACGCGTGGTCTGACGCGCACCTGGATGCTCGCCCACATCCCGCGCGGCGCGAAGATCGTCGTCGAGCCCGTCTCGCCCAACGACTGGGCGGCCGAACACCCGGGGGCGCCCGACTGCCACGCCGAATACCGCTGGTGCAAGTACCCGTCGCTGTTCTACCGCGTGGGCCCGGATGGTCGGCTGCTGAGCGAATTCGGCGCCAAAGCCGGCGTCGAGGACTATGTGCGTACGCTCGCGCCCTCGCTCCTGACCTACTACGTCTCCCACGACTACTGCTGGGTCGTGACCGGATCGGTGCAACGGGATCGTGCGTTCGCCGCGCCCAAGTCGGTGCCGCTGGCGGTCGCCTACTACCGGCGTCTGGCGCGACGCGGCACGATCGTCTACCGCGTGACGCCCTACGGCAAGGGCCAGCGCCGGGTGCCGTTCAACTTCGATTGGAGCTTCGACTACTACCCGCTGAACTACCACCTGCCCGGACCGGTGATGACCGTGTATCGCCTGCACGGAGGGCGCTGCGGGATCTGAGCCGCCTTGGCGGCCGGGTTATCCTGGATGGGCATGGCGAGCTGTACGGATACTGACAAGCTGCACCTCGAACGCGCGGTCGAGCTGGCCCGCAAGGGCGAGGGGCTGGTCAAGCCCAACCCGGTCGTGGGCGCCGTTGTCGTGCGCGACAGTGAGGTGCTGGGGGAGGGCTGGCATCAGCATTACGGTGGTGCGCACGCCGAGGTCAACGCGATCGAGGCCTGCGGCCTGGCGGAGCTTTCCGAGGCCACGCTGTACGTCTCGCTGGAGCCTTGCTGCCACGAGGGCAAGACGCCGCCGTGCACCGACGCGATCCTGCAGGCCGGCATCCGACGCGTGGTCGTCGCCTCCGATGACCCGACCGAGAAGGCCGCCGGCCGCGGTCTCGGGATCCTGCGCGACGAGGGCGTCGAGGTCGTGGTCGCCGACGGCGAGCTGGCCGCCACCGCGCGCCTGCTCAACCAGCCTTTCCGCAAGCACGCGCGCGTTGGGCGCCCCTGGGTGCTGTTCAAGTCGGCGATGACGCTCGACGGCAAGGTCGCCACGCGCACCGGCGACTCCAAGTGGATCAGCGGCGAGGACAGCCGCGGCCTCGCGCACCGCTGGCGTGCAGCGGTCGACGCCGTCGCGGTGGGCATCGGCACCGCGCTGGCCGACGATCCGCAGCTGACTGCACGCCCGGACGGCCTGCCGGCCGAGCCGCAGTCGCAGCCGCGCCGAGTCGTGTTCGACTCGCTTGCGCGCCTGCCCCCAACGTCGCAGCTGATCGCCGTCGCGGGCGAAATCCCGCTCACGGTGGTCGTCTCGCGCGCGGCCGCCAGGGCCGACATGGAGGGCCTCGAAGCGGCCGGCGTGCAGGTGCTGATCGCGACCGGCGAAAACGAGCCCGCGCGCGTGCGCTCGGCGCTCGACCAGCTCGGCGCGATGGACGTCTCGGCCGTGCTGCTGGAGGGCGGTCCGCATCTGGCGGGCGCGTTCCTGGACGCCGGCGAGATCGACGAAGTGCGGCTGTTCCTCGCGCCGTTGCTGCTCGGTGGCAGCGCCGCGCGCGACCCGCTGGAGGGCGAAGGGGTGGAGCGCATCTCCGAGGCCATGCGCGCGCTCAGCTGCAGTTGCGAGAGCGTCGGGGAGGACCTGCTGATCTCCGCCCGTCTGCGCGAGTGGTGAGCGTATGTTCACGGGCTTGATCGAGGACCTCGGCAGCGTCGACGCGCTCGAACGCGACGGCGAGGGCGCGCTGCTGACGATCCGCACGCCGCTCGCGCCCGAGATCCGCTTCGGCGACTCGGTCGCCGTCAACGGCGTCTGCCTGACGGCCACCGACGTGGACGGCGAGGGCTTCACCGCGCAGGCGATGATCGAGACGCTGGAGCGCTCCGCGCTCGGTCGCCTGGGAGCCGGCGACGCCGTCAACCTGGAGCTGGCACTGGCCGTGGGGGAGCGGCTCGGCGGGCACATCGTGCAGGGCCACGTCGATGGCACGGGGAGAGTGTCGGGCGTGCGCGAGGAGGGTTTCGCGCACGTGGTCGAGATCGACATCGACCCCGGCCTAGCGCGCTATCTGGTGGAGAAGGGATCGGTCGCGGTGGACGGCGTGAGCTTGACCGTCAGCGCTCTGCGCGACGACGGCTTCGCGGTCTCGCTGATACCGGAGACGCTGCAGCGAACCAACCTGGGGCAGATCGAGGAAGGAGCGCTGGTGAATATCGAGGTCGACATCCTGGCCAAGCACGTCGAGCGACTGCTGGGGGTGCGCGCATGAGCGGCACCACCGACACACAGAGTGCGTTCGCGACCATCGAGCAGGCGATCGAGGACATCCGTCAGGGCAAGATGGTCGTCGTCTGCGACGACGAGGACCGTGAGAACGAGGGCGACCTGACGATGGCCGCGCAGTTCGCGACGCCCGAGGCGATCAACTTCATGGCCAAGGAGGGGCGCGGGCTGATCTGCCTGTCGCTGACGCCCGAGCGCTGCGACGAGCTGGGCCTCGACCTGATGGCGGCCAAGAACGAGTCGCCGTTCGAAACCCCGTTCACGGTCTCGGTCGAGGCGCGCGACGGCGTCACGACCGGCATCTCCGCGCACGACCGCGCGCACACGATCCAGGTCGCGATCGACCCCGAGAGCCGCCCGCGCGACCTCGTCCAGCCGGGCCACGTGTTCCCGCTCAAGAGCCGCTCCGGCGGCGTGCTGGAGCGCGCCGGGCAGACCGAGGCGGCCGTAGATCTTGCGCGGTTGGCGGGTCTGAACCCGGCCGGCGTGATCTGCGAGGTGATGAACGACGACGGCACGATGGCGCGCGTGCCCGACCTGGTCGCCTACTGCGCGCGCCACTCCCTCAGCATGGTCACGGTCGCCGACCTGATCGCATACCGCCGCCGCCACGACAAGCTCGTCGAACGCGTCGTCGCGACCGCGTTGCCGACGACGTTCGGCGACTTCGAGGCCGTCGGCTACCGCTCGCTGGTGGACGACAAGCATCACGTGGCGCTCGTCAAGGGAGATGTCGAGGGCCAGTCCGATGTGCTCGTGCGCGTGCACTCGGAGTGTCTCACCGGCGACGTCTTCCACTCGCTGCGCTGCGACTGCGGCGAGCAGCTCGAATCGGCGCTGTCGATGATCGAGCGCGAGGGGCGCGGCGTGCTGCTCTATCTCTCCCAGGAGGGTCGCGGCATCGGCCTGCTCAACAAGCTGCGCGCCTACAAGCTTCAGGAGGCGGGCTTCGACACGGTCGAAGCAAACGAGCGCCTCGGCCTGCCGGCGGATCTTCGCGACTACGGCATCGGCGCGCAGATCCTCGTCGACCTCGGCCTCAGCTCGATCCGCATCCTCACCAACAACCCGAAGAAGATCCGCGGCCTGGAGGGCTACGGGCTGTCCGTCAGCGCCCAGATCCCGATCGAGCACGCGCCCAACGAGCACAACGAGGCATATCTGCGTACGAAGGCCGAGCGCATGGGGCACACGCTGCACCACCAGGGATTGAACCTCGACGCCGAGCTACTGCGCGACGCGCGCCAGGCCCGCGACGGAGACGGCCAGCAGTGAGCGTCGCCTACGCGGTCGTAGTCGCACGCTTCTATGAGGATCTCGCCGGGCGATTGGTCGCAGGCGCGAAAGCGGCGTTTGCCGAGCGCCAGCCGGGCGCGGCCGTCGAGGTGTTCGGGGTGCCCGGCGCCTTCGAGCTGCCGCTGGCGGCTTCCTACGCCGCCGCCAGCGGGCGCTTCGCGGGCGTGGCCTGCCTCGGCGCAGTGATCCGCGGCGAGACGAGCCACTACGACCACGTCTGCAACGAGACGGCCCGCGGCGTGATGGAGGTGCAACTGCGGACAGGCGTGCCGTGCGCGTTCGGCGTGCTCACGTGCGAGAACCTCGAGCAGGCGCTCGCGCGCTCCGGCGGAGGCAAGCGCGACCAGGGGCGTCACGCCGCCGAAGCGGTGATGCGGCTGGCCGAGCTGCGGACCAGGCTCGTAAGCGGCTAGACTTCTCGCCGATATGGCCAAGGTATGTCACAGCTGCGGCAAGGGGCCAGCGTTCGGCCAGAGCCGCAGCCACTCAATGGTCGCCACCAAGCGGCGCTTCGACCCGAACCTGCAGAAGGTGCGGATCCTGGTCGGGGCCGCGCCACGGCGAGTCTACGTCTGCACCCGCTGCCTGAAAGCCGGCAAGGTCACCAAGGCCCTCTGAGACCCCTCTTCCAAGGGGTGAAGGTGATAGACGTGTGCCGGTGACGGATACCAATCTCGTCCGCTTTCGCGCGGCCGTCGCGGGTGCGCTCCTGCATCTGGAATCGCGCCGCGAGGAGGTCAACGACCTCAACGTGTTTCCCGTCGCCGACGGCGACACCGGCGACAACATGGCGCTCACGCTACGCGCCGTGCTCGACGAGCTGGACCGCCTGCAGGGCGCCGACGAGAACCGTACGATCGACGAGATCGGGCGTGAGGAGATCGTTCAGTCGGTTGCTCGCGCGGCGCTGCTCGGTGCGCGCGGCAACTCAGGCGTGATCCTTTCGCAGCTGATCCGCGGCGCCGCCGAGGAGCTGGTCTCGCGTCCTGGGCAGCTGATCGACGCGACGCTGATCGGCGCCGCGCTGTCGAAGGCCGCCGACCGGGCCTACGCCTCGGTGCGGGAACCGGCCGAGGGGACGATCCTGACCGTCGCCCGTGCGATGGCGCACCAGATCGCGACCGACGTCGCGCACAGCCCCGAGAACCCCCGCCTCTCACCGGAGACGGAACCCGTCGTTCAGGACCAGGCGATCGCGGCCGCGTTGGAGAACGCCGTTCACGCCGGCCAGGATTCCGTCAAGCAGGGCCCCGACATGCTCGCCGTGCTGCGCGAAGCGGGCGTCGTCGACGCCGGCGGCTACGGGCTGACGATCATCTTCGCCGGCGTCGTGGCCGCCCTGCGCGGTGAAGAGGCACCCGAGCTGGACCACCACGCGCCGGCCCGCATCACCCACCCGCATCACAGCTCGGGCACGTTCCGCTTCTGCACGAACTTCGCGGTCACCGGCAACGGCTTGCAGCCGAGCGCGTTCGTCTCGGCGCTCGAGCGGCTCGGCGACTCGGTGCTGGTCGTCGGCGACGATCGCACGCTTAAGATTCACCTGCACACCGACGAGCCCGCGCACGCGACCGCCGTGTTCGACGGCGTCGGCGAGGTCTCGCGCCTGGACGTCGCCGACATGCAGTTGCAGGTCGCGGAGCGCGACGAGCGCCTGGCGAGCGCCGAGGGTAACGGTGCGGCTGGTGCCTTCCATCCCGCGCCCACAACCGGCGAGAGCGTGCGCTGCTCGGCGATCGCGGTCGTCAGCGGCGCAGGTCTGCGCGAGTTGTTCGAAGAGCTGGGCGTGCACACCGTCGACGGCGGCCCGACGCTCAACCCCTCGACCTACGATCTGCTCGCGGCGATTCACGCGGCGCCGACCGAGGAGGTCATCCTGCTACCGAACAGCGCCAACGTGATCATGGCCGCCGAGCACGCCGCGCGCCTGTCCGAGAAGGACGTCGAGGTCGCCCGCACGACCAGCCAGCAGGCGGGGCTCACGGCCGCCGTCGCGTTGGCGCCCGAGCGCTCGGTCGAGGAGAACGCCCAATCGCTCAACGAGGCGCTGTCGCGCGTCCGCACCGGTGCGGTGGCTCCCGCCGCGCGCGACGACGCCCAGGGCCGCTTCCAGCGCGGCGACGCGGTCGGCTTCGTCGAGGACGAGGTGCGGGCCTGGGGTGACCCGCGCGACACGCTCGCGGCGGTCGTCAAGGCGCTCGCGGAGCCCGACGAGGGCGAGCGGCCTGAGCTGATCAGCGTGCTCGCGGGCGAGGATTCGCCCGTCGGCCTCGAGGCGCTCGAGGGGATGGTCAACGGTGGCGTCGAGCTGGAGCTGCGCCACGGCGGTCAGCCCGCGTACTGGTGGCTGCTCGCCGCCGAGTGACGCTCGTGCGTCCGTGGCGTTACGACCGGCACCGTCGCGATCATCTCGCGCACCGATGCCGGCAAGCGCTTTCGACGAGACCGCGCCGGCGCTCCTAGCCGGGGGTAGGGCCGAGGCCATGCGCCCTCCGCTCGCCTTCGCTTCGAGTCGCCGGCTCGAGCAGCCAGAGCTGCTCGACGCGCCCCTGCGCTGGCCGTGCCCTTCGCGTCTGGCCGAGCCGTTGCGGGCCGAGGGCGGCAAGCGTTTCGCGGCCGGCCTGGAGAACCTAGGCCTGCGCACGGTCGGAGATCTGCTCGAACACCTGCCCGTCGATCGCCGCGAGGCACGACGTGTGGCCGACCTGCGCCCGGGCGAGCAGGCCACGGTCGCGGTCGAGGTGCGTGCGATCTCCTCGCGTTCGGTGCGCCGGCGCGGGATGCGCCCGCTGGTGGAGGCGACCGTGTTCGACGCCAGCGCTTCGATGCGCGTGGCGTTCTTCAACCAGCCGTGGCTGGTCGAGCGCTATCCGCCAGGCACGCGCCTGTTGCTGCACGGGAAGGCCGACGGGCGCGGTCGCTTCGGCGTCTCGCATCACGCGCCGAGCGCGCTGGAGCTGGGCGACTCCGCGGCGGAGTCCGAGGGCGGCGGCGTCGCTCACTACCCGGCCTCGGACGGCGTCACCTCCACGCAACTGCTGACGCTGGTGCGCGAGGCGCGCGGCGAGCTGGCCAACGTGCCGGAGTTCCTCGCGGCCGGCGCGAGGGTCGCCGAGCGGCTGCCGGACCGTCGCGCCGCGCTCACCGCGATGCACTTCCCGCGCGACGGCGAGCAGGCCGAGTTGGCGCGCCGCCGGCTGGCGTTCGACGAGCTGCTGCTCACGCAGCTGCTGTTCCTACGCCGGCGAGCGGAGCGCCGCGCGAGCGAGAACGCCCACCCGCTCGCTGAGCCACCGGACATGTCGCGGCGCTGGCTCGAACACCAGCTTCCGTTTGAGCCGACCGGCGACCAGCGGCGGGCGATGCAGACGATCGACGGAGACCTCGCGAGCCCGCGCGCGATGCAGCGCCTGTTGATGGGCGAGGTCGGCAGCGGCAAGACCGTGGTCGCCCTATACGCGATGCTGCGCGCCGCCGAGCATGGCCTGCAGGCGGCGTTGATGGCGCCCACCGAGACGCTCGCCGAACAGCACTTCGCGACCATCCAGCGCCTGCTCGGCTCGGAGAACATGCCGATCGAACTGCTGACGGGCTCGACGCGTGCGGCCAAGCGCCGCGAGACGCTGGCGCGCCTCGCCAGCGGCGAGCTTTCGCTGATCGTCGGCACACATGCGCTGATCGAGCCCGACGTGCGCTTCCGCGCGCTGGCGCTGGCGGTGATCGACGAGCAGCACCGCTTCGGCGTGCGCCAGCGCGAGGCGCTCTCGGCGCGCGACGACGGCCGTGCGGCCCACGTCCTGCACATGACGGCCACCCCGATCCCCCGCACGCTCTCGCTGGCGCGCTACGGCGACCTCGACACGAGCGTGCTGCGCGAGCTGCCGGCCGGGCGGCGTCCCATCAAGACGCGTGCGATCTCCGGCGATGGCGCTCGCGCGGAGGCCTATGAGCACCTGCGTGGCGAGCTGGCGGCCGGCCGCCAGGCTTACGTCGTGTGCCCGCTGATCGACGAGCAGCACCGCTT
>DASXER010000134.1:0-6696 GCA_036490015.1 Solirubrobacteraceae bacterium | reverse complement strand
CCCAGCAGGCGATCGACCTCGACGCCGTCGAGCTGCTGCCGGCGCCGCACACGGGGCCGCTGCCGGCGCTGCGCCCGGAGCCCGACGACGAGGGTTGCCACGAGCCCGGCGCCGAGGCGCTGTGGAACGAGAGCTGGTACTTCGATGCCGTCAGCGACTCACGCGAGCTCGGCTTGTACGTGCGTCTCGGCCGGCTGCCCAACCAGGACGTGTGCCTGTACACGGCTTGCGTGTGCGGCCCCGGCAGACCTTCGATCATGCTCGTCGATCCCGCCGCGCCGCTGCCGGCGGCCGACCCCGCGCGCCAGCTGATCGAGCGCGAGGGCCTGCGGGCGGAGCAGGTCTGCACGCGGGCCCTGGAGGGCTTCGCGGTCACGCTGGAGGGGACCGCTGAGGCCTACGACGACCCGGCGGCCTGCTTGCGTGGCGAGCACGGGCGCCCCGTCGAGCTACAGCTGGAGCTGGTCTGGGAGACCGACGGCATCCCATACGCGTGGCGGCAGTCCACGCGCTATGAGATCCCGTGCCGTGTCAACGGCTCGGTGCGCATCGGCGACGAGCGCATCGAGTTCTCCGGACAGGGCCAGCGCGACCACTCCTGGGGCGCGCGCGACTGGTGGGCGATCGACTGGATGTGGAGCGCGCTGCACCTCGACGACGGTACGCACACCCATGCCGTCGGCGTGCCGCAGATGCCCGGCTACGGCGTCGGCTACGTACAACGCGGCCAGGAGCTGACCGAGATCGCTTCGGTCACCGCCGAGGAGCAGATCGGCGCCGACGGGCTCGTGCACGGCGCCGCTACGATCTCCTCCGCCCCGCCCGCGCTGCGCCTGGAGGTCGAGCCGCTCGCCTGGGGCCCGCTGCGGTTGGAGGCCCCCGACGGACGCCTGTCCTTGTTCGGACGCGCGATGTGCCGCGTGCACGCAGAGGACGGGCGCGAAGGCTACGGCTGGGTCGAGTGGAACCGCGTGCAGCGATGAGCGCCGCGCCCTTCACACACGAGCTGCGCGTGCGCTACGGCGAGTGCGACCCGCAGGGGATCGTCTTCAACGCCAACTACCTGCTCTATTTCGACGTCGCCTTCACCGAGCTGTGGCGTGCCGGCGTCGGGCCCTGGCAGGGCATGGTCGAGCGCGGCATCGACGCGGTCGTGGCCGAGACGAACGTCAAGTTCCTCGCGCCGGCCCGCAATGACGACGTGCTGACGCTCAGTTGCCGCGTACGCCGGCTCGGGCGCACCGCGATCACGACCAACATCGACGTGCTGCGCGACGACGAGAAGCTGGTCGAGGGCTGGCTGCGCCACGTGTGCGTTTCGCGTGAGACGTGGCAGAAGACCGAGCTGCCCGACTGGGTGCGCGACGGGCTGCGCCCGTGGGCCGAGGAAGTCGAGGAGCCCGTTTCCTAGGCGACTCTCAGGAAACTCCCAGGAAGCGCCCGGCATACTCCCACGCGCGGATTCGATCGTGCCCCCATGCACGCAATCGAGGAGCGCCCCCACATGAGCAGCAAAGAGACCGAGCAGGCCAGCCGCGTGCTGGTCGTCGACGACGAACCGAACCTCGTCGAGGTGCTATCGATGGCGCTTCGCTACCAGGGTTTCGAGGTGCACACCGCCGCCAACGGCCGCGAGGCGATAGCGGCCGTCTCCGGCTTCAAACCGCATCTGATCGTGCTCGACGTGATGCTTCCAGACATCGAAGGCTTCGAGGTCTCCAGGAGGCTGGGCGCGCAGCGCGCGGGCGTGCCGATCATCTTCCTGACCGCGCGCGACTCGACCGAAGACAAGGTACGCGGCCTGTCAGGCGGTGGCGACGACTACATGACCAAGCCCTTCAGCCTGGAGGAGCTGGTGGCGCGCATCCGCACGATCCTCAGGCGCACCGGCCATACGCGTGCCGACACGAGACTCTTGACTTTCGCAGACCTGGAGATGGACGAGGAGTCGCGCGAGGTCACGCGCGCGGGCCGCGCTGTGGAGCTGACCGCCACCGAGTATCGGCTGCTTCGCTACCTGCTGCTGAACCCGCGCCGCGTGATGACCCGCGCGGAGCTGCTCGACCACGTGTGGGACTACGACTTCGGCGGCGACGGGCGTGTGCTGGAGACCTACGTCAGCTACCTGCGCAAAAAGCTCGACGCGCACGGCCCGACGCTGATCCGAACGGTGCGCGGGGTCGGCTACGGCCTGAAGGCGCCGAGCGATTGATGGCCTCGCTGCGCGCTCGCGTGCTCGTGAGCGTGCTCGCGCTCGCCGCCGCGGGGCTGATCGCCCTGGCGGCGGTCACCTACACCGAGCAGCGCTCGTTCCTGCAAGGCCGCCTCGACGACGAGGTCCGCTCCGCCGAGCCGGCCGTCGCGCAGCTGCTCGACAGCCGTGGCTTTCGTCCCTCCGGCGCCCCGCCCGCGGGCACGCCCCGACCCGGGCTCGACGGCGGCGGCGGCGGCACGCCAGGCGCCGGACAGGGCCAGGGCCCGCCCAACCCGAACCTGCCGCTCGGCACCTACGGCCAGCGCCGCGACGCCTCGGGGCGCGTGATCGGCGGCGCGCCGCTGTTCAGCGACAGCCAATCGAGCAAAAGCAAACAGCCCGAACCGAAGCTGCCCGCACAGATCGCCGTCGGGCGCTTCCTGACCGTCGGCTCCAAGGGCTCCTCCTCGCAGCGCTACCGCGTGTACGCCAGCGACGACGCGCGCGACGCCGGCGTCACCGTCGTGGCGGTGCCGATGAGCGACGTCGAGGCGACCCTGCACCGTCTGCTGCTGGTCGAGCTGCTCGTGATCGTGGGCGTGCTCGCGGCGCTCGGCGCGAGCGCGTTCTTCGTCGTCAGGATCGGCCTGCGCCCGCTCGACCGCATCGAGGCCACCGCCGGGCAGATAGCGGCCGGCGACCTCTCGCGCCGCGTCAGCCCTGCCACGAGCCGCACCGAGGTCGGTCGGCTCGGCCTGGCGCTGAACGCGATGCTGGAGCGCCTGGAGCAGGCGTTCGCGGCGCGCAGCGCAAGCGAAGAGCGTCTACGCCGGTTCCTGGCCGATGCCTCGCACGAGTTGCGCACGCCGCTGGCCTCGATCCGCAGCTACGCCGAGCTGCACCGCATGGGCGCCAACGAGGACACCACGCTGGCGATGCGGCGCATCGAGGAAGAGTCGACGCGCATGGGGATGCTGGTCGAGGACCTCTTGACGCTCGCGCGCCTGGACGAGCAGCCACAGCGCGGCCACGAGCAAGTGGATCTGGCGCGGCTCGCCACCGACGCGGTCGCCGACGCGCGCGCGACGGCACCCGAGCGGGAGATCTCGCTGCGCGCACCGGAGCCGGCGCTGCTCGTGCGGGGCGACGCTCCGCAGCTGCGCCAGGTGTTCGCGAACCTGCTGCGCAACGCGCTCGTGCACACGCCCACAGGCACCGCTGTGGAGGTGGAGCTGCAGCCGGCGGCGAACGACATCCTGCTCGTCGTCCGCGACCACGGCCCCGGCATCTCCCCCGAGGCCCGCACACATCTCTTCGACCGCTTCTGGCGCGCCGGCACGGGACGCGAGCGCGGCCCCGCCGGCTCGGGTCTCGGCCTGTCGATCGTGGCCGCGATCGTCGACGCCCACGACGGCGAGATCGCCGTCGCCGACGCACCCGGCGGCGGCGCCCGGTTCGAGATCTCGCTTCCACAGCAACCTCCCAGCTAGCCCGCAGGGTCGCCTCACCGGGGGCGGCGAGAGTGCTCTCACACCCGATCGAAGGAGAGCACCAAGATGACACGCCGACTGAACCTGCTCGCCCTGCTAAGCGGCCTCGCCTACCTGCTGACACGTCCGGGGCAGCTCAGCCCGGACGCCTAGACCGACCTTACCCATCGCTTAACGACCCTCGCAACAGTCAATAGAGCCATGACCCTCGCCACCGCCACCGGCCCACACCTGTTCTGGATCACCAGCCGCGCCGCGGGCATCGCTGCGCTGCTGCTGTCGAGCCTCGCGGTCTGCCTCGGGCTGGCGATGGGCGGCCGTCTCGCCCCGCGTCTGAGCAAGAGCGACCTGCGCGTCACGCACGAGGCGCTGTCGCTGGCGACGCTCGCCGCGCTCGCCGTTCACGGTCTCAGCCTGCTCGGCGACGGCTACCTGCACCCCAGCCTCGCCGATGTCGCCGTGCCCTTCCTGTTCGGCTACGAAACGTTCTGGACGACCGCCGGCATCGTCGCCTTCTGGATGCTCGCCGCTCTCGGCCTGTCCTACTACCTGCGCGCTCGCATCGGCGTACGCCGCTGGCGTGCGCTGCACCGCCTGACCGCGCTCGCGTGGGCGCTCGGCGTCGCCCACTCGCTCGGAGAGGGAACCGACTCGGGGCAACAATGGTTCCTCGTCATGACCGCGCTCGCCGTCGTACCCGTGCTCGCGCTGCTGGCGGCGCGGCTGCTCGGCGTGCTGGCCGATACTTCAGAGCAGCTGGAGCAGAAGGCATGACGCCCGACCAGGCACAGCGCATCGCACGGCGGCGCAAGGCGGCGCTACGCGAGCGCGCACGACACATCCGCGTGATCGTCGCAAGCCTATCCGCGACTTTCTTCGTGACAGCCTTCCTCGTCGTCTACGTGCAGCTCGCCTCCGGCCACGACCCGGCACTGCTCGCCACCGAGCGCCACGCGACCAGCGAACTCGCATCACGCTCCACCGAACTCGAAGGCAACGAGAACCCCTCCCCCTCAAAATCCTCCTCGTCGAGCAGCGAAGCCAGCTCCGCAGAAGAACCGACGACGCTCACGACCTCCCAGTCATGAGCGCGCGCGAGGAGATCCTGCGCTTCGAGTGCTTCGGCGGCAGCTGTCTCGTGCTCGTCGTCGGCGACCGCGCCGCCGCCGAGCGAGCGCGCGACACGCTGCTCGGCTGGCACGAGCGCTTCTCGCGCTTTCTGGCCACCAGCGAGATCTCGCGACTGAACCGCGATCCGCGCGCGACCGTGCCCGTCAGCGGCGTCATGGCCCAGCTCGCGCTCGCGGTGCGCCAGGCCGGCGAGATGACGGCCGGGCTCGTCGACGGCACGCTGCTCGGCGAGCTGGAGCGGCTCGGCTACACACACGACCTGGCCCCCGCTCCGCCGCTGCCAGACGTGCTGGCGCTCGCGCCCCCGCGCCGCGCCGCCGCACGCGGCCCGCACCAGCTGTGGCGGCGGATCGAGGCCAACCAGCGCGCCGGCACCGTCACCCGCCCGCCGAGCGTCTCGATCGACGGTGGCGGGCTCGCCAAGGGGCTGTTCGCGGACCTCCTCGCAACCGAGCTGGCAGACCATGCGGCGTTCGCGATCGGCTGTGCGGGCGACCTCACGGTCGGCGGCTCCGCCGCCCCCGAGCGCGAGCTTAAGGTTGAGAGCCCGTTCGACGGCTCGACGCTGCACAGCTTCCGTGTCACACGCGCGGCGGCGGCGACGAGCGGCATCGGGCGGCGTTGCTGGATCGGCGAGGACGGCATCCCCCGCCATCACCTGCTCGACCCGGCCAGCGGCCGCCCGGCCTTCACCGGCATCGTGCAGACGAGCGCGCTCGCACCGAGCGCGCTGGAGGCCGAGATCCGAGCCAAAGCCGCGCTGCTGTCCGGTCCCGCCGGCGCCCCAGCCTGGCTGCGCCATGGCGGCGTGGTCGTCTACGACGACGGCCGCCACGAGCTGTTCGAACCGCCGCCCACGATCGCGGCGCGCCGCCGGGCCGGCTCGCTCGTGCTCAGCTGAAAAACGCGCCGCTCAGCGAGCGCAGGTCACCGCCACCGAGGCCGAACGCCGCCGCCAGCTGCTCGGTCAGCTCCTCCGGCGCCAGCGGCCGGGAGATGAAATAGCCCTGTCCCATCGTGCATGTGCGGAGTGTCGGCAGCCAGTGGCCACTGCTTCACTCGCGCAAGGCGGCTGCGGACAGCCCGTCAGGCGGCTTCCAACTCCTCCTCGAGCTCGCGCTGCTCGAAGGACGCGTCGACCGTGGCGCCCGCCGTGTCTTTGCCCTCCAGCGCGAACGCGCTGAGTGCGATCCCCGTCAGCACGAGCGCGGCGGCGATCCAGAAGGCCAGGTGGTAGCCGGAGGTGAGGATCGCCTTCGTCTGCGCGCCACCGTGGGCGAGCGCCTTGCTGTGCGACGCCGACAGCGTCGCGAGCACCGCCAGGCCGAGCGCGCCGCCGACCTGCGCGGTCGTGTTCACGAGCCCGGACGCCAGCCCGGCGTCCTGCGGGGTCGCGCCCGCCATCGCGGCGTTCATCAGCGCCGGGAAGGCGATCCCTGCGCCGATCCCGAGCAGCGCCATCGAGGGCAGCACGTCGGCGACGTAGCTGGCGTGCACCGGCACGCGCGCGATCAGCACGAGGCTGAGCGCGATCAGCGGCAGGCCGCTCAGCAGCGCCGTGCGCGCGCCGAGGCGCATCACGATGCGCTCGGAATAGCGCACAGACAGCGTCCCCATCGCGACGCACACCGGCAGGAAGGCGAAGCCGATCTGCAACGGGTCGTAGCCGAGCACGCGGCGCAGGTAGAGCGCGCCGAGGAAGAACATCCCGAACATGCCGGCGACCGAGACGATCTGGATGCCGTTGGCGGCGAGCAGTGGCCTCGAGCGCAGCAGCCTGAGCGGCATCAGCGGGCTCTTGGCGCGCGACTCGCGAAGGCCGAACAGGGCGAGCAGCACGAGCGAGCCTGCGCCCAACAGCAGTGTCTCGGAAGCCCCCCA
>DASXER010000084.1:0-4239 GCA_036490015.1 Solirubrobacteraceae bacterium | reverse complement strand
GTAGAGCGCGGTCTGCAGCGCGGCGGCGTCGACGTACAGCATCAGCCAGGTTTTGATCGGCACCGTCACGCCGCCGACGTGCAAAGTCAGGAACAGCACCGCGTTGATCACGCCGATGAACCACGCGAGCGCGGTCGTCGGGTAGTAGGACATCAGCAGCGTGTAGTGCCACAGCCGTCTCGGGCCGAGCTTGCGCCACAGTCGCCAGTAGCGACCGACGACGACGTCGTCTGTGCCCTGCGACCAGCGGTGCTGCTGGGCGAAGAAGTCGGTGAACGACGCCGGCCCCTCGCCGACGGCGATCACGTCGGGGGTGTAGACGGACTTCCAGCGCGCGCCGGTGTCGGGGTTGCGCGTCGTGTGGATGCTGAGGCTGGTGGCCATGTCCTCGGTGACCGAGTCGGTCAGGCCTCCGATCGAGCGCAAAGCGGAGATGCGAATCGCGTTGTTGGTGCCGACCAGCATCGGCGTGTTGCTGCGGTTGCCGGCGCGCTGCAGCAGCGAGTGGAACAGGAACTGCTGGGACTCGGCGGCACGGGTCAGGAAGGTGTCCTGGTTGCCGTACACCTGCGGGCCGACGACGAATGCTACGTCGGGGTCGCGCAGGTAGCCGAGGAAGCGCTGGGCGTAGTTCTTCGACGGCACATGGTCGGGATCGACCGAGATGAAGTAGTCGTAGTCGTCTCCGTGGCGGTCCAGCCAGGCGTTGTAGTTGCCGTGCTTGCTTTTCGCCTTGTAAGTCCCGGACGGCTGGTTGTAGCGCTCGATCCCGCGACGGGAGAAGTGGCGGACGCCGATCGCCTCGCACATCCGCTTCACGGCCGGCTCGCGGCCCTCGTCGAGCAGCCACACGTCGTAGGGGCCGTCGTGCTCGATCTTCAGCGCCGCTTCGAGCGTGCGACGAACCATGTCGACCGGCTCCTTCGTCGGCACGATGGTCGTCAAGAAGGCGACGCGAGTGCCGGCTTCGGCGCGCACCGGGACCGGATCGCGGGCGATCATCGAGGCACGACACAGGGTCGCGACGTTGACGAGCGCGAACAGCCCGACGAGGCCGGTGTTGACGACGAGCACGATCGAGGCGACCTGCATCCAGGGGTGCGCGGCGCCGTATTCCGGCCAGTGTTCGGGCAGCAGCATCCACGTGAAGAAGCCGCCGACGCAGAACAGCGCGAGAGCCACCAGGAAGCCCGTTCTGACAGGCCGAAAGTTTCCGAGACGGCGGAACTCGACTACGTAGGGCGAATCGGCCGGACAGTCGGTCAAATCGCCGGCGAGGGTGCTGAAACGCTCGTAGTCGTAGCTCAGGGCGTCGTCTACGCCCTGCTCTGTCGCATCCTTCATTCGCTCGTCGTCCTGACTGGACCTGTGTCGTCCATAACCGCTGGTGTCGTGACACACGGCAGCAAACGCTGCCATGGCTGCGCAAGTGTACTCAGTCCATGCCATTTCGGCCAATACAACGCCGACGTAGTTTCAGCACAATTTGGCCCGATAGGCAAGGCTCCGCCCGGTCAGATCTAAGCCGTTAGGGTTTTGGGCATGGCCGCCTGGGGCAAATTGCTGGGTTCAATGCGCCGCAAAGCTCCGCTTCTCGCGCTGCCCTTGGCAGCTGCGACGATCCTGCTCGGCCTCGCGAGCTGCTCCTCGGGGCAGGCCAAGCGGACGAGTTCTTCCAACCCGCTGGCGGGTCAGCTCTTCTACGTCGAACCCCATGGCGAGGCGGCCGAACAAGCCAAGCAGTGGCGCGACGAAGGCCGTAAGAGCGACGCGAGCGCGATTGAACGCATCGCCGCGCAGCCGATCGCCACCTGGCTGACCGGGTCCGAAGGCGTCGGCGCCGAGGTCAAGAGCCTCACGACGGCCGCCAACGCGAGCGGGCGCAGCGCGCTGCTCGTCGCCTACGACATCCCCGGCCGCGACTGCGGCAGCTTCTCGGCCGGCGGAGCCGGCTCGACCGCCGCCTACAAGAGCTGGATCGAGCAGATCGCGTCCGGTATCTCCAGCCGCACGGCGACCGTCATCCTCGAGCCCGACGCGGTCGCCCAGACGCTGTCGGGCTGCGTCTCCAAGCGCGAGGGCAAGGAACGCTACGCGATGCTCAAGTACGCCGTGAAAACGCTCAAGGCCGAGGGCCACGTGACGGTCTACATCGACGCTGGCAACCCGGGCTGGATCAAGCCCGTCTCGGAGCTCGTCGGGCCGCTGCGCAAAGCCGGCATCGCCCACGCCGACGGCTTCGCCCTAAACGTCTCGAACTTCTACACGACGGCGACCACGACGGCCTACGGCGAGGAACTCTCGAAAGCTCTCGGTGGCACCCACTTCGTCATCGACACCGGCCGCAACGGCAACGGGCCGGACACGAACAGCAAAGACGCGCCGACCTGGTGCAACCCTCCCGGGCGTGCCTTGGGCACGAACCCGACGACCAACACCGGGCAGGCGCAGATCGACGCCTACCTGTGGATCAAGCAACCTGGCGCCAGCGACGGCACCTGCCGCTCCGGCGCTCCCGCCGCCGGGGCCTGGTGGCCCGAATACGCGCTGGAGCTCGCGCGCGACGCGGGCGCTTGAGCTGACCTGACCGACCCGACCTGGGCGGCTAACCGGCCGAGTTGCGGGCCAGTTCGAGCGCGTAGGCCGGCCAGAATTCGCCCGCGTTCGGCCCACCGTTGCAGTTGCCGTCGGACTGGCCGGGGCTCTTGACCCAGAAGAAGGCGTCGACGAGCGGGTTGCCCGTGCTGGCGGTGGGGTCGGCGCCGAGACCGCGCCCGGGTGGGTTGCACCATTCGCCACCCGACGGGGCGCCGCGCCCGTTGCGCGAGGTATCGACGATGAAGTGCGGCGACGCGCCAGAAGCGCCGATGTCGTGGACGACCGCTTCGCCGTAGGCGACCTCAGAGGACGTGGCGTCGAAATTCGAGACGTTCAACGAGAAGCCTCGCGCACCGGCCACGCCTGCCTTCTCGAGGCGGCTCGCGATCGTCGCCGCCGGTTCCCAGTGAGCGTTGCCCGCGTCGAGGTACACCGTCACGCCCGCGTGGGCGCTCAGCATCGCGACGGCGCCAGAGAGCAGGCTGTAGTAGGTGGACTGCTGTTCGCCGCTCAAGCAGCTCAGCTCCGCGAGCGCGTCGGGCTCGAGGATCACGACGGCCTGGTGCGTGCCGATGCCGGCGGCCATGGCGGCGATGAATTCGCGATACGCGGTGGGGCTGGAGGCGCCCCCTGAGGAGAACTGGCTGCAGTCGCGCCAGGGCAGGTCATAGGCGACCAACACCGGTAGAGCGCCGGCGGCCGTCGCTCGCCCCACCCACCAGCCGACGTCGCCCTGCGTGCCGCCGTGGCCGTATGACCAGTCGCCGAACCACTTGGCGACTGGCTGAGAGGCGATCTTCGCGACCTGCGCCGCTTCCGCGGCTCGACCCTGACCCGCCCATTCCTGCTGGGTCTGAGCAGCGGCGGAGCCAGGTTCCACGTAGAAGGTCTGCCCGGCGAACGGGTCGCCGCCGGGCGAGCCACCCGCGGGGGTCGAGGAGGAGCCGGCTTCGCTGGGTCCGCCGCTCGAACCGGGGCCGCCGCCAGCGCCCGCGCCGGATGAGCCTTCGGCGGAGGAGGGACCTCCTCCTCCTCCGGAGCCAACGGTGCCGGGGCCGACGCGCTTGCGGGCTACCTGGTGGGGACGCCTGTGCCGGCGCTTCTTGGAATGCCGTTTGGCGTGCTTGGCGTGGCGCTGGACGTGGACCTTGGCCACAGTCGCCGGGCCGACGCGCCAGATGTGGGCGGCCGCCACGGCCGCCGCGAAGGCGGTGAGGAGCACGAGCAGCGTCACGAGAGCACCAACCAGCTGTCGGCGAGAGCCGATTCGCATGTGGCTCTACTCGGCAAGTGCCGCCGGGGCCTTGAGGCACGGGCCCGTACGTGGACGCGCTCGCGGGAGCCGCCGGGGCGACTAACGTTCGCGCCGATGATCGACCTGCACTTCCATCTCCTGCCCGGCATCGACGACGGCCCGGACAGCGTCGAGGAGTCTGTCGCGCTGGCGCGGGCCGCGGCCGCCGCCGGCACCAAGACGATCGTCGCGACCCCGCACGTCAACTCGCGCACGCGCAACGAGTCGCCGGTGATCGCGGGCCTGGTCGAGCAGATGAACGAGCGCCTGGCCGACGAGGGGATCGAGCTGAACGTCCGGCCTGGCGCCGAGATAGCCATCACGAGCATCTCGGAGCTGGCCGACGG
>DASXER010000083.1:0-2163 GCA_036490015.1 Solirubrobacteraceae bacterium | reverse complement strand
CCAGCGCAACAGCCGCCGACAGCGCGAGCGGCAGTGGCCGGCGCCCGACGCGACGGACGTGCCCACCGAGCCGAGCCCCCACCATGCTGCTCATCCCGTGAGTGTCGCAACGAGCTTGCGACGTTCAGACGTGACTCGACGGATGGCTGGGTCAGGCGCCGATCGGCACGTGGCCGGGTTGAGCGGCCACGCGGTCCAACCAGGCTCGGATCGCCGGATAGGGCTCGAGCGAGAAGCCGCCCTCCGGCGCGACGTGCGTGTAGGCGTAGAGCGCGATATCGGCGATCGTGTAGCGCTCCGCGACCAGGTAGTCGCGGCCGTCCAGGTGACGCTCCATCGCCGATAGCGCGCTCTCGCCGCCGCGGCGACGCTCCTCGATCTGCTCCTCGGGCGGTCGCTCGGGCGCGAAACAGGTCCAGAAGCGCACGACGGCGATGTAGGGCTCGTGGCTGTACTGCTCGAAGAAGAGCCACTGCAGCACCTGCGCGCGCTCGTAGGGGTCCGCCGGAAGCAGCGGCGTCCCGTCGGCGAGGTAGCAGAGGATCGCGTTCGACTCGGCCAGCGGCCGGCCGTCGTCGAGCACCAGCGTCGGCACGCGTAGGGCGGGGTTCAGCTCGCCGAGCAGCTCGGCGCGTCCATGGCGGTGAACGACGTCGACCTCGCGGCGCTCGAAGTCATGGCCGAGCTTGCTCAGCAGCAGGCGGACCTTGTAGCAGTTGCCGGATACCTTGGAGTCGTAGAGCAGCATCGCCGGGCCGAGCAAGATAGCGCCTGCGGGCTAGGCTCGTGCGATGGCTTCGGAAGGGCAGTCGCGTGAGCCTGAGGATCGGCTCGCCGAGCAGATCCGCTACTACCGCACGATCGCTCCCGAATACGGCGCCGGCAGGCTGGACCTGCCGGGTGGCGAGGAGTTGGATGCCGCGCTCGAGGGTTGCGAGCTGACCGGACGGGACGTGCTCGAGATCGCCTGCGGCCCCGGCACCTGGACGGCGAAGCTCGCCCGCCGGGCGGCCAGCGTGACGGCGCTCGACTCCTCGCCGGAGATGCTCGCGCTGGCAGCCGCGCGCGTTGGCTCTCACGCTGGCGTTCGCTTCGTCGCGGGCGACGTCTTCGCCTGGGAGCCCGAGCGCCGCTACGACGTCGTGTTCTTCGGCTTCTTCCTTTCTCACGTTCCGGCCGAGCGCTTCGAGCGCTTCTTCGCGCTCGTCGAGCGGTGCCTCGACCCGGGCGGCGAAGTGCTGTTCTTCGACGACGCTTACCGCACGCCCGAGGAGCTGGTGGAGGGGCCGGGCTCGGAGAACATCGAGCGGCGCACGGGTCGCGGGCAGCGGTTCATGATCGTCAAGGCGCCGCACGAGCCGACGGAGCTGGAGCTGAGACTTCGTGCGCTCGGTTGGAGGATCGAAGTGCGTCTCACGAGCGGGCCCTTCTTCTACGGTCGCGGCGGCCGCAGCTGATGGCCGACGCGAGGGTTGTGCTGCGACCGCTCGCCGCGGCCGATCGTCAAGCGTTCCTGGAGGCGATGCGTGCGAGCCGCCGGCTCCACTCTCCGTGGCTCTCGCCGCCCTACACGGCGGCCGAGTTCGCGAGTCTGCTGCGTCGTTGCAGGGGCGAGCGTTTCGAGTCGCTGCTCGTCTGCCGGCGCGAGGACGGTGCGATCGCCGGCTTCTTCAGCCTCAGCGAGATCGTCCGTGGACCGTTCCAGAACGCGTTCCTCGGCTACGGCGCCGTAGCGGCGCACGCCGGCCGAGGCTACATGGGCGAAGGCCTCGAGCTGCTGCTCGCCCGCGCCTTCGGTCACACGTTGCGTCTACATCGGGTGGAAGCCAACATCCAACCGTCGAACGCGACGTCGATCGGGCTCGTGCGCGGTCGCGGCTTTGTCCTAGAGGGACGCTCCGAACGTTATCTGAAGGTCGCCGGGCGTTGGCGTGATCACGAGCGCTGGGCGATCCGTGCCGAGCAGTGGCGGGAGCGTCACCAATTAACCAATTTACGATCGCTGTGATCCGTCTTCGCGCTCGTCGCGTAAGAGCCCTTCGACAATCCAAAACCCCGGGAGGGCTGCAAACAGTGTCTACCGAGCAGGCTGACAAGACGATCGATCGCAAGCAATTCCTGTCCCGTGCGGGGACGGCTGGGGCCGGCGTGCTCGTGGGCGGG
>DASXER010000047.1:0-2059 GCA_036490015.1 Solirubrobacteraceae bacterium | reverse complement strand
GTCCGATCGCCGCGAAGCCGTGGTTCTGGGAGGTGATCTCGACTTTGCCGGTCTGCAGGTCGCGTACCGGGTGGTTGGCGCCACGATGTCCGAACGGCAGCTTGAACGTTTCGAGGCCGACAGCACGACAGAGCAGCTGATGACCGAGGCAGATTCCCCACACGGGCTTCTTGCCGACGAGCTGCCTGATCGTCTCGACGATGTAGCCGAGCGCCGCCGGGTCGCCGGGACCGTTGGCTAGGAACACGACGTCCGGATCCGCGGCCAGCAGCTCCTCGGCGGTGTCGGTGCAGGGGTGCAGGCTGACGCGGGCTCCACGCGAGACCAGCTCGCGCACCATCGAAGCCTTGATGCCCGTGTCGATCACCGCGACGCGCGGGCCGTCGCCGTCGCCGTGGTGGCTGATGCTGTCGGGCGTCACGACACGCGCGAGGTCGGCCCCGGCCATCGAGGGCTCGGCCGCGATCAGCTCGCGTGCTTCTTGCTCGGAGACCGAGCCCGCGAACACGCCGCCGCGCATCGCTCCGGCCTGGCGGATGTGTTTGACGAGCGAGCGCGTGTCGACGCCGCTGATCGCCTGGATGCCGCAGTCGGTCAGCCAGTCCAGCCAGCCCCGCTCGGCGCTCGGCGCGTCCTCGCTGTTGCGCGCGTCGCGCATGATCGCCGCCCGCGCCCAGGAACGCTCGGACTCCATCGCCTGTGAGCTGGCCCCGTAGTTGCCGATGTGCGGGTAGGTGAAGGCGATCAGCTGGCCGGCGAACGAGGGGTCGGTCATCGACTCCTGGTAGCCGGACATGCCGGTCGTGAACACGACCTCGCCGACGGTGTGCCCGTCGGCGCCACAAACTTCGCCGTCAAAGCGCGTGCCGTCCTCCAGCAGTACGTATCCGTCGTGCATCTGTCAGATCACCAGCTTCTGCACGGCCTTGAACTCGGGCGTGCCGGCGCGCTCCAAGAGCTCGAACAGCGCCGCCTCGACGGAGGTGACGACGGCACCGGCGCGGCGCATCCGCTCGATGCCGACCCGGTAGTCGAGCTCGTGGCGCGAGCCGACCGCGTCGGCGGGGACGTGCACCTCGATGCCACGGTTGAGCAGGTCGTGCACGGTCTGCGAGACACACACGTGCGCCTCGATTCCGCACACGAGCACCTGGTCGCAGCCTTTGAGGTCGAAGCCAGGCGCGCGCACGGCGCTGAAAACTGTCTTCTCGATCGCGGGCGCGGTCAGCTCCCCCACCTCGGGCACCGTATGGCCGAGTCCTTTCGGGTACTGCTCGCTGACCAGCACGTGCAGGTCGAGCAGGCGTGCGGCCTCGATCAGCTTCGCGCAGGCGGCCGCCACCCCGGCGAACGCGTCATAGGAGCGAAAGCCCTCCTGCACGTCGACGACGAGCAGCGCTGTGCGGTTTCTGGAGAGCAGACCCATGGCCTCGGCTCAGGCCTCCACCGGCGCGAGCGCGCGATCGCGATGAGCGACGGCGCCGGCCGCGATCGTAAGCAGGACCCGGCCTTGCATCCGCCGACCGGCGAAGCAGCAGTTCTCCGACCGGCTCTCCCAGCCGTGCTCGCCCGCGACCCAGACGGCGTCGAGATCGACAAGCACGACGTTTGCCTGCGCGCCCGGAGCGATGCGTGCCGGCTCCAAGCCGAACAGCGCCGCCCCGGCGCTCATGCGCTCTACGAGCGTGGCCAGCTCGATGTGACCTGGCAGCACGAGTCCGCCGTACAGCGCCGCGAACGACGTCTCCAGGCCGGTTGTGCCCATCGGCGCCTGCTCGAACGGCACCTCCTTCTCCTCGCGCGCGTGCGGCGCGTGGTCCGTCGCCAGGCAGTCGATCGTGCCCGAGCGAAGGCCTTCGATCAGCGCCTGGCGGTCGGGCTCGGTCGTCAGCGGCGGGTGCATCTTCATGCGCGTGTCGAGCCCGCGCACATCCTCGTCGGTCAGCAGCAGGTGATGCGGGCTGACCTCGGCGCTGAGCCTAAAGCCTTTCGCCTTGCCGTCGGCGACGGCTTCCACCGAGGCCGCGCAGCTCAGGTGCTGGAAGTGCACGCGCCCGTC
>DASXER010000007.1:0-22243 GCA_036490015.1 Solirubrobacteraceae bacterium | reverse complement strand
CCGAACGGCTACACCCTGACTGATCGAAACCTCAGCTCGCTCAACGGGTCGGCGTTCATCGAAACGATCGGGGTCGGGACGCATTACCGAGGCAAAGCAAAGAACGGTCGCACGCTCGGCGAACACCTTTTGACCGATGCTCTAGAAGCCATCCAGGAATCGCCGGACTCGGGGCCGTGGGTCCTGGCGCACGTTCACGAAGGTAACGAAGCGTGCGAACGACTTCTACACCGCGCTGACTTTGCGAAATTGTCCGGCCCGCTGTGGGGCCATCAAAACGCCGCGTAACACCCGTTAGGGCGTCGCGCGCCTTTTGGCTTCCGCCGCATGAACAGAGCGCAGAATCTGCGCCGTCTCTTCTGGCGTTGTGCGCACTAGGAGGGGTCCGTGCGCCTCGAAGAGCCGCGGACTCGACAGATCGACCAAGGTTCCCCGTGGACGGCTTACGCGCGCGCGAACAAGGCCGACAAGCCTGCCGATGAGATCACCAATTACCGTCTCGCCCGCAGCGAGCACGGCATGTATATTCGGGCTACGCGTAGTCGCCATTCCGTGCTCTCCTTCGGTTGCCAGATGCCCGCTCAAGAACTTCGGTGGGGGGCTTGCGAAGGCTCGACGCCCAGCCGTGTACATATTGTACATAGATGCACAAACTATTCCCCACAGGCCCTCGCTACCAGTTATCGGCCGCTATCTCCGATCTTATAGTCGGTCCACGCAGTAGATCAGTCCGAGGGAGACGTTTTGTGACCTCCCCAGCGAGCCTCAGAGGCCTGTTTGGCCGCACGGCTACGAGCACTTGGCTGTCATTTTCTCCGCGCGGGCTTTTCCCGCCCTTCAAGCCACCGCGACGCCCCGACGCGACTGTGACAGGGTTCTTCTCAGTGCTCGGATCGTGTTCCGTCGCCTCGCCCGTAGCTAGGTCCATGATCAGCTTTCCAAGCTGGTTTGGGTCGGGCGGACGTTTCCTACCGGCCATGCGTCTCATGCTATCGGCGCCACCGGCCTCGACAAGATCAGCCCAAGATCATCCAACCGCGCCACGCATGGGGAAGCCCACAACCGCTCGCCATGCCGCAGAACGACGCCATCAGCAGCAAGCGTCTTGACGGCCTGGACAGCGCAAGGCCCAAGAAGCCTCTCAAGACCGGCCAGTTCGCGCTCACGCTCAAGCACCATGCGCACGATCTCGCGTTCGGTCGCTGGATCGCCTCGTCGCAGCAACCCCGAACCTAGCCGCAGCCCGCTCAGCACAGAGGCGAATTCTCAAACTGATGCACTACCTCTCTACGCTCGATAATCGATGTTATGTGAACCTAAAAGAAAGAGAAGTCCAAAACGAGGCGCTTCTCGCGGCTGGTCCTGGCATGTGGCCGGGGTCTTTGTGTCCGCTCAGGGTGGCAACCGTCCTGACTGAGCGTCATCCTCGCTGGCTGCGATGCACGACCAAGCCGACGCGCCACGAACGCCCGATCTTCCGACCGAGCTGAAGCTCGACGCCGACCCCGAAGTCGTCGACGGCGCGAAACTCGAAGCGCTGGAGCTGTTCGACTGCGATCTCTCCGCGCGCTGGGCGCGCAACGTCTTCCTAGAGGCCTGCAGGCTGAAAGGCGTGGACCTGTCCGAGTCGCGACTGGAGCAGGGACGCATGACCGACGTGTGCATGGAAGGGACCAACCTGGCGAACCTCCACGCCGTCGGGATGCGCGCGGTGCGAGTCGAACTGGAGAGCTGTCGCCTCACGGGCGTGAACCTCAATGCCGGCCAGCTGACGGATCTGCACATCCGCTCATGCAAGGTGGATCTGGCGACGTTCGCCACCGCGCGCCTGGAGCGCGTGACGTTCGAGGACTGCCAACTGGCCGGCAGCGACTTCCTCGACGCGGAGCTCGACTCGGTCCGCTTCCAGGGCTGCGACATGACCGGCGTCGATCTGCGCGGCGCTCGTCTGCGCGCGTGCGAGCTGCGGCGCTGCGAGCTGGCTGACATACGTGGCGTCGGCAGCCTGCGCGGAGCCGCCTTGGAGTGGGCCACGATCGTCGAGCTGGCGGGCGTCTGGGCTGAGACGCTCGGGATCGAGGTGCTGGACCGCGACTGACGACGCCATGGCGGGGTACATCCCTGTCATGGCCATCGCTCCGCCAACGCAGCCCCCAAGCACGCTTTCGGGCGTGGTCACGACGGGCCTAGACGTGCGCGAGGAGACGCGCGCCTACAACGAGCGTCTGATCGCGAAGATGTCAGGAGATCCGCCGTTCTACGAGGAAGCCGAAGGACCGGCCGACATCCAGCGGATGCGCCGCGAGGGCTTCGCGGGGATCCCACCCAAGAGGCAGCGCGCACGCGGCAGCGACCGCACAGTCACGGCCCTCGGGCGCGAAGTGCGCGTGCGCGTGATCCGTCCGAAGGACGTCGACGGCGTCTATGTGTACCTGCACGGCGGCGGGCACGTGTTCGGCTCGCCGGCAGCTCAGGACGAGGCGTTGTGGAAGCTGGCCCAAGCGACAAACCTCGCCGTCGTCGGCGTCGACTACCGGCTCGCGCCCGAGCATCCGTATCCAGCGGCGCCAGAGGACTGCGAGGCCGCCGCCGTCTGGCTCGTCGAGCACGCGCGAGCCGAGTTCGGCAGCGAACGGCTCGTGATCGGCGGCGACTCCGCCGGCGCCCACCTGTCCGTCCTGACGCTGCTGCGCCTGCGCGACACGCACGGCCTCGCCGGCGCGTTCCGCGCGACCTACCTCAACGGCGGCTCCTACGACATGTCGCTGACGCCCAGCGCCCGTGCGTTCGGCGACGCACGGATGCTCGTCAACACGCCGATGCTCGTGTGGTTCCGGGGGCAGTTCCTACCCGGGCGCTCGCCCGAGGAGATGCGAGACGCCGCGATCTCGCCGCTATATGCCGATCTGCGCGAGATGCCGGCGGCGCGCTTCGTCGTCGGCACCCGCGACCACTCGCTCGACGACGCCCTGTTCATGGCCGAGCGTTGGCGCGCCGCTGGCTCGCCGGCCGAGCTGGAGGTGGTCGCCGACGCGCCCCACGGCTTCACGCTGTTCCCACTCACCGTCGCGGAGCGCGAGCTGGCCTGCCAGCAGGAGTTCCTGCGCGCCGCGATCGTGAACTGAAATCGCTCAGGCCACGACGACGGCCAGCAGGAAGCCGTCATGTCCCTTACTGCCGACGGTCTGCACGGCCGTCGCGCTCAGCCGCGGCTCGGCGGCGACACGCTCGAAGAAGCTCCTGATCGCCTCGATCCCGCCCGCGCCGAGTCGCTTGTCGTAGCCCTCGGGGTCGATGATCGCCCCCGCGCGGATCACGTTGTCGGCATAGATCACGGTGCCCGGCGCCGACAGCTTCAGCGCCCACTCCAGGTACTCGGGGTTGTGCTGCTTGTCGGCGTCGAGGAAGACGAAGTCATACGGTCCCGCGCCGCGCGCGTGCAGAGCGGCGAGGCTCTCCTGGGCGTCGCCGACCAACACCTCGACGCGCTCGCCGAAACCGGCCTGATCGAGGCTAGCGCGCGCGATCGCGGCCTTCTCGGGATCGATCTCGAGCGTCGTGACGTGGGCGCCCGTGCGCGCGAAAAACGACGCGCTGTAACCACCGTGCGTGCCGATCTCGAGGATCTTGCGCGCGCCGCGCGCCCGCACCAGCACTTCCAGCAGCTTGCCCTCGCTCGGCGCCACGGGCCCGAGTCCCAGGCCCGCACGCTCGTTCGCGTCGAGGATCGCCTCCCCTACCGGGTCCTGGCCGATCAGGTGATGGGTTATGTAGCCATCGACCTGCGCCCACAGCGGCTCGGTCGTCTCGCGTGGGCTGGTTCCCTCGCTCATCGCGGCCAACCTACCGCAGCGCCGGCGCGGGGGTCAGATCCTCCATGCGATCGACGCCCGCCAGCGACGGGAACAAGCGGCTCCACGAGGCCGCGATCACGATCGTCAACGCCCCTCCGGCGACGACCGCCGGGACAGCGCCGAGCAGGAACGCCGCCAAGCCGGACTCGAACGCGCCGAGCTGGTTGGAGGCGCTGATGAACACCATCTCGACGGCCAGGACCCGGCCGCGCAGCCGGTCGGGCGTCGCCAGCGCGACCGTCGTCGAGCGGATGTTCATGCTGAACATGTCCACCAGCCCGCTGACGGCGAGCGCCACCGCCGAAAGCAGGTAGTTGTGCGACAGGCCGAACACGACGATGCTCGCGCCGAACGCCCCCACGGCGATCAGCAGCGTGCGCCCGGCGCTGCCCTGTAGCGGCCGCCGTGCCAGCATCACACCGCCGATCAGCGCACCGACCGCGGGCGCGCTACGCAGCACGCCGAGCGCCGCCGGGCCCACGTGCAGCACCGTACGTGCGAACAGCGGTAGCAGCGCGACCGTACCGCCGAACAGCACTGCCATCAGGTCGAGCAGAATCGCCCCGAGCAGGATCGGCGTACGGCCGATGAAGCTGATGCCACCCAGCACCTTCGCGATACCAGGGGCCTCCTGCTCGCCGTCGTCCTCTCCCCTCTGCTCGCGGTGGCGGATCGCCGCCACGCAGCCACCCGCCAGCACGCAGGCGCCGGACGCGGTCGCGTAGACGACGCTCGGCGAGAGCGGATACAGGAGCCCGCCGAGCGCTGGGCCACACACCATCGCGCCCTGGGTCGCCATCGAGCGCAGCGTCATCGCATTCGGCAACACCTCCTTGCTGACCAAGGTCGTCGGCAGCGCGCGAGCCGCCGGGGTGCCGACGGCCATCGACACGCCCGCGCCGAGAGCCAGCGCGAAGAACGGCAACACGTTGCGCTCGCCCGACGCGCTCAGCAGCGCCAACCCGAGCCCGACCGCGGCCCCGATCGCGAGTCCGGCAGCGAACACCAGCCGACGCGGGAAGTGGTCGGCGAGGTTCCCCGCCGGCAGCGCCAGCAGGAACATCGGCAGGAACTCCGCCAGGCCAATCCAGCCGAGGTCGAGCGCGCTGTGGCTGAGGTTGTAGACCTGCCAACCGATCGCGACCTCGAGCATCTGCAGGCTCATGCCCATCCCGAGCAGGGCCAGCCACAACAGCGCGAAGTCGCGCTCGGCGAGCGCCGGGCCGAGCCGCTTCACGCGGATCGAACGTAGGCGGCTATGCGGCTCCGTGCATCGTGTCCCGACCTCACCGCTCCATATTGGCAGGGTGCCCGTTGCTCCTCGCCTAGATGGTTGGCTTCGCGGTGGTGTGCCGTGGCCGGGGGTGCGGATGGTCGAGCGGGCCGCGGACGCAGTGCCGAAGGCCTTGCCGGTTGGCAAGGGCGAGGCCGAGGACATAGGCCGGCGACGGCCAGGCCTGTCCCCGGCGGTGCAGCACCGTGAAACCAACCATCTACGATCAAACCCCAACCACGATCCTGAGAAGAGGCTGACAATGGCGAACGCGCTCTACACCGCAGAGGCCCATGTGACCGGCGGCCGCGCCGAGGGCCACGGACGCACCGGCGACGGCGCCCTAGAGGTCGACCTACGCCTGCCCAAGGAGATGGGCGGAGCCGGCGACGGCACCAACCCCGAGCAGCTGTTCGCGGTCGGTTACGCCTCCTGCTTCGAGGGCGCGCTCGGCGTCGTCGCGCGCCGCGCCAAGGCCGAGGCCGGCGATGTCGAGATCGACTCCAAGGTGTCGCTCTACCCCGACGGCCAGGGCGGCTTCAAGCTCGGTGTGCAGCTCGACGTAAACCTGCCCAGTGTCACGGACGCCGATCAGGCCACCGAGCTAGTACGCGCCGCGCACCAGGTCTGCCCGTACTCGAACGCGACCCGCGGCAACATCGAGGTCGCCCTGACCGCCAACGGCGCTCCCGTCGACTGAAGACGTTCAGCGACCGAGCGTGCGTAGCAGCTCGCGGGTGTGGCCGATGAAGCCCGAGAGCAACGTCCTGACCTGCTCCAGGTCGGCGCGCAGCTCGGCGTCGCCGACCTCGACCGGGAGCATCGAATCCTGCAGCCCGGCCAGCTTCTGCTCGCCTTCGACGACCGACAGCGAGGCGTCTTCGATCAGGCCTTTCGCGCCACGCGCGGGAGCCGCCTCAGGCGCTGGCGCGAACTCGCGCGCCGGCAGCTCGTGGCGCTCGGCGAACGACGTGTGCGCGCGCCGGGCGCGGCCGTAGGCGAGCTTCAGAGGGCGAAAAAGCTCCACTTCGAGGCGATCGGCCATGGCCTCGTCGACCAGCTCATAGGCCTCCCCGAGCTGCGCCAGCCCGAGCGCGAGATCGTCCGCCGACGCGCCGAGCACTTCCAGGATCTGACTGCGGGCATCGGCGGTCGCGTAAGGCACGCGGCCACATTAGCCGCGCGCGGCCAGACCCCTCGCAGGTACGCCCGCATTCGGAAGACCTGCAAGCGTTCGTGCACTACCGAGCACCTCGTCGAGCATCGACTCGGTCAGCTTGCCGGTGAACGTGTTCTGCTGGCTCGGGTGGTAGCAGCCGAGTAGCTCGAACGGCTCGGCGCTGACCCGCACGCCATGTCCGAAGCGCGGCTTGGGCTTCAACGCGGCGGCCGAGTCGCCGAGCAGCATGGTGCGCAACCGCAGCGCGCCGTCCCAGGCGAATGCGCCCAGACAGACGACCACACGCACCTCGCTCAGCAGATCCAGCTCGGCCATGGCCCAAGGCAAGCAGTTGTCGCGCTCCTCGGGGGCCGGCTTGTTGGCCGGTGGCGCGCAGCGCACCACCGCGGTGATCCAGGCGTCCTTCAGCGCCAGGCCGTCGCCGAGCCGGCGTGAGCCGGGCTGGTTGGCGAAGCCCGTCCGGTGCAGCGCCGCGTAGAGGAAGTCGCCCGAGCGATCGCCCGTGAACATGCGCCCCGTGCGGTTGGCGCCGTGCGCGGCGGGCGCAAGCCCGAGCAGCAGCACGCGTGCGGCCGGGTCGCCGAAGCCGGGCACGGGCCGGCCCCAATAGGTCTCCTCGGCGAACGCGGCACGGCGCTCGCGGGCCACCTGCTCGCGCCAGGCGACGAGCCGCGGGCAGCGCCGACAGGCCGAAACCTCGTCAGCCAGTCGCTCGAGTCGTTGTGCGGTCTCTCCTCCCATCGAGCGGTAGTAGGATCGCAGGCATGTCGCTGTGGGTCTGGTTCGTGATCCTCGCCGCGCTGATCAAGCTGCCGATCGCCGGGCTGCTCCTATGGCTGCCCTACCGCTACGACGAATCGATGCGCACGCCCGAGGCGCCCGACGCCTCCGACGAGGACGGCGGCTCCAAGGCGCTGCCAGGCGGCCCGCTGAACCCCCACCCACGCAAGCCATTGCCGCGCAACCCGCGCCGCGGTCCACACGGCTCCCCCGCGCCGCCCTCGCCGTCGCGACTGCGCTCGCCACGACGCTCCGGTCAGCCACTGCGCAGCGGCTAGCTTTGCGCTGAGAGCCAGCTCATGACCCGAAGGTCCGGGGATCAGCGGTTTCGCTTGCGCTGCGCCTTGGCAGCCTTGGCCTTCGCGCGGCGCCGCTGCTGACGAACGACGCGGTCCGCTCCCGAACGTCGGTCGCCGATGTCAGCCTCGCCCGCCGGCGCCACGCGGCGCGCGTCGCGGACGATCACGAATGTGATCCCGCTCAACAGCACGACAGCCGCGCCGAGCACGACCAGCAGCGTTTTGTCGCTGTTCTTCGCTTCGCCCGTTTCGCTTTCGGACGTCGCCGACGTTGACGTCGGGGTCGTTTCCGTTTCCGGTTCCTCGGCCTTCTGCTGCAGTTCGCTGAAAGAGCTGCCGCCTTCGATCGATCCCGCGGCCGCGAACGCCGCGCCCGGAACGAACAGCGTCGCCGCGAGCGTCAGCACGGCCGCCAGCAGCCAGGCTCGGGCGAGGTTGTGGGAGGCGCTCCTGGGCATCGATCGAGCATACCGACTGCGCAGCGCTCAGAGACCATAGAATGGCCGCCGATGGCCCCCAAACAACGACAGGTCAGGATCGAGCAGCGCGGCGCCCAGCAGGCGATCCAAGCGCTCGAGCAACGCTCCGACGAGGAGCTCGAGTCCGAGACGAAATACAAGGCCGCCGCGATGGCGATCCTTGGCGCACGCGCCTCCGAGCGTTTCGACGCCGACGCCGCGCGCGCGTACTTCCAACGTGCGCTGGCGGCGGCGCGCCCGCAGGAGCGGATGCAGATCCGGCGCATGGCGGACGCCTCGCTGGCGCTCGCCGAACGTCGCGCCGGCGATCTCAAGGACGCCGTCGAGCGCCTCGGCCAGACGCCGCCGAGCGGGCGCCAGCTGTTCGCCCTGCGCGCCATGGGCCTCTTGATTCCACCCGCGTCGGCTGGGCTCGTAGCCCGCATACGCGGAGTCTTTTTGATCATCGTCCTGATCGCCGTGCTGTTGGCCATCGGCCTCGGCATCGTCGAGCTGATCTCGCTCCCGTTCGGCGGCCTCGGCCTCGCCCCGGGCATCCTGCTCGGCCTGTTCGTCGTGATCGCCGCGCTCGGCGTGGCCGCGGCGGTCGGCAGGCGCAGACGAGATCAAGCGCGAGCCGCCCCGAGCGGCTGAGCGTGGCCACGAACGTCTGCCTGATCGTCAACCCCTCCGCCGGTGGCGGGAAGGCAGGCCGGATCGCGCCCGCCGTGCTGGGCCGTCTACAAGAGCTGGGCTTGCAGGTGCGCCGCGTCGACACGCGCGACCTGGAGCACGCGCGCGAGCTGGCGACGGACGCCGCCGAAACGGGCGAGATCGTCGCCTGCCTCAGCGGCGACGGGCTGATCGGCGTGATCGCAGACGTGCTGCGCGGTCACCAGGACGCCGTGCTCGGTGTGCTTCCCGGTGGGCGCGGAAACGACCTCGCGCGTGTGCTCGGCATCGCCGAGGACGCCGTCGAGGCCTGCGCGACGATCGCCGAAGGCGTCGTGAGGCCGGTCGACCTGGGCCTCGTGGGAGACGCCGACGGCCCCGAGAAGGCGTTCGTCGGCATCGCCTCCTGCGGCTTCGACAGCGACGCCAACCGCATCGCCAACGAGGCGCCGTCGTGGCTCGGCGGGCTCGTCTACGCCTACGGGGCGCTGCGCGCGCTCGCCTCGTGGCGCCCGGCCCGCTTCGAGGTCGTCGCCCATCCCTCCGGCCAGGTCCACGTTTTCCACGGCTACTCGGTCGCCGCCGCCAACTCGCGCGCCTACGGTGGTGGCATGTTGATCGCGCCGCACGCCCTGCTCGACGACGGTCAGCTCGACCTCGTGCTGACCTCGACGGTTGGCAAGCTGCGCTTTCTCGTCAACCTGCCGCGTGTCTTCAAGGGCACCCACGTCGAACTCGACAGCGTGCGCAGCTTCAGAGCGCAGGAGGTCACGATCAGCGCCGACCGCCCCTTCACGTTGTACGCCGATGGCGACCCGATCGGCGAGCTGCCGGTGCGCGTGCGCGCCGCCCGCGCGGCGGTGAAGATCCTCGTGCCCGCCGGCGAGGGCACAGCGGCGTTCGACTCTCCCCCGCCCCCGCACGCTCTCTGATGCCCGCCGCGTTGTCCGCGAAGCTCGCTCTCGCGCGGGGCGCCGGCGCCCTCTCGCGCCTACGTGGCGGCGGCGGGACGAGCGTGCCCGGCAAGGTTCTGCTGCGCCTACAGCCGGACGCGATCGCGACGCTCGGCTCGAGCCTCGCCGAAGGCAGCGCGCTGATCTCGGCCACGAACGGCAAGACCACCACGGCCGCGATGGCGGCGGGAATCCTGCAGCAGGCCGACGTGCGCGCCGTCCACAACCGCAGCGGCGCGAACATGGAAGGCGGCATCGCGGCGACCCTGCTCGCGGCGGCGAAGCGTGACGGGCGGATCGACGGCGAGCTCGGGCTGTTCGAGGTCGACGAGCTGTGGCTCGGATCGATCGCGCGCCAGCTGAACCCGCGCGCGATCCTGCTCGGCAACCTGTTCCGCGACCAGCTCGACCGCTATGGCGAGCTGGAGACGATCGTCGAGAACTGGGCCGAGCTGATCGCGACGCTGCCGACCGGCCTAGTGCTGAACGCGGACGACCCCGCGATCGCCGACCTCGGCGACGGGCACGAGGCGCTCTACTTCGGCGTCGAGGACGAGCGGCTCGCACGCGACGGGATGGCTCACGCCGCCGACGCCAAGCACTGCCGGCGCTGCGGCTCCCCCTATGTCTTCGACGCCGTCTTCCTAGGACATCTCGGTCACTACCACTGCCCGAGCTGCGGCCACGGCCGCCCCCGTCCTCACGTGTACGCCAGCGACGTGCGCCTGCAGGGCGTCCGACGGGCGAGCTTCAAGCTGACGACGCCGGCCGGCGAAGCCGAGGTCGAGCTCGCCCTGCCGGGTCTATACAACGTCTACAACGCGCTCGGCGCCGCCGCGCTCGCGCACCGCCTTGGCGTCGAGTTGGACGCGATCGTCGCCGGCCTGTCCGCCACCGCCCCCGCTTTCGGCAGAGCCGAGACGGTCAACCTGTCGCTTGCGGGCGGCCGGCACCGCGAACTGCGCATCCTGCTCGTCAAGAACCCGGCCGGCGCGAACGAGGTGCTGCGCACGCTCGCGCTCGAGCCGGGCGAGCACGACCTGCTCGGCGTGCTCAACGACCGCATCGCCGACGGGCGCGACGTGTCCTGGATCTGGGACGCCGACTTCGAGCTGCTGGCCGGACGCGTGCGCAGCGTCACCTGCAGCGGCACGCGCGCCTCCGATCTCGCCGTGCGCCTGAAGTACGCCGGCGTCGAGCCAGGTCGCATAACGATCGAGCGCGACCTGCCCGCGGCCCTGGAGCGCGCGGGCGCGCAGGGCGACGGCTCCGGGCCGCTGTACGCGCTTCCCACCTACACCGCGATGCTGACCCTGCGCGATCACCTAGTAGCACGTGGAGAGACGAGCAGCGCGTGGTCTTGAGGAGCGAAGCGCCGACTTCGCCGCCGGCCGTACTCGCCTGGCACGAACTCGAGTGCGGCGCGTACAAGGCGGATCTCCCTATATGGAAAGAGATCGCTAGCGCGCAGCGCCCGATGCCCGACGGTGGCGCCGTGCTCGACGTGGGTGCCGGCAGCGGGCGCGTGGCGCTCGACCTCGCGCGCGACGGGCATCCCGTGATCGCGATCGAGCGCGAGCCGGCGCTCGTCGCCGCGCTGGCACATGCCGGAGAAGGACTCCCCGTCGAGGCTGTGCAAGCCGACGCGCGCAGCTTCGAGCTGCCCAGCCGCGACCATCCGCTGTGCGTCATGCCGATGCAGACGATCCAGCTGCTCGCCGGTCGCGACGAGCGCCTCGCGTTCATGCGCCAGGCGCGCGAGCACCTACGCGACGGAGGGCTGCTCGCGATCGCGATCGTCACGGAGGTCGAGACCTATGACTGCCGCAGTGGCGACGACGGCCCGACGCCCGAGGTCGGCCGTCGCGGCGACGTGCGCTACCGCAGCCATGCAGTGCGGATCGCGCGCGAGGACGGCGCGATCGTGATCGAACGCGAGCGCACGATGAGCCCCGGCGGGCTGGAGATCGACATCGTGCGCCTGGCCGAGGTGAGCGCCGGGCTGCTCGCGGACGAGGGTCGCGAGGCGGGCTTTCGCGCACAGGAGACGATCGAGATCGGCGAGACATATGAGCACGCGGGTAGCGAGGTGGTGATGTTGCGTCGTGCCTGAGCGGACGCTGCGCGTGTGCGCGCTCTACCCGGACCTGATGAACATCTACGCCGACCGCGGCAACCTGCTGCTGCTGGAGCGTCGCTGCGCGTGGCGCGGGATCGGCTTCCAGTTGGCCGCCAGCAGCCTCGGCGAGCCGCTCGACGGCGCCGCCTACGACCTCTTCTACATCGGCGGCGGACAGGACCGCGACCAGCGCCTGTGCGCCGAGGACCTGCTGCTGAACAAGCGTCAGGCGCTGCGCGAGGCGGCTGCGAGAGGAGCGGTCGTGCTCGGCGTCTGCGGCGGCTACCAGCTGCTCGGCCACGATTACGTGCTCGGCCACGAGCGGATCGAAGGCGTCGGGCTGCTGGACCTCGAGACCGTGCGCGAGGAAGGGCCACGGCTGATCGGCAACGTCGCGATCGAGGTCGAGCTGGAGGGTGGGCGTATTGGAGTCTTGGCCGGGTTCGAGAACCACGGCGGGCGCACGCGACTCGCCGCTGGACAGCGGCCGCTCGGACGGGTGCTGAAGGGCTTCGGCAACGACGGCGCAAGTGGTCACGAGGGCGCGCTCGCCGGCAACGTGATCGGCACCTACCTGCACGGCCCGCTGCTGCCCAAGAACGTCTGGTTCGCCGACTGGCTGATCGCGCGTGCGCTAGGCCTGGACGTGGCCGAGCTGGCACCTCTCGACGACGAGCTGGAGCGTCTCGTGCACGAGGACGCGCGCCGCGCGGCAGGGCTCTGAGCTTTGCGGATTGCCTCGCAAACACCGGGGTCGCGGTGCGTCGCTCACGCGTGCGGCGCCTAGCATCGCGGCCGTGGAGTTGAGCGAATACCAGCAGCTGTCCAGGCGCACCGCCGAGTACCCGCGCGAGGCGTGGCTCGCCTACCCGGCGCTCGGGCTCGCCGGCGAGGCGGGCGAGGTCGCCGAGCACGCCAAGAAGGCGATCCGCGACGACGGGGGCGTCGTCAGCGACGAGCGGCGCGCGAAGATGTCCAAGGAGCTAGGCGACGTGCTGTGGTACGTCGCGCAGCTGGCGAGCGAGCTCGATCTGGAGCTGGAGGAGATCGCGCAGACGAACCTCGACAAGCTGCTCTCGCGCCAGCAGCGTGGCGTGCTGTCGGGTAGCGGCGACGAGCGCTAGCTAAGAGGGCTGCGGCGAGGGCGCGACGGCGAAGCGCTCGAACCGCTCGGCCAGCCGCACCGGCACCATCGCCTTGACCCTGACGCCCTCGGCGGTGTCCTCGCGCGTCAGGCCGCCCGCCAGCTTGTGCAGTTCCGCCAGGCTGCCACCGTCCGCGTAGGGCACGAGCAGTTCGAGCGGTCGCAGCATGTGCGCGAGCGCGCTCTCGATGCGCTCCGTGAGCGTGTCGAGCCCTTCCCCCGTCTCGCCGCTGACGAGCACGCCGTCGGGATGGTTGAAGCGCAGCTCCTCGCGCTCCTCGTCCGTGAGCAGGTCGATCTTGTTGAAGACGAGCAGCCGCGGCAGCTCGCCGGCGCCGATCTCCTCCAGCGTCTGCTCGACCGAGTGGCGCATCAGCTCGTCTTGTTCATCGCCCGCCGAAGCGTCGAGCACGTGCAGCAGCAGCTCGGCGCGGCGCGTCTCCTCCAGCGTCGCGCCGAAAGCGTCGACGAGCTGATGGGGCAGCTTGCTGATGAAGCCAACGGTGTCCGTCAGCAGATGCGAGCGCCCGTCGATCAGCAGCGTGCGCGTGGTCGGGTCCAGCGTGTGGAACAGCCGGTCGCGGACGCCGACCTCGGCGCCCGTGAGCGCGTTCAGCAGCGTCGACTTGCCGGCGTTCGTGTAGCCGACCAGCGCGATCGTCGGCAGCGCCGCGCGCTCGCGCTCGGCGCGCTGGACGGCGCGCGTGCCGTGCACGTGCTCGAGGCGCCTGCGCAGCGCGGCGATGCGGTTGCGCGCCAGCCGGCGGTCCGTCTCGATCTGGCTCTCGCCCGGGCCCCTCGTGCCGATGCCGCCCCCAAGCCGCTCGAGGTGGCTCCACAGGCCGCGCATACGAGCCATGTTGTACTCCAGCTGCGCCAGCTCGACCTGCAGCTTTCCCTCCGCGCTGTTGGCGTGCGCGGCGAAGATGTCGAGGATCACGGTCGTACGGTCGACGACCGGCATCCCGATCGCCTCCTCCAGGTTGCGCTCCTGACGCGGGGTCAGCTCGTCGTCGCAGGCGATCAGGTTCGCGTCGCACTCCTTCGCGAGCGCCTTCGCCTCGTTGACCTTGCCGGGCCCGAGGTAGGTGTTCGGGTGCGGCTGCTCGCGGCGCTGCACCAGTTGGCCGACGACGCCGACGCCGGCCGTGCGCAGCAGCTCGCCCAGCTCTGACAGATCGTCGCCCTCCTCGAGCGCCGCGACGCAGAGCGCTCGCTGACGCGCCCGCTGCGCGGGTTGCTGCTCGGAGCCGTTGCCGCGCGCGGGATCGTCCGGCATCCCGCTCGGATTCGTGCGTCCGCTCCGGCCCCTATCCATCCAGTTTCGATTCTAGAAGCCGGCCGGCGTCATGGAGCCAGCTTGCCGAGTCGTTCGACAGCCTCCAGCAGGCGATCGTCGGGCGTCGTGAGCGAGATCCGGAACCAGCCCTCGCCGGCCGGGCCGTAGATCGCGCCCGGCGAGGTCACGACCGCGGCCTGTTCGAGCACGTGCTCGCAGTACTCGGCCGAGCTGCCGAAGCCGTCGGGTACCGGCGCCCAGATGTAGATCGTGCCCTTTGGCGGCGTGACGTCGATGCCGATGCGCTTGAGCGCGTCGCAGACCAGATCGCGCCGTTTGCGGTACAGCTCGTTCATCGAGGCGACCTCAGCGTCCGCGTCCGCAGACAGCGCGGCGACGCCCGCCAGCTGCACGGCCTCGAACAGCCCCGAGTCGATGTTCGACTTGAGCTGCCAGTACGTCTGGACGACATCGGCGTTTCCGACTATCGCGCCGCAGCGCCAGCCGGTCATGTTGAAGGGCTTCGAGAGCGAGAAGACCTCGATCCCGACCTCCTTGGCGCCGCGGGTCTCCAGGAACGAGGGCGCGCGATGGCCGTCGAACACCAGCTCGGAGTAGGCGTTGTCGTGCACCACGAGGATCTCGTACTCCCGCGCGAACTCGATCACGCGCTCGAAGAAGCCATCGGGCACGAGCGCGCCGGTCGGGTTGGTGGGGTAGTTGAGGAACATCAGCTTCGCCTTCTGGGCGACGTCAGAGTCGATCTTGTCGAGGTCGGGCACGAAGCCTTTCTCGGGCTCGAGCGCCATCAGCACCGGCTCCGCCCCCGCGAGCCACGGACCGCCGGTGTAGACGGGGTAGCCGGGGTCGGCGGCGAGCGCGTAGTCGCCCGGGTCAAGGAACGCGAGGTTGAGGTTGAAGATCGCCTCCTTGGCGCCGATCACGGGGATGATCTCGCTGTCGGGGTCGAGCTTCACGTCGAAGCGGCGCTCGTAGAAGTCCCTGACCGCTTCGCGGAAGTCCTGGCGGCCGCGGTTGGTCGGGTAGGTGTGCGTCTCGGGCTCGGTGACCGCCTCCCGCATTGCCTCGACGATCAGCGCCGGCGTCGGACGGTCCGGATCGCCGATGCCGAGACTGATCACGTCCACGCCGGCCGCGCGCTTCTCGCTGATCCTGCGCTCCAGCTGGGCGAAGGCGTACGGCGGGATGCGCTCCAGGCGCTTACTCGGTCTCATTGAGCTCCTTTTCGAAGGCCGTGCTGAGCTCGCCCGCATACACGGGTCTCGCCCAGCCGGTCAGGTTCACGTGCAAATTCGCTGTCACCTCGACCTCCAGCTCGCCGCCGTCGAGCTGGACGACGACCGTGAGGCCCTCCGAGGGGATGCCGGTCGCGATCGCGTAGGCGATTGCGGCGCCGCTGGCACCCGTGCCGGAGGAGAGCGTCTCGCCCACGCCGCGCTCGAAGATGCGCGCGCGGATGCGCGCCGGCTCCGGCTCCAGCTCGGCGTACCAGGAGACGTTCGTTCGATTGGGGAACTGGGCGGCGGCTTCGATCGCTGGGCCTATGCCGGGGAGGTCGAGCTGCTCCAGCTCGTCGAGGGTCGACACAGCGATCGCGCACTGCGGGTTGCCGATCGAGACGTGCTGGAAGGACCAGGCCCGGCCAGCGGACTCGACCGTGCCGCGACCGTTGGCGGCACCTGTCGGATAGTCCTTCGAGCTGAGGCTCGCGTTGCCCATGTCGACGCGGCAGCGTTCGTGGTCGAGGATCCGCGGGCGGATGCGTCCCGCGGCCGTGTGGATCGAGAAGCTGTCCTCGTCGGTCCAGCCGCGGCTTCTGAGGTACATGATCGCCTCGCGCGCGCCGTTGCCGGACAGCTCGGCCTCCGAGCCGTCGGGGTTGAAGATCCTGAGGTCCGCCACGTCGCTCGCGTCAGCCGGTGGCGAGAGCAGCAGCACGCCGTCGGCGAAGGCGCCGTAGTGGCCGTCGCAGAGCAGCCGGATGCGCTTCGCGGTCAGCTCGAACGGGAGCTGGTCCCGCTCGACGATCAGGTAGTCGTTGCCGAGCGCTTGCCACTTCTCGAATCTCATGCGGGATGGGAGTCTAGGATCTCGCCCGCCACGTCGAGCGGCGCGCGATCGGTGACGTCGATCGTGCGAATGCCCGCCAGCTTGCGCATCCACGTCAGCTGGCGCTTCGAGTAGTTGCGCGTGCGTCGCTTCATCGCCTCGACGTCTCCTCGCAAAAGCTCGTCGAAGCCGAGCGCGCGCCGTGCCGTCTCCGACGCTCCATGCGCGTCTGCGGCCAAGACCTCCTCGCGCGCCCCGGCCGCGAGCATCCGCTCCACGCGCGCGTCGATCGCCGCGTACAGTGCCGCGCGCTCCATCGTCAGGCCGATCAGCAGGGTCGGGTGGCGTAGGTCGTCGCTCCAGAGCTGGGAGCGTGCTTTTGGCGACGGCTGCTCCAGCTGCTCCAGCTCGAGCAGCTCCAGCGCACGCACGACGCGCTGGCGGTCGGTGGGCTCGATGTCGGCGGCCGCCCACGGAGCCTCGCCGGCGAGCCGCGCGTGCAGCGCCCGCGGACCGACGTTTTCCAGCTCGTCGGCGAGGCGCTCGCGCAGCTCGCGCGGCGGTTGCGGGCGCAGGTCGAGATCGGCCAGCGCCGCCCGCAGGTAGAGACCGGTGCCACCGACGACGATCGGTGTGCGGCCTCGCGAGATGAGCTCGTCGATCTCCCGGTGCGCGAGCGTTGCGTACTGGCCGACGCTGAAGGTGGCGTCGAGCGGGAGGAACGAGATCAGCCGGTGCTCTAGGGCGACCTGGTCGCTCGCGTCGGCGACGCCCGTGAGGATCTCAAGGCCGCGATAGACCTGTAGCGCGTCGGCGGAGACCGCCGTCGGGTCCTCCCCGCGCTCGCGCAGCAGGCCGGCGAGGGCTACGGCGACGGCTGTCTTGCCGACCCCGGTGGGACCGAAGAGCGCGATCGGATTCATGCGGATAGGCTCACAGCTTGTGCTGATCTCCGGCTCCAGGGTGCTGTTGACAGGCGCGAGCGGAGGTCTCGGAGGAGCGATCGCGAAGACGGTCGCCGGACGCGGGGCGACGCTGGTGCTCAGCGGGCGCAACGCTGATCTGCTGAGCCCGATCGCGACCGAGATCGGCGCCGAGATCCAGGTTGCCGATCTCGTCGAGCCCGGCGAGGCGGTGCGCCTGGCCGAAGCGGCGGGCCCCGTCGACATCCTGATCGCCAATGCCGCCCTGCCCGGTGCCGCTCGGCTCGAGCACCTGAGCCAGCAGGAGGCCGAGCGTGTGCTCGACGTGAACCTGAAGGCCCCGGTACTGCTGGCCCAGGCCTTGCTGCCGGGCATGATCGAGCGTGGGCGCGGCCATCTCGTGTTCATCTCCTCGACGGCTGCCAAGGCGGCGGCGCCGGGCAATCCCGTGTATCACGCGACGAAGTTCGGTCTGCGCGGCCTCGCGGGCGCGCTGCGGATCGACCTGCACGCCAACGGCATTGGCGTGTCGTGCGTGATGCCCGGCTTCATCCGCGACGCGGGCCTGTTCGCCCAGTCCGGAGCCAAGCTGCCGGTGGGCGTCGGCACGCGCTCCCCACAGGACGTCGCCGACGCCGTCGTGCGGGCGATCGAGAAGAACATCGGGGAGGTCGACGTCGCCTCGCCGATGCTGCGTCTCGGGGCGCTGCTCTCGCGCGTCGCGCCCGACCTCGCCGCAGCGCTCGCGCGCCGTCTCGGGTCCGACGAGATCGCCGCGACCTATGAGCAGGCCCTCAGCGCCAAGCGCTGAGGCCCTTCAGAAGAGCGTCGTCTGAAGTTGGCGGGCCGGCACCATTTGACCCCCGGCGCTGCCCGTCGCTCACGACCAGCCTCCTCGCGCTACAGCTCCAGCACGCTGCGGATGCCGTCCTGGGCCTCCATCAGCTCGAAGCCGCGGTTGACACCCTCCAGCTTCAGGCGATGCGAGATGAAGGGGTCGACGTCGATGTCGCCGGCCATGTAGCGGGCGATCAGCGCGGGCACGTCTTCGCGACCCTTCAGGCCGCCGAAGGACGAGCCGCAGACCCTGCGCCCGGTGATCAGAAGGCGTGGGATGACGTCGAGCGTCTCCCCCTTGCCCGCCACGCCGCAGACCGTGCACAGGCCCCATCCCATGCGCGCCGCTTCGACCGCTTGGCGCATGACGGCCACGAGGCCCGTCGCCTCGAAGGTGTAGTCGGCGCCGAAGCCACCGGTCATCTCCAGGATCTTCTCGACGCTGTCCGGGCCGCCCAGCATCACGTCGGTGGCGCCCTGGCCGCGCGCCAGCTCCAGGCGTTCGGCCGACATGTCGACGCACACGATGCGCTCCGCGTTCTGCAGCCTGCAGCCGGCGACGGCGCCGAGGCCGACCATGCCGGCGCCGAACACGACGCAGGTGGACCCGGCGCGCACAGCCGCGGTCTTCATCGCCGCGCCGAGCCCTGTCGAGAGGCCGCAGGCAAACAGGCAAGCACGGTCCAGCGGCGCCTCGGGATCTATCTTCGCGAGCGCGATCTCGGGCATCACGGTGTACTCGGCGAACGTCGACGTGCCCATGAAGTGGCGCAGCGGCTCGCCGCCCAGCGACAGTCGCGTCGTTCCGTCGGGCAGGTAGCCGAGGTTCTGCTGCTCGCGGATCGCCAGACAGAGGTTCGTCAGCTCGCTCTTGCAGTGCACGCACTCGCCGCACTGCGGCGAGAACAACGTGACGACATGGTCACCGGGCGCCAGCAGGCTCACGCCCTCGCCACAGCGCTCGACGACGCCCGCCCCCTCGTGACCGAGCACGGTCGGGGCGTAGCCCGACGGGTCGACCCCGGATGCCGTGTACATGTCGGTATGGCAGACGCCGCAGGCCACCAGCCGCACCAGCACCTCGCCCGGCCCAGGCTCCGCCAGGTCGACCTCGCGTACCACGAGCGGTTTGGCGAACTCCTCCAGCACCGCCGCTTTGATCTTCATCGCACGGCCGTCCTCGCCAGCAGGCGCTCTTCACCGGACAGCGTCTGGCTCGTCGCCGCATGGATCTCGACCTCGGCGATCTCACCGGGTTGGGCGAGGCCGCCGAAGTTGACGACCTTGTTGTGGCGCGAGCGCCCGCGCAGCCTCGACTCGTCGGTACGGGAGCTGCCTTCCACCAGCACCTCGACCATGCGCCCGACGAAGCGCTGCGCCCGCTCGCGCGCGTGGCGCTGCACCAAGTCGACAAGTCGCTGCATACGCTCGACCTTGACCGGGTGCGGCACGACGCCGTCCTCGATGGTCGCCGCGTCGGTGCCTCGCCGGGGTGAGAAGACGAACGTGAAGGCGCTGTCGTAGCGGACAGCCTCGACGACTTCGAGCGTCTCCTCGAAATCCTGCTCGGACTCCCCGGGGAAGCCAACGATGATGTCCGTGCTGAGCGACACGTCGGGCAAATGCTCACGGATCATCGCCACGCGATCGAGGTAACGCTGTCGGTCGTAGGTCCTGCGCATCGCCTTCAGGATGCGGCTCGATCCAGACTGCAGCGGCAGGTGGATGTGCTCGCAGACGCTGTCCAGCTCGGCGTGGGCGCGGATCACGTCCTCACGCATGTCCTTGGGATGCGGGCTCGTGTAGCGGATACGGTCGATGCGATCGATCGCATCGACCGCGTGCAGCAGCTCCGCGAAGCTGGCCCGCGCCGGTAGGTCGCGTCCGTAGGAGTTGACGTTCTGGCCCAGCAGCGTGACCTCGCGCACGCCGTCGGCTGCCATCGCGCCGACCTCGGCGACCAGCTCGTCTAGCGGACGGCTTACCTCGCGTCCGCGCGTGGAGGGCACGATGCAGTACGAGCACGCGCAGTTGCAGCCGACGCTGATCTGCAGCCAACCCTGGAACGGGCGCTCGCGCCGCGCCGGCAGGTGGCCCGTGAAGCCCTCGAACTCGAAGTAGCCCTGGGCGCTCAACGAGTCGCTCGTGAGGAACTCCGCCAGCCGGTGGACCTGGCCCGGGCCGAACGCGACGTCCACGAACGGGAAGCGCTCGAACACTTCCTCCTTGACCGACTGAGCCCAGCAGCCGCCGACGCCGACGACACGGTCGGGCCGTTCGCGCTTCAGGCGCTTGGCCTCGCCGAGATGCGTAAGGAAGCGACTGTCGGCCGTCTCGCGGATCGAGCAGGTGTTGAAGAGGATCAGGTCAGCGTCGCCGCGCTCGGGCGCCTCGCGGTAGCCAAGCGACTCGAGCATCCCCTTCATGCGCTCGGAGTCGTGCTCGTTCATCTGACAGCCGAACGTCGTCAGGTGGTAGCTCTTCACGGTGGACAGGGTAACGGCGGGCGGCGGCGACTATCGTCAGGCGCAATGGGAGCGCAACCGCCAGTCGTCTGGATGCCCGGAGGCGTTCGCACCGAGATCCACCTGACCGGTGAGGACACCGGCGGCGCGTTCTGCCTGCTGCACGACCGCCCACCAGCCGGCTGGTCACTGCCGCCGCACCTGCACCGCAACGAGGCCGAGACGATCCACATCGTCGAAGGCGCCTTCGAGGTCGTAGTCGACGGGGAGCGAATCGAGCTGTCCGCCGGAGAGACCGTCCACGTGCCGCGCGGCGCCGTTCACTCCAGCGCGAACGTCGGCGAGAACGCCGGAAAGCGTGTCGTCATCTTCAGCCCGGCCGGCATGGAGGGCTTCTTCCTGGAGGCCGGCACTCAGTCGCCGGATGACGCCATCGACCTCCGAGCAGCTCTGGCGTCAGCCGTCGAGCACGGCTGGGAGTTCATGGCGGCTGAGTGAGTAGCGCCGTCTGACGAGCCCCGACCATCGAGGCCGAGGTACGCGAGGGGCGCGGTGCCGGCTAGGAGTGCGACGCGGCCTGTTTGAGCACGGTCGCGATCTCGTTTTGTGGCACCCAACTCGATCCGCTGTCCTCGCCGAGCTGCACCAGGGCGGTGAAGACCAAGGCAGCGATGCTGCAGTTCAACATGCGCCGCTGGTCGCGGAGCACACTGGCTCGGATCGATAACGACAAGGATCGCGCTAAGCGGCTGCCACCGCCGGTTCGCTCGCTATCGGCGCCGGGGCGTCCTTGTCGCGGTCGATCGGCGTCACGGCCTCGCGGCCCAGGCCGAGCGCGGCGTAGATCTTCTCTTCGATCTCTTTTGCCATCTCGGGGTGCGCGTCGAGGAACGTCTTCGCGTTCCCACGGCCCTGGCCGAGGCGTTCTTCGCCGTAGGAGAAGAACGAGCCCGACTTGGAGACGATGTTGTGCTCCAGCCCGAAGTCGATCAGGCAGCCCGCGGTCGAGATGCCCTTACCGAACTCGATGTCGAATTCGGCCTGGCGGAAAGGCGCCGCGACCTTGTTCTTGACGACCTTCACGCGCACACGGTTCCCGACCGCCTCGGTGCCGTCCTTGAGCGTCTCGATGCGCCGGATGTCAAGCCGCTGCGAGGCGTAGAACTTCAGCGCGCGCCCGCCCGGTTGGGTCTCGGGCGATCCGAACATGACGCCGACCTTTTCGCGGATCTGGTTCGTCAGGATGCAGAGCGTGTTCGTGCGGTTCAAGTTGCCCGCGAGCTTGCGCATCGCCTGCGACATCATGCGCGCCTGCGAGCCGACCGTCTGGTCACCCATCTGACCCTCGAGCTCGACGCGCGGCGTCAGCGCCGCGACGGAGTCGATCGCGACCACGTCCACGGCACCCGAGCGTACGAGCATGTCGGCGATCTCCAGCGCCTGCTCGCCGTAGTCAGGCTGGGACACGAGCAGCTCGTCGATGTCGACGCCGATCTCTTTGGCGTAGAGCGGGTCCATGGCGTGCTCGGCGTCGATGAACGCGCACACCCCGCCCAGCTTCTGCGCCTCGGCGAGCACGTGATAGATCAGCGTCGTCTTTCCGGAAGACTCGGGGCCGTACACCTCCACGATGCGTCCGCGCGGCACGCCACCGATCCCGAGCGCGAGATCGAGCGACAGAGCACCCGTCGGTATCGCTTCGCAGCGCACCTGTGCGCCCTCGTCGCCCATGCGCATGACCGAGCCCTTGCCGAACTCGCGCTCGATCTGGCTGAGCGCACCCTGAAGGGCGGCATCGCGTGCCTTGGCGGCCTTTTCGTCGGTGACGGGCATGCTCGTACTCCTCCGGTTAGAGATCGGGAGTGAGGACGGTAGATGGTGCTTCGGACGGAACAGTTGTTCGTATCGCGGGTCGGTGGCGCACCGATAAAACGTCC
>DASXER010000148.1:0-7253 GCA_036490015.1 Solirubrobacteraceae bacterium | reverse complement strand
ACAGCGCCGATCCGGACCTCCCTCGTGGCGAGGTCGATCTCGACATCCGAGGCGCCCGTGACGGCGGGGCGGCCCATGCCGCGTGCGACCAGCGCCGCGTGGCTGGCCTTGCCGCCCTCGCTGGTCAGGATGCCGCGCGCGGCGTGGAAGCCCGCGACGTCGTCGGCCTCGGTGAAGGAGCGCACGAGGATCACCTCGCGGCCTTCCTCACCAGCCTGCACCGCCTCGGGCGCGCTCAGCACGATCTCGCCCTTGGCCGCGCCCGGCGATGCCGCGACGCCGCGCGCGATCACCTCGAACGCGGCCGCCGGGTCGAAGGTCGGGTGCAGCAGCGCGTCGAGCGCCGCCGGGTCGATCGTGGCGAGCGCCTGCTCGCGGTCGAGCAGCCCCTCGGCGACGGCGTCGACGGCGAAGCGAACCGCCGCCTGAGCCGGGCGCTTGGCGTTACGCGTCTGCAGCATGTAGAGGCGCCCATCCTGCACGGTGAACTCGGTGTCCTGCATGTCCAGGTAGTGGCGCTCGAGCGTCGCCAGGATCTCCATCAGCTGCTCGTGCACCTGCGGCAGCCAGTCGCGCAGCTCGCGGATGTCGCGCGGCGTGCGTACCCCCGAGACGACGTCCTCGCCTTGCGCGTTGGCGAGAAAGTCGCCCGAAGGCTCAGGTGCCCCGGTCAGCTCGTCGCGCGAGAAGGCGACGCCGCTACCGCTGTCCTCGCCGAGGTTGCCGAACACCATCTGCTGCACGTTGACGGCCGTGCCCCAGTCGTCGGGGATGCGGTTGATGCGCCGGTAGGCGACCGCACGCTCGCCCTGCCAGGAGTCGAACACGGCCCGGATCGCACGTCCGAGCTGCTCGCGCGGATCGACCGGGAACTCGTAGAACGACTTGAACTCGACCGTGAGCCCACGCAGCGCATCCGCGTTCAGATCCGTGTCGAGCGACACGCCGCGCGCCTGCTTGAGGGTCGCGATCGCCTGCTCGAAGCGCTCGCCGGGAATCCCCATCACGACGTTCCCGTACATCTGCACGAAGCGGCGATAGGAGTCCCAGGCGAAGCGTTCGTTACCCGAGCGCTCGGCGAGACCGACGACCGTGTCGTCGTTGAGGCCGAGGTTGAGGACCGTGTCGAGCATCCCCGGCATCGACTCGCGCGCGCCGGAGCGCACCGACACGAGCAGCGGGTCGGCCACGTCGCCCAGCCGGCGCCCGGCACTTTGCTCCAGGCGCGTGAGTGCCTCGGCCACCTGAGCTTCGAGCCCGGGCGGGAAATCTCCATCCTCGCTGAGCATGTAGGCGACGCAGGCCTCGGTCGTGATCGTGAAGCCAGCCGGCACTCGCTCGGCGCCCAGCACACGTGTCATCTCGGCGACGTTCGCGCCCTTGCCTCCGAGCAGATCGCGCATCGCGCGCGAGCCGTCGCGGAAGTCGACGACCCAGCCGTGATCCCCTCCTACCGTCATCGCTGGCTTGATTGTGTCTGAGGAGGCGCTCATGCGGATGTCTCGTCCAGACGCAGTACCCGTTCCATGTCCGCCGCCAACTCCTGGTTGCCGTACGGGCCGGGCTCGCGCAGGCGCGCCAGCACCTGGCGCTTGCTGACCTGGTCCTTCTCTTGGCTCAGCTTCAACTTGCAGACAAAGCGCTCGATCGGGATGCGCAGCCCGACCGTGCCGCCGACGAGCCGTGCTCCGTACTCGGGCTCCAGCAGCAGCGGCTCGTCGACACAGCGCTCGAAATGCTCGACCAGTCGCGCGAGCGTGGCCAGGTTCTGCTCGCGGTCGAGGATCTCTGGCACGCCATAGCAGTGCGCGACGCTGAAGTTCCACGTCGGCGCGCGCGTCGAGCCGGGCGCGTACCAACTCGGCGAGATGTAGCCATGGTGGCCCTGGATGACGATCAGCAGCGGCTTCGCGCCGAAGTCGTGTAGCTCCTCGTCGGGGTGCCCGACGTGCGTGAGGATCGCGATCCCCTCGACGTCCTCGTCGAGCAGCAGCGGGTAATGCGAGACGACCGGCCCCCGCTCGTCGCCGGCGCTCACGAGCATTCCCCAGGGGTTGGTGCGGATCAGTTCCTTGACGACCTCCGGGTCGTGGCACTCGTACAGTCGGTTGGGCCGCATCGGCGGATTCTGCCAGTCGTCGTGGCCTGCGCCCTGCCGGCTGCTGGCTCAGGCGCGCGTGAGCGGGCTCACGTAGCGCAAGAACGGCTCGACCTCTAGCGGGCGACCGGTAGCGCGCTCGACCAGCGGCATCGTGTCGAGCCGGCGCCCATGACGGTGCACCCGCTCGGCCAGCCAGCGCTGGATCGGACCGACCTCGCCGCGACGCAGGTCGTCCTCGCGCGAGCCGAGATCCTGCTCGAGCGTCTCCCAGAGCTGCGCGGCGATCAGACAGCCGAGCGCGTAGCTCGGGAAGTAGCCGAAGCCGCCCGCCGCCCAGTGCACGTCCTGCAGGCAACCGAGCGCGTCGGAGGGGACCTCTACGCCGAGCAGCCGCTTCATCGCATCGTGCCAGGCGGCCGGAACGTCGGCCACGGCGAGATCGCCGCTGATCAGCGCGAGCTCCAACTCGTAACGCACGACGATGTGCAGCGGGTAGGTGAGCGGATCCGCCGACACGCGGATCAGCGAGCGCTCGACGCCCGTCAGGCTCGCGTGCAGCTCGGCCGCCGAGATCTGGAAGCCACCCGCCGTCAGCTCGCCGGCCAGCACCTCGGCGAACGCCGGGCTGCGCGCGACGTGGTTCTCCCACAGCTTGCTCTGCGACTCGTGAATCGACATCGACGTGCCGCCGCCCAGGCTCGTGCGCATCAGCGCCGGATCGATCTGGCGCTCGTACAGCGCGTGGCCGTACTCGTGCAACGAGCTGAGCAGCGACTCCACGTCGCCGTCGCCGTAGCGCGTCGTGATGCGACTGTCGCTGTCGCCGACCCAGGCCGTGAACGGATGCGCGGAGACGTCTACCCGCCAGCTGTCCTCCTGCACGCCGAGACGCCGGAGCGTGCCCTCGACGGCCACCTGCTGGGCCTCGACCGGCACCTTCAGGGCGTGTGGCGACGAGCGGTGCGAGGCCTGCTCGACGAGCGCCGGCAGCACGTCGGAGAGCCGGCCGAACAGCTCGTCCAGCTGCTCCGTGCGCAGCCCGAAGTCGAAGTCGGCGAGCAGCGCCTCGTACAGGCTCTCGCCGTCTTTGGCCATGTGCTCCGCGTAGACGCGCGCCAGCTCGACGTTGCGTTCCAGCGCCGGCGCGAAGGCCTTGAAGTCGTCGTCGGCGCGTGCCAAGACCCACGTCTCGTGACCCTCGGCGTGAGCGTGCGAGCGCTCGGCCGCCAGCTCGGCGGGCACCCGGCGCGCGCGCTCCCAGTCGCGTCGCGCGAGCCGCACCATGTCGCGGTCCAGCTCTTCGAGCTTGGTCTTCTCCAACTCGGCGAGCCAGCCGCCGATTTCCTCGTCGGTCGCCAGCTCGTGCGTCAGGCGCGCCAGCGTCGCCAACTGCTGGGCGCGGGCGGGCGCGCCGTCGGCGGGCATGATCACCTGCTGGTCCCAGCGGCCGAGCATCTCCAACGCCTCCAGGTCGGCCAGCTCGCCGCGGCGTACACGTAGCATCTCGATGGTCTGCATCACACAAGCCTACGTCGGCCGAAGACGGCTCCGGCCTTATTCCTGGGCGCAAGCTTTGGCCACCAGCATTCGTCGTGAGCGTCGGCCGAGCCCTTGTCTCGCTCTCGCGGGCGAAGCGATCCTCTAGCCTGCAGCCGATGGCGGGACCGGCCGAGAAATCCATCGTGACGGCCGTCTCGCTCGAGCGCGGGGCCCCGGACGAGCGCGGCGCGAGCTTCACGCTGGCCGGCGAGCATCTCGAGTTGCTGGCACGCCTGGGCGCGACGAGGGACCTGCACGTCGCGAGCATCCTGCCGGGCCACGTGCGCGGCAACCACTATCACGCGCTGCGCGGCGAGACGATCGTCGTGATCCACGAGGACCGCTGGTCGCTGCGCTACGACGCCGGGTCGGACACGAAGGTCACGAGCCGGGCCTTCACGGGCGCGGGAGTCGTCGCGATCAGCGTGCCGCAAATGGCGGCCCATGCGATCCGCAACGACGGCGAGCGGCCGCTCTGGCTATTGGCTTGGAGCGACGGGCCATACGACGAGACGCTGCCAGACGCCCATCCGCGTGCCCTGATCTAGCCTCCCGGGCCCGTCAAACGCGGGCTCAGGCGATTGATTGACGCTCGCTATCAATCCATCGCAACGTGGTATTGGACGCGCCTCCGCGCCCTGACTACGCTCGCGACACTAGGAAGTCTATGACGGAGGGGAATCGGTGTCGGAGTCGTTCTCAAGGATTGTGCCGCTTCATTCAGCGGCGTTTTTTTTGACCAGTTGTGCGCTCGCGCTGGGGGCATGCGCGGCGCTTGCGGCCGCGCCAGCCGGCGCGACCTGCGCTTCGCCATGCCATTGGTATGAAGGGGCGCTCTCGGATGGCTTCGGCCAGGCGAGCATCGAAGCACACAGCCTGACTTACGTTCAGGGCAACGCCAACCACAACGAATTCTGCATCGGCGAGGAGACAGGCTCGGCCGGCAGCTACAAAGACAACGGCAGCGATTGTCAGGTGTTCTCGGCCGGGAACTTCGCGGCATCGGACAACTACGACGGCAGCTGTTGCTTCCACGCCACGATCGTCAACACCGGACCGCTGAGCTCGATCACGGTCTCGAGCTCGACCCACTATGACTACTGAGGAGTCGCGCATGAGTCATCGGACGAGACGGAACGCGCTGCGCGCTCTGCTCGCACTGTGCGTGGTCGGGCTGGTCGCCGGTGCGGCGGCCCAGGCGGCTAAGAAAGGCAGCAAGGCGCATCGCCGCGTGTTCGCCCACGCCTCCACCGCGGCCGGGGCGGGGGGCTATTCGATCCTGTCGCGCCCGCCGACAGCGGCCGACGAAGAAAACGCGCAGGTCGTGCAGGCCCAAGGGCACTATCCGGGGATCGTGCCGGCGGAGGCTCGCGTGCTCAGCTCGGGCCCGCAAGGGCGCGTGTGGCTGATGCCGACCGACAACGGCGAACTGTGCCTCGGGATCGAACCCGGTAGCCAGTACGTCCAGCGTGAGAAGGAACGCGGCCTAGGCCACCTGACGATGGGCTTCACCTGCTCCTCGGCCGGCAAGGCGCAGCAAGAAGGCATGTTGACCCGCATCTACGAGAACGTCGTCGGCATCGTGCCGGACGGCGTCTCGAAAGTCAGCTACGTCGCGGGCGACGCAGCGGCCCAAACCCAGGAAATCAAACAAAACACGTACTCGTTCTTCGTACACGAAGGCTTCGTGCAGGGCACGGTCTCGTTCACCAGCGAATCGGGTGAAGAAGTTGTCGACCGGTTCTGACCACGACACAAGCGGCGCGCTCTCCAGTCCGGCCTGATGAGCGCGTGTGACACTCGGGGGTCCTCGCATCGCGGGGGCCCCCGAGGTCGTCACGGCACCTCAGTCGCAATCAGCGCAAGCCAGTCGAGATCGTCGAAGGGATGAACCTGGGCGCCCTGGCTGAGCGTCGCGCGAATGCTCGACGACAGCGCCGAAAGCGCCTTTGCGCAGCTGTCCTCACGCCGCCGCACGAGGTACACGCCGACGCGTGACTGGCCGCTGACGGGCAGATAGACGACGTCCGGGCGCGCGCAGCGGTCCGCCGCCAGAGCCGGGGCCATGGTCGCGCCACGACCGGCCGCGACCAGCTCCAGCGCCGACTCCAACGTCGGTGCGCGCTCGATCGGGTCCTGCGAGAAGAAGCTCTGCGGCGACCAGACCTCAGACCAGGCCCGCGGCATACCCTCGATCGCGATCTGCGCCTCGCCCCAGCTGCCGATCGCCTGCGTGCCCATCGTGCGTGCGGCCTGATGCGAGGCGGGGATCGCCAGCACCCTCGCCGTGAAGCCCAGCAAGGTCGAGCTCAGCCCCGGCACGTCCTCGAGCGGGGCGGTCAGCAGCAGCGCGTCGACGCGCCGCGCGAGCAGCGGCTCGATGCCGCTGCCCGGTCCGACATCGTGCAGCTCGAAGCACGCCCCTGAGCTGTCCGCGACCGCACGCGCGGCGCCGGCCGGCAGCACGCCCGTGAACGAGCCCGCATAGCCGAGGCGCACCTCGCCCGCCTCGGCGCGCCGCTGGGCGGCCATCTCGTACAGCAGCCCCGCGTGCGCCTCGAGCAGCCGTCGCGCGCTGCTGAGCAGCACCTCGCCGGCGCGCGTCAGCTCGACGCGGCGGGTGGTACGCCGTAGCAGAGCTACCCCTAGCCGCGCCTCGAGCATCTTGACGGCGCTGCTGAGCGCCGGCTGGGCGATGTTCAGACGCCGCGCGGCGCCACCGAAATGGAGCTCTTCGGCGACCGTCACGAAGTAGCGCAGCAGCCGCAGGTCGACGGCGCCGATGCTGGATGCGACATCCTCGATCGCAACCGCGACGTCCTGGTCCTCGTCGACCAGGGCCTCGGGCGCCTGCAGCGCGGGGACCGCCTGCAGCGATCTGACTGGGCTCACGCCGGCCACGACGCCCGCCTCCCTAGCGCGAGGCGTCCGTGTCGAATTGCCGGATCTCATCACCGGCGGCGTTCAGCCATTCAATCCGGCTGTAGAGCTTCCCCGTTCGATTGGACGGCGGGCTGTCGTCGAAGAAATTTTCGCGCACGGGGACGGACGTCACGCCATCGACCGCCGTCACCCGGACCGAGGCCACGCCATCCGGCACGAGGCCGACGACGTGCGAGCGCCCGACGGTCCGCAAGGCGATGACGGCCGCGCCAGCGGTGATCTCAGCCGGAGCCCAGCAGCCCAACTCGGCGCCATGCGTGCCTTCGATGCCCGGGGTGGGATAGAGCAGACAGAGAGCTTCGCCCGTCCCCTTCGCACCACTGAAGGCTTCAACCGGCACCAAGGTGACCGCGGCCCAGGCGACGTTCGGGACGAGGTTGCGAACGTATTCGGTGTGGATCCCCTGCAGGCGAGGTCCGACGTCGTGCAGCACTGCCTGCACCTGCGAGTCGCGGTCGAGCTCGGTCTGCGGACGGCGCAGGACTGACAGCAGTTGGAGCGTCGAGTTGCCCGGCGCGCCCGGGCTGAGCGTGGGATAGCCGGAGCGTTGGTTGCCGATCCACGGCTCCCAGGGGGCGCGCTCGGCGACCGCGCTGGCGGCGAGCGCCATCGCGGCCAACAGCACGACCGCGAAGCGGCGGCGCCCGACCCGAAGGTGCGGGCGCCGCCG
>DASXER010000118.1:0-19591 GCA_036490015.1 Solirubrobacteraceae bacterium | reverse complement strand
TTCGCCTGGATCTCCATGGACATAAGCGACCTCCCCACGCGTCATCCCTACACGCTCGGGCTGTGGCAGCGACAGATCGAACGCATCCTGGCCGAGTGGGTCGACGAGCTGGAGGTGACCGTCCATCGCGGACGGGAGGTGACGGGTTTCGCTCAAGACGACACGGGCGTCGACGTCGAACTGTCCGAGGACGGTTCGTTGCGGGCCGAGTACCTCGTCGGGTGCGACGGAGGACGCAGCGTCGTCCGCAAGGCGGCCGGCATCGAGTTCGCCGGCTGGGATCCGACGACGAGCTCGCTGATCGCCGAAGTCGAGCTGGAAGGCGAGCCCGAGTGGGGCGCCCACCGCGACGAGAAGGGCATCCACTCGCTCGGCAAGTTGGAGGGCTCCGAGCTGGTACGGATCGTGGTGAGAGAAGAGCGCGTCGGGCGGTCCGGCGAGCCGACCCTGCACGATCTCAGCCAGGCGCTGATCGACGTCTACGGGACCGACTACGGAGTCCACAGCCCCGTCTCGATCTCCAGGTTCACCGATATGACCAGGCAGGCCGCGTCCTACAGGGAAAGAAGAGTGTTGGTGGCCGGCGACGCGGCCCACGTGCATTCACCGGTCGGTGGACAGGGCCTGGGCACCGGCGTGCAGGATGCGGTCAACCTGGGATGGAAGCTGGCCCAGGTGGTCAAGCGGACGTCGCCCGACAGCCTGCTGGACACCTACCACGCCGAGCGCCACCCGGTCGCTGCGCGCGTGCTGCACAACACCATGGCGCAAACCGTGCTCCTGCGCTCGGAGCCGCGCGTCGACGCCTTGCGCGACACGCTCGCCGAACTGCTCGGCATGGACGAGCCGCGCAGGCGGTTCACCGCGATGCAGTCCGGTCTGGACATTCACTACGACTTCGGCGAGGGACACCCGCTGCTCGGCCGTCGGATGCCCGACCTAGACCTCCTCACCGCCGACGGTCCGCTGCGTGTCTTCACGCTGCTGCACGATGCCCGGCCGCTGCTGCTCAATCTCGGTGAGCCCAGCGGTTTCGACATCGCCCAGTGGGCGGATCGGGTGCAGTCGATCGACGCCGAATACGCCGGCGAGTGGGAGCTGCCCGCGCTCGGCGTCGTCACCGCTCCAACCGCCGTGCTGATCCGACCCGACGGACATGTCGCCTGGGTCGGAGAGCAGACCCAGCTAGGCCTTACAGACGCGCTCGCCACCTGGTTCGGACGGCCGAGCGCACAGTAACCGCGATGTCCTCGACCACGGTGCTGCATGATGCCTCGGTGACCCCGTACGCTCCAAGCGAGCTGACGCGACGGGGCCTTTCGGCCGCGACGCTCGTCGCGAGGCGCGAAGGGCTCAGCTTCGGCGAAGCGCGTGTCTTGCGCGACCGCGGCAACCTGCTCGTGCATCTCGCGCCGGCGCCCGTGGTCGCACGTGTTGCGACCCTGACGGGCACCAGGCGCCCGGGCGACGCGTGGCTACGGCGCGAGGTCTCGGTCGCCGGCTTCCTGGCGCGCGCGGGCGCAGCGGTCGTCGCGCCGAGCCGCGAGCTGAATCCGGGGCCGCACGCACACGCAGGCATCTCGCTCAGCTTCTGGGAGCACGTAGACGAGATCGACGCGCCGCTCGACGCGGTCGAGGCCGGCCGGCGCCTGCTCGACTGTCACGAGGCGCTCGTCGCCTACGACGGTGACCTGGAGCCGCTGGGGACGCTGACTGAGGCCGAGCGCTGGCTGGAGGAGCTGTCCGGCGAGGGACGGATCGACGCGACCGACGCCGCCACGCTGCGTAAGGAGAGCGCCAAGGTCCGCGAACGGATCGCGGCGCTCGGGCTGCCATCCCAGGCGGTGCACGGGGACGCGCATCTCGACAACGCGATCAACACGACCGCGGGGCCGCTCTGGAACGACTGGGAGGACACTTGTCTGGCTCCACGAGCGCTAGATCTCGGCTGCATGGAGGCCGCGACCTCCGTCTGGGGCGATCCGCCGGAGCCCGTCGCCGCCGCGCTCGCGGGCTACGGCGGGCTCGACGCAGAGGCGCTGGCGGTGTTCGTCGCGGCACGCAAGTTCCAGGGCACGATCTGGTCGGTGCTGCTCGACGCGGATTGAGCGCGAAGTCGCAGTAGCGTGGAGTCCGTGAGCTACGCCGAGCATCTCGTCGCCTCGCCGCTAATCGCGTGCACCTGGGAGCAGGCCACGGACGCCGAACATCGCCAAACGGTCGTGCCGGACGCGTGCGTCGACCTGATCTGGTCGCGTGAGCGGCTGTTCGTCGCGGGCCCCGACACGAAGGCGCGCACGGTCGTGCTGACGCCCGGAGCGCGTCTCGTCGGAGCGCGGCTACGGCCCGGTGTGGCCGGATCGGTGCTGGGCGTGCCGGCCTCGGAGCTGCGAGACCTCTCGGTCGACGCCGCCGAGCTGCTGGGAGCAGACGCGACGGAATTGCTACGAGAGAGACTCGGTCGTGATGACCCGCACGCCCTGCTTACAGGAGCCCTTGAATCCCGTCAGGCGAGCGGCCCCGATCCGCTCGTTCGCGCCGCGATCGCCGCGCTCGGCCGTCCCGGGGCGCGGGTGGGCGCCGTCGCCGCCGAACTCGGCGTCAGCGCACGCCAGCTCCAGCGGCGGGTCAACGACGCCGTTGGATACGGGCCTAAGATGCTCGCGCGCGTGCTGCGCTTCCGCCGGCTCCAGGCGCTGCCGCCGGCGCCGCTCGTGGAGCTGGCGCTCGACGCGGGCTACGCCGACCAGGCGCACATGACCGCCGAGGTGACCACCTTGGCCGGCGTCTCCCCCGTCCGATTTCTCAAAGACCGCGCGCCCACCGCCGCCTAAGCTCGCGGCTATGCCTATCGATCGAATCGCCGCCGAGAGCTTCATCTGGTCCAGCGCACGGCTACTGGACCGCCACCGCTACAGCCTGCTGTTCGCCGACGGGCCCGCCGAGCCGGTGCTCGACGCGCTGCGCGGCTATCGCAACCCGGACGGCGGCTTCGGTCACGCCCTGGAGCCCGACCTGCGCTGTCCTTCGAGCCAGCCCGCGCCGACCCTGTACGCGCTGGAGACCCTCGACGAGGCCGGCGTGCTGGATAGCGAGCTGGCCCGTGGTGCACGCGTCTGGATCGCCTCGATCGCCATGCCGGACGGCGGCGTCCCGTTCGCCCTGCCCGGCTTCGAGGCCTACCCGCACGCCCCCTGGTGGGCAGCCGCCGGTGATGACTCCGAGCCCGGGTCGTCCCTGACCTTCGCCCTGGCCGCCGTGCTGCACGCCGGTGGCGTCACGGACGACGAGTGGCTCGATCGAGCCACGGAATGGTGCTGGCACTCGATCGAGACCACTGCGCAACCCGCCGGCTACTGGCTGAAGCACGCGTGCGCGTTCCTCGACGCCGTTCCCGACGGCGAGCGATCCAGCGCCGCCATCGAGGTCCTCAAGGCCGGGATCGAGCAGGCCGCGCTCGCGCCCGCGGGCGGCGCCGAGGGAGAGGCGCTGCGCCCGCTCGACCTCTCCCCTCGTCCCGGCAGCCGCTCACGCGGCCTGCTCGATGACCAACAGATCGAGCGCCATCTCGACGCTGTCGAAGCCGGCCAGCAGGACGACGGCGGCTGGATGTTCGACTGGAAGGCGTGGTCGCCCGCGCAGACGACCGACTGGCGGGGAAACGTCACAATCCGCGCGCTCGGCTGGCTGCGCGACAACGCACGGCTGGGCTGAAGGGACCGCAGCGCGAGGAAGAAGCGGAGCGCTTGTAGAAGGAGCCGAACCTATAAAAAAGAATCAAGTCACGAGCACCGGATGAGATTGGCCAGCTACATAGCGGACGGGCAGCCCGTGGCCGCAGTGCTGCTCGGCGAGCAAGTCCTCCCCACGTCGGCGCTCGGCGCGCCCGCGAGCGTGCGTGAGCTGCTCGGCACGTGCGACTTGGCAGAGCTGGGCGAGCGGGCCGCCGCGTCCTCAGAGCCCCGGCTCGCGCTCGCCGACGTCACGCTCGCCGCGCCCGTCCCGGACGCGCAGAAGATCATCTGCATCGGCCTCAACTACCGCGACCACGCCGAAGAGACCGGCCAGGAGATCCCGCAGGCGCCGATGTGGTTCGCGAAGTTCCAGAACTCGCTGTGCGGCAGCGGCGCCGATGTCGTCCTCCCCTCCGCGCACCCCGACTACGTCGACTACGAGGCCGAGCTGGCGCTCGTGATCGGGCGTACCGCGCACAAGGTCGCCGCCGAGGACGCGCTCGCGCACATCGCCGGCGCGATGCCCTTCAACGACGTCAGCGCCCGTGACCTGCAGGTGCAGAACCCGTTGTGGACCAGCGGCAAGGCCGTCGACACGTTCGCGCCCTGCGGCCCGGCGCTCGTCACGCTCGACGAGGCCGGCGACCTCGGCGCGCTCAAGCTGCGCACGCGCATCGACGGCGAGACGGTGCAGGAAGGCACGACCGCCAACCTGATCTTCGGCCCGGCCGAACTGGTCGCCTGGCTGTCGCGCACGATCACGCTGCTGCCGGGCGACATCATCGCCACCGGCACGCCCGCCGGCGTCGGCGCCGCGCAGGGCAAGTTCCTGCGCGACGGCAACACGGTCGAGGTCGAGATCGACGGTCTCGGCGTGCTCAGCAACCCGGTGCGAGCGGAATGACTCCGGTTGGCGCCGGTCTGGGTGCGTTCCCTCTCCCCTCCGCCTTCTGCAAAGCTTTAGGTAAGGCTGGGAAAGTGTTGACAGGGATGGAGTCCTGATGAAACGTCGTCTGGCACTGATCGTCGCCGCGCTCGCGCTGCTCGCCGGTGGCACGGCCGTCGCCCTTGGGGCGACCGGATCGCGTCATTCGCGACCACGCGCCCACGCCCATGCGCATGTGCACGCCGGCCATAGCCTGGTTGCGAGCGCTGCCACCTACCTGGGCGTGCAGCCTTCCCAACTGCGCCAAGAGCTGCGCGCGGGCAGGACGCTCGCGCAGATCGCCGACGCCACCCCGGGCAAGTCGCAGTCCAGCCTGCTGGCGGCGCTCGTCGCCGCGCGCAGCCACAGCCTCGCGGATCGTGTCGGCCAGCTGCCGGGCAAGCTCGCAGGGCGCCTGACACAGCCCGGCGCTAGGCACCGAAACCGTGGCCCAGGCGCCAAGACCGCCCGCGCCGCGGTGATCGTATATCTCGGCATCAGCGGCAAGCAGCTGCGGAGTGACCGTCGTGCGGGCAAGACGCTCGCGCAGATCGCCGACGCCACCCCGGGCAAGTCCGCGTCCGGGCTACAGGCCGTCGTCGTCGCGGCGCGCAAGGCGCGGCTCGAGGCCGCACTCGCGGCCGGCAAGATCTCGAACAGCACCGCCAAGGCGCGCGGCGCGCATCTCGCTCAGCACGCCCACCAGCTGCTCAGTCGCCAGCCGGCGGCCAAGCGCACGCGGCGCGCCAGCCAGCCGCAAGCCCACTAAGCCGCGCGCCTTCGATCGAAAGCCACGCGTGCCCGGCAGCGGCGCGAGGCTCAAGCGATGCCGGAATCAGCTCGATATGAGCCTCCAGGTACGCGTGCCACTTGAAAGAAAGTTTGGCGTGCCATAATCTAATCTCATGGCGAGCAAGGAAAACCTCCGCACCCCTGCCGTCGAGGACTACTCGAAGGCGATCTTCGCGCTCGAATCGCGCACCGAGGAGCCCGTGCCGACGAACGCCCTCGCCGAGCGCCTCGGCATCACCCCCGGCTCGGTCTCGGCGATGCTCAAACGGCTCGACGAGCTGGGTCTGATCGTCCACGTCCCCTACCGGGGCGTGCGCTTGACGGAGGACGGCCGGCGCATCGCACTCGAGGTCATTCGCCACCACCGCCTGCTCGAGTGCTATCTAGCGGAGGCCCTCGGGATGCCATGGGACCGAGTTCATGCCGAGGCCGAGGTGCTGGAGCACGTGCTGTCCGACGAGCTGGAGGAGCTGATCGCGTCGAAGCTCGGCCACCCCACGGTCGACCCGCACGGCGACCCGATCCCGACCGCCGACTACGACCTGCACGAGACCGAGACCGACCGCCTCGGCGACCTCGCGGTCGGCGCCCGCGGACGCTTCGTAAGGGTCTCGGATCAGGATCCCGAGATGTTGCGCTACCTGGCCAACCAGGGCATCCGCCTTGGCGACACGCTCGAGGTCGTCGACCGCCAGCCGTTCGGCGGCCCGCTGTTCGTGCGCTTCGGCAAGCGCACCCACCCGCTCGGCGACAGGCTCGCGCGAGCGATGCGGGTCGAGCCGCTCGAGGAAGGCACTTGACGCCGATCCAGCCCAAGCGCGTCCCGGTCCTCGAAGGAAGTGAGGGCGGCGCGCTTACCCTCGACGCGCCCAGCGCGCTCGACCTGCTGCTCGCGAAAGGCCGTCTGCGCGCCCGGCTGGCGATGCTCGGCCCGGCCTTCGTGGCGGCGATCGCCTACGTCGACCCGGGCAACTTCGCGACCAACATCAGTGGCGGCGCCGCGTACGGCTATCTGCTGCTGTGGGTGGTGCTCGCGGCCAACCTGATCGCGATGCTCGTCCAATACCTCTCGGCGAAGCTCGGCATCGCCTCCGACCGCGATCTGCCCGAGAACGTGCGCGCGCACTACCCGCGCGCCGTCGCCTGGGGCATGTGGCTGCAGGCGGAGCTGATCGCGATGGCGACCGACATCGCGGAGTTCCTCGGCGCCGCACTCGGGCTCAACCTGCTGTTCGGCGTGCCGCTGCTGCCGGCCGGTCTGATCACGGGGCTGATCGCCTTCGCCCTGCTCGGCTTGCAGGCGCTCGGCTTCCGCCGCTTCGAGCTGGCAATCAGCGCCCTGTTGGGGATCATCTTCGCCGGCTTCGCCTACGAGGTGCTGCGCATCGGCCCGTCGGTGCACGGCTCGCTGCGCGGGCTGATCCCGAGCCTCGACGGCAAGAGCTCGCTCTACCTGGCGGTCGGCATCATCGGGGCGACCGTGATGCCACACGTGATCTACCTGCACTCGGCGCTCACGCGCGGCCGCGTGCCGGTACGCGACGAAGAGGAGCGCCGGCGGGTGCTGCGCTTCGAGCGCAGCGACGTGATCATCGCGCTGGGCTTCGCCGGCCTGATCAACATGGCGATGTTGGCCGTGGCCGCCAAGCTGTTCCACACCCCTGCCCTCTCCGGTCTCGACTCGATCCAGGCAGCGCACGCCCAGCTCGGCAACCTCGTCGGCGGCGGCGCAGCGCTGGCCTTCGCCGTCGCCCTGCTCGCCTCCGGCGCGTCGTCCTCCAGCGTCGGGACTTACGCGGGACAGGTGGTCATGTCGGGTTTCCTCAACGTGAGGGTCCCCGTGCTCGTACGGCGCGCCGTGACGATGATCCCGGCGCTGGTGGTGCTCGCCGTCGGCATGAACCCGACCAGCGCGCTCGTGCTCAGCCAGGTGGTGCTCTCGTTCGGCATCCCGTTCGCGCTCGTGCCGCTAGTGCTGCTGACGTCGCGCGCCGACGTGATGGGCGCACACGTCAACCGCACGCTCACACGCTACGCGGCGTGGGCGTGCACGCTGGGGATCGTGGCGCTGAACGTCTTCCTGCTCTACCAGCAGCTGCTCGGCGGCTGACGCGGTCTGAGTTGCTCAGACGAGCAGCTTCACGATCGCGAACACGCCGACGACGACGATCAGTGCCCGCAGCGCGTCGGGTGGCAGGCGCCGGCCGTAGCGCGCGCCGAGCTGGCCCCCGATCGCGGCGGCCACCGCGATGATCGCCGCCGGGCCCCAGTCGACGTGCGCCTGGATCACGAAGTAGACGCCCGCCACGCCGTTGACGAGCCCGGCGAGCACGTTCTTGAGCGCGTTCGTGCGCTGCAGGTCCTGCGTCAGCACGACGCCCATGACGCTCAGCAGGATGATCCCCTGCGCGGCCCCGAAGTAGCCGCCGTAGACGCCCGTCAGAAGCACCGCGATCAGCAGCAGCGGCCCGTGCTCTCGCCCACGCTCTTGCTCACGCTCGTCGTCGGACTTGCGCGCGGCCAGACGCGCACGCAGACGAGGCTGCAGCACCGTCAGCACGACCGCGACCGCGATGAACGCCGGCACGATGTCGTTGAAGGCCGACGCGGGCAGGATCAACAGCAGCGCCGCGCCGGTCACGCCGCCCAGCAGCGACATGCTGCCCAGCCGCAGCGCTCGCGCACGCTGTCCGGCCAGCTCGCGCCGGTAGCCGATCGCGCCCGATATCGAGCCCGGCACGAGGCCGACGGTGTTCGTCACGTTGGCCGTCACGGGCGCGTAGCCAAACGCCAGCAGCACCGGGAAGGTGATCAGCGTGCCGCTGCCGACGACCGTGTTCATCGCCCCCGCCGCCATGCCGGCGCAGGCGAACGCGACCACTTCGGCGAGGCTCAACGCCCCACGTCGCCTCTTCTAGGGTGTCGGGGCATGGATGTCGAGAAGGCTATCCGCGGCCGGCGCACGCACAAGGCCTACGGTCCGCGCGAGCTGGAGCGCGCCGAGCTGGAGGATCTGTTCGAGCTCGCGCGCTGGGCGCCCAACCACCACCTGACCAACCCGTGGCGCTTTCGCGTGCTCGGGCCGGAGACCCGCCGTGCTCTTATGGAGCTGGCCGAGCGCGAGAAGCCCGGCGCGGCCGCGAAGCTCGCGCGTGCCCCGACGTTGGTCTGCGTGAGCGCGCTGCTTGATGGCGAGGATCCCGCGCAGGAGCGCGAGGACCTGCTCGCGACCGCCATCGCCGCCTACATCGTGCTGCTCGGCGCGACCGCCCGCGGGCTGGCCTCCTACTGGCGAACGGTGGGGCTGCTCGACGGGGCACCCGCCCACGAGCTGCTGTCGCTCGACGCCCACGAGCGCGTGCTCGGCCTGCTGTACCTCGGCGATCCCGTCCAGGAGCAGCGCGTTCCCGAGCGCGCGCCGCTGGAGGATCTCGTCAGCTATCTGCCTTGAAGCACACGCTCTGACGCCGCCTGGACCCACCCCTAGACACCAGGCGGCGTCGCCGGTTACTTAACCGTGAGCGTGCCTTCCATCCCGGCCATGCGGTGCCCGGGGACGGAGCAGTAGAACTTGTAGGTGCCCGGTTTCAAGTTCAGCGTCAGCGTCTTCGAACCGCCCTGGAAGGTTTCGGTCGCGCCTTCTTCCTTGCCTCCGGAGGATTCGATCGTGACGTTGTGACCGACCGGCGAGGCGTTCGTGAAGTCGATCGATACCTTGCCGGCCTTCGCTTCGAGCGAGGTCGTGTTGTACTTCAGCTGACCTTCCTTGTTGGCTTCCAGCGAGAGGTTCGAGCTTCCGCTGCTTTCGCCGCTCGACGACGACGAGCTTCCGGTCGAGCTGCTTTCGGACGAGCCCGAGCTGGTAGCCGGGGTCGATTCGGTGGTAGCGGTAGTGGTGGTTTCTTCCGAGCTTTTGCTCGAAGACCCACATCCGGTCAGGGCGATCAGGCCGACGGCCAGCAGCGCGGTCCCGATCATGTAGAAGGGACGCGTCCTGGCTTGAGCCGCTGTTTTCAACCTCACGTTCTCGATCCTCCAGTTTTGGGGCTGTCGCTTGCTATGGACACCGCCGGACGGGGATCCTTCCCGTGGACCGAGGGTTCCGTCAGAGCCTACGCCTCGCGGTGGGCGTAGGCTTGGCCTCGGCGTCATGACGCCCGTCCATCAGGCATACCTTCTGCAGGCGCGCCAGATGCAGGCGCTGTCCTTCTCGGTGCACATCCCCCTCGTGTGCTTCGGCATCGCCTTCCCGGCGATGATCCTGCTCGTCGAGGCGCTGTACCTGAGGAGCGGCGACGAGCTGTATCGCACGTTGGCGCGCCGCTGGACGCGGATCATGGTCGCGCTGTTCGCCGTGGGGGTGATCACGGGCACCATCCTCAGCTTCGAGATGGGCCTCTTGTGGCCGGGCTTCACCGCCACCTTCGGCAGCGTCTTCGGGCTCGGCTTCGCGATCGAGGGCTTCTCCTTCTTCATGGAGGCGATCTTCCTCGGCATCTACGTCTACGGCTGGGACCGCCTCTCCCCGCGCGCGCATTTCCTCAGCGGCATCCCGGTCGCGCTCGCTGGCATCCTCGGCTCGCTGATGGTCATCTCGGTCAACGCCTGGATGAACCACCCCTCGGGCTTCGCGCTGCATGACGGTCACGCCGTCGACGTCCATCCGCTCGCCGCGCTGCTCGGCAACAGCTTCCTGTGGCCCGAGCTGATCCACATGTACATCGCCGCCTACATCGTCACCGGCTTCCTGCTCGCCGGCGCATACGCGATTGGACGTCTGCGCGGCCGCTGGGGACGCTACGAGCGCACCGCGCTCGCGATCCCGCTGACGATCGCCGCGCTGGCGGCGCCGGTGCAGATCCTCGTCGGCGACTGGGCCGCGCGCGACGTGGCCCACGACCAACCCGTCAAGCTGGCGGCGATCGAGGGGCTGCAGCGGACCACGAAGGGGGCGCCCGAGCACCTGCTCGGCTGGTATGAGAACGGGCGCGTCGAGCTCGGCATCGGCATCCCGAAAATGCTGTCGCTGCTCGCCTTCCACAACCCGGACGCGACCGTCCAGGGCCTCGACACCGTCAAGCCAGGCGAACGGCCGCCGGTCAACGTGGTGCGCGTCTCCTTCCAGCTGATGGTGCTGCTCGGCACGCTGTTGGCGATACTCGGCGTCTGGCATCTGTGGGCGCTGTTCAGGCGCCGGCGTCTGCCCGACTCGCCGTGGTTCTACCGCGGCCTGGCCCTGGCCGGCCCAGCGGCGGTGATCGCCCTGATCGCCGGCTGGGTGACGACCGAGGTGGGCCGCCAGCCTTGGGTCGTCTACCGCGTGATGCGCACCGCACAAGCCGTCACGGGCGCCGGCGGCATCCCCGTCGGCTACGGCACGCTGGTCGCGGTCTACCTCGGCGTGGGCGTAGGCGTGGCATGGGTGCTGCGGCGCCTCGCGCGTCGCCCGTTGGAGACCTCCTCCTAGCCATGCACCTGTACGACCTGCCGCTGATCTTCGTGCTCGTCGGGCTCGCGCTGTACGCGGTGCTCGCGGGCGCCGACTTCGGCGCCGGGCTGTGGCAGCTGCTGGCCGGCTCGGGCGAGCGCGCGGAGCGCCTCGGCGAGCACGCGCACGAGGCGATGGCGCCGGTCTGGGAGGCCAACCACGTGTGGCTGATCTTCGTCCTGACGGTCAGCTGGACCGCCTATCCGGCGGCCTTCGGCGCGGTCGCCTCGACGCTGGCGGTGCCGTTCTTCCTGGCCGCCGTAGGCATCATCCTGCGCGGCGCGGCCTACGCGCTGCGCAGCGGCAGTGCCAACACGCGCGAGCGACGACGGATCGACCGCGCCTTCGCCGGCGCGTCGCTGTTGACGCCGTTCGCGCTCGGCACGATGGTTGGCGCGGTGGCGTCACGTCGCGTGCCGCCCGGCAACGCCGCCGGCAAGCTGTTCGCGAGCTGGCTGAACCCGACCTCGCTGACCGTCGGGGCGCTGGCGGTGTGCGCCAGCGCCTACATGGCGGCGGTGTTCATGGCCGCCGACGCAGCCCGCACTGGAGACGAGCAACTCGTGCGGTCCTTGCGGCTGCGGGCGCTGGCGGCGGGGTGCGCAACCGGTGCCCTGGCCGTCGCGGGCCTGATCGTGTTGCACGCCGACGCCCACGTCCTGTACGAGCGCATGGTGCACCGCGAGGCGCTGATCGGCCCGGCGGTTTCCGCGCTCGCCGGCCTGGCCACGCTGGCCCTCGTGCACACGCGGCGCTTCGAGCCGGCGCGCTACGCGGCCTCGCTGGCGGTCGCGGCGGTGATCGGCGGCTGGGGCTATGCCCAGTATCCGTCGCTGCTACCGGGCCTGACGGTCGCGCAAGCGGCGGCTTCGCATGACGTGCTGGTGGCGCTCGTCGTCGCCGTCCTGGCGGGCGCGCTGGTGTTGTTCCCGTCGCTGGCGCTGCTGTTCGGCCTGCACCTGAAAGGGCGCTTCGACCCGGGGCCCTCGCCACGCGTCGCCGCGCGCACGGCGGGAAGGGACCTGTTCCAGCCCTCGCGCGCCGGACTCGCCACCAGGCTGGCGCTCGCGTGTCTCGTGGCCGGCTTCGGCCTGTTGACGCTTGCCGAAGCGGGCTGGGCGCACACGCTGGGCCTGATCGCCCTGCTCGGCTTCGCGCTGAGCGGCTTTCACGCGGCGCTCGGCGTGCTGCTGGCGTCGCCGCTGCCGCTCGGCGACCCGGGCGACCGGGGCGACGCTGGTGAGGCGCCGCCCGCGTCGCGAGCTTCTTCGTCCTAGCTGCTAGTAGCCGTAGACCGGCGGCGAGGGTTCTTTGCTCGGCGGCGTTTCGGCCGGCGGGCTCGTCGGCGCGGCGGCGGCTGCTGAAGCCGTAGCCGCGTGCCAGGTGCCGTGGTCGGCTTTGATGCCTTCGCCGTTCGCTTCGCCCTTGGCTTCGTCGCCGGTGAAGCGGTACAGCGGTTTGCCGCGCAGCGCCACCTGCCAGACGCCGTTCGGGCGTTTGACGAGGCTGAGCGTGCCGTGCACGCCGTTGCCGTCCTTGAGTTTCGCGCTCTTGGAGTGCACCGTCAGCGGCGGCCACACCGACAGGCACATTTTCGTCGTGCACAGCAGGTGATGGGTCGTCTCGGGTGTGAGCGAGTAGAGCGTGCGTCCGCTGGCGTTGATCACGACCGTCTTTTTGAGCGTGCCGTTGGCGGCCGAGCCGACCGTCAGCGTTCCGCTCGAAGCGATCGCGACCGCGGCCAGCGCGCCGGCGAGCAGCGCCACCGCGGCGGCGCCGAGCGCGATCCGACGGCTGCGCCGCCGGCTGTTCGTGGTCAGTGTCGGCTCAGGAGCCGTCATCGTCTCCTCCATTGTCGTCGTCGATCTTGTTGCCGTTGGCGGCGGTCGTCGCGCACCACTCGGCTCCGAAGGCTGTTGGGTGGTTGCCTGTCGGGGGCTTAGATGCCTGCCCGGGCGAAACCTTCCCCTCAGGGCTCGGTGTGGACGACGACGTCGGCGACGTCTCCGAGGCGCTGGCGCAGATCGTCCTCCAGTTCTCCGGCCAGCTCGTGGGCCTCCGTCAGCGTCAGCCCGTCTCCCACCGTGAGTGTCAGGAAGATGACGCGGCCGGCCTCGGTCGAGAGCAGGCGCAGACGCTCCAGCGCCAGGCCGTGGCGCGCGGCGATCAGCGTGTCGACCGCCGCGCGCGCGGCGGCCTCGGCGCGCTCGTCGGACTCGCGCGGACCGAGCGGTCGCTCGAGCGGCTCGAGGTGCGTCTGCACGTCCGCGACCTCGTCGCGCTCTGAGATCTCGCGCTCCACGCGCTCGGCGATCTCGTGCGCCGCGTGCAGGTCCAGCTCGTCGGGGAACTTCAGGTGCAGCGAGACGCTGGAGCGTCCGTCGTCGTGCTCGAACACGGTGATGTCGTGGGCCTCCTTGACGTCGGGCTCCGACAGCGCGATCGCCAGCACGCGGTCGCGTAGGTCCAGGCCCGCGCGGCGCGGCTCGACGTGCACGACGACGTCGCTGCCCGGCAGCGCTCGCTCCAGCTCGCTCTCGATCATGTCCGCCGTGCGGTGGCTCTCGACGACCGCCTGGCCAGGCGGCACCCGCACGACCACGTCGGCGAAGTAGCGCCCGGCGGACTCGCGCAGGCGCAGACGGGTCAGCTCGACGTCGGGCCCGAGCCCGGCGATCGCCGCCATCGCGCGGGCGCGCGCCTCTTCGGGGGCGCGATCCATCAGCACGTTCGCGTTGACGACGAGCAAGCGCCCAGCTGCGCCGAAGATGATCAAAGCCACGACGAGCGCCGCGACCGCGTCGCCCTGATGGAAGCCGGCTTCGCTGGCCAGCAGCCCGGCGAGCACGACCAGCGAGCCGACCGCGTCGCCGGCGAAGTGCACTGCGTTGGCCTTGAGAGCCGGGCTTTGGACGCGCCGCCCAACGCTCAGCGTGACGGCGACGCGGCTGATGTCGAGCACGAGCGCGAGCCCCAGCACAGCGAACTCGTACCAGTGCACGGCCGGCGCTTCGGCGCCTGAGATCAGGTGACTCAGCGCTTCCACCGTCACCACGAGCCCGCCGCCGATCAGGATCGCCGCCTCGCCGAGCGCGCCCAGGTTCTCGGCGCGGCGATGGCCGTACGGATGGCCACGATCCGCCGGGCGTCCGCCGAGGCGCACGACGAAGAAGGTCAGCGCGGCGGCGAGCACGTCGCCGCTGGACTCGATGCCGATCGAGATCAAACCGAGGCTCGCGGTCGCGAGGCCGACGCCGAGCTTCAGAGCGACCAGCAGGGCCGCGACGGCGACCGAGACGATCGCCGTGCGCTGCTGATCGAGCGCGCCCGGCGCGTCTTGCTGTGCCTCCGGCATCGCTTGATGCTAGAGCGAGGTCACGTCGGCCCAGCGGGCCGGTCCTGATGTGCGCGTATCGTGGACACGTGGGCCAGACGAAGCACAGCCACAGCCACGGTCACGCGCACTTCGACGCGGCCTCGGCGGAGGGCAGCCGGTCCCGCCTGTACGCCACGCTCGCGCTGATCCTCGGGCTGATGGCGGCCGAGCTCGCGGTCGGCGTCGTCGCCCACTCGCTGGCGTTGCTCTCAGACGCCGGCCACATGCTCACCGACGCCGCCGCGATCGCGCTCTCGCTGCTGGCGCTCAGGCTGGCCGCGCGCCCGGCGCGCGGGGTGCTGACGTTCGGGCTGCGCCGGGTGGAGATCCTGTCCGCGCAAGCCAACGGCGTGACGCTCGTCGTGCTCGCCGGCTTCGTCACCTACGAGGCGATTCACCGCCTGGTCGACCCGCCGCACGTGCGCGCCGGGCTGGTGCTCGCGCTCGCGCTCGTGGGCGCGCTCGTGAACCTCGCGGCGAGCGCGATCCTGGCCGGGGCCGACCGGCGCAGCCTCAACATCGAGGGCAGCTTCCAGCACATCCTCACCGACCTGTTCGGCTTCCTCGGCACGGCCGTGGCGGCCGGAGTGATCCTCGCGACGGGCTTTCGCCGCGCGGACCCGATCGTCTCGCTGCTGATCGCGGGGTTGATGGTGCGCTCTGGCACGGGGCTGCTGCTGGCCTCGGGCCGCGTGTTCCTGGAGGCGGCGCCGGAAGGGCTCGACCCCGAAGCGATCGGTCGCGCGCTGGTCGCCGAGCCGGGCGTGATCGAAGTCCACGACCTGCACGTGTGGGAGGTGACGAGCGGCTTCCCGGCGCTCTCCGCGCACGTGCTGGTCGGCACCGACAGCGACTGCCACGCCGCCCGTCGCGCGATGGAGGCGATGCTGCACGAGCGCTTCGGGCTCGAGCACACGACGCTGCAGGTCGACCACGAGGGCGGCGACCTGTTGAAGATCGCGCCGATCGGGGCGCGCGGCGGCGACTCGTAGGCCTAGGCCTACGCGAGCGCCGTCCTAACCGGCGCCTATCGTCAGCGCGAATGCACGTTCTCGTGGGGCTGCTGGGGGGCCTGCTCGTCCTGCTGATGCTGGTCGAGATCTTCGTCGCCTTCCTGTTGCCGCGCCGCGTCAAGCGCGACCCCGCGATCGTGCGCTCGGTGTTCAACTACGGCTGGCTACCCTGGCGTGTGCTCGCGCGCCGTCTGCCGGCCCAGGCGGCGGACACGATGCTCGGGATGTACGGGCCGTTCGGGCTGCTGCTCAACCTCGTGCTGTGGGTGGCCGCGCTGATGTTCGGCTACGGCTGCCTGCAGTGGGCCGCCGGCTCGCATCTCGGGCCGATGGGAGCGACCGTCGACTTCGGCAACGACGTCTACTTCGCCGCGGCGACGATGACGACGGACGGCCCGGCGGCGCTCGGCACGCACACGACCTTCGCGCACGTCGTACAGATCGTGGACGCCGGCAGCGGGCTGGCGGTGCTGGCGATCGTGATCGGCTATCTCCCCTCGCTCTACCAGGCCTTCTCCCGTCGCGAGTCGACCGTCTCACAACTGGACGCGCGCGCCGGCTCGCCGCCGAGCGCCGGGCGCCTCGTGCTGCGCACCGCCGAGCAGGACGGTTGGGTGTCGCTGAACCGCTACCTCGGAAGCTGGGAGCCCTGGGTCGCCGATCTGATGGAGACCCATCTCGCCTACCCGGTACTCGCCTACTTCCGCTCCCAGCACATCAACCAGAACTGGCTGGCGGCGATCTGCTGCGTGCTCGACGCGTGCGCCTTCACGATCGCGACCGCACCGCCCGGCTCGGTCGACTCCGCGCGCTTCACCTACGCGATCGCGCGTCACGCGGTCGCCGACCTCAGCTACAGCTTCCATGCCACGCCCACGCCGCCCGCGGCCGAGCGCCTGAGCGAGGCCGATCTCGGCGTGCTGCTCGAGGAGCTGCGCACGCGCGGGGTCGAGCCGGCCACGGACGCGCAGACGATCCGCAAGCGCATGGACTCCATGCGCGGCGCCTATGAGCCCTACGTCAATGCTTTGGCGCTGCGCCTCGAACTGACGCTACCGCCGTGGCTGGCTCCCGAGTCGCCGACCGACAACTGGCGCACGACCGAATGGCACTAGCGGACCTGGCCGCTCGGCCGGATCAGCAGCTCGTTGATCGCCACGTTGGCCGGCGAGGCGATCGCGTACAGGATCGCGCGCGCGATGTCCTCGGATTCCAGCGGCGTCACGCCGGCGAAGTTCTTGGCCATCGTCTCCAGCACGTCGGGGCGGTTGTGGCCGGGCAACTCGGTGGCGACGGCGCCGGGCTCGACCAGCGTCACGCGGATGCCCATCGCGACGGTCTCCTGACGCAGCGCCTCGGAGAACGCACCGACGCCCCACTTGGTCAAGTTGTAGACGCCCGAGCCGGCGCGCGCGACGCGTCCCGCCACGGAGCTGACGTTGACGATGTGCCCGGAGCCCTGGGCCTTCATCAGCGGCAGTGCGGCGTGCGTGCAGTAAAGGACGCCGAACACGTTGGCGTGGATCATGCGCCGCCATTCCTCGGTCTCGGCGTGCTCGATCGGACCGAGCAGCATCACGCCGGCGTTGTTGACCAGCACGTCGAGGCGGCCAAGTTCGGCGTGCGTGCGCGCTATGAACTCCCGCGCCTCGTGCTCCTCCCCCACGTCGGTCCGCACCGCGATCGCCCTACCGCCCTCGGCGACGATCTTCTCCGCCAGGGCCTCAACGCGCTCTAGACGCCGCGCGGCAAGCGCCACCGAGGCTCCGGCACGTGCGCAAGCCAGGGCCGTGGCCTCGCCGATCCCCGAGGACGCCCCGGTAACGGCGACAACGCGTCCAGACAGCTCCTCGCCCATACGCTGAGCTTATCGAGCGACCCTCAGCCCCAGTCGTGAACGATCCGATATGCGGAAAGCCTCATTCCATCGCTCTTTTCGGCCCCGCCCTGGGTTTCAGCCGTCGAGGGCGCGGGCAGCCTGTTCTCAGGTGGGCAAATGCAGGTCAGGGCTACCTCACGTCGAAGGAGCTCGAGAAAACTTCTACAAGCAGGATCATTGACAACGCAACTATCGTGGCGTAGAATCCCTACTCCAAGTATCGGATTAGAAGGACGCCCATGTCTGACTCCCTCACAAACTCAACACTAGAGCTCGACCCGACCGCTGTAGAGCAGGACGGGGAGACCGTTGCCGCCGACGATGGCGACACCGTGGCCGCCCCTGAGCGTCTCGACAGCCCGATCGAGCGACACGAGATATCGGTGACCGACGCCTTTATTCCCGAGTCGGTCGACCAGCTCCTAGCGCACTCGCGCCGCTACCCCCTGCTTACGCCCTCCCAGGAGATCGACCTGGCCAAGCGTATCGAGCGCGGCGACCTGCACGCCAAGGAACTGCTCGTCAACTCGAACCTGAGGCTGGTCGCCTCCAACGCCCGCCGCTATCAGAACCAGGGCTTGCCGCTCGCGGACCTCGTCCAAGAGGGCATGCTCGGCTTGATCCGCGCGAGCGAGAAGTTCGACTGGCGCAAGGGCTTCCGCTTCTCGACCTACGCCACGCTCTGGATTCGCCAGGCGATTCAGCGCGGGCTCGAGAACTCGGGGCGCACGATCCGCTTGCCCGTCCACGTCGCCCAGCGTTCGCGCAAGGTGGGCCGTGTGGAGCGCGAGCTGTCAGTGCGTCTCGGCCGTGAGCCCACGCTCGAGGAGCTTGCCGAGGAGACCGGCCTGCCGATCGAGCAGGTGGAAGAGGTTCGCCACCAGCGCGCGGCTCTCGTCAGCCTCGATCAGCAAATCGGCGAGGACGGCGACACCGCTCTCGGCGACCTCCTGCCCTCCGACGCGGAGGTGCCGGAGGAGACCGCCTGGGAGCACGAGCGCGAGCGGATCGTCCACCAGGCCATCTCCCAGCTGCCCGAAACCGAGCGCAAGGTCCTGACCCTGCGCTTCGGCACCGGCCGCGAGGAGCCTCAGACCCTGACCGCGATCGGCAAGCGCCTCGGCTTCTCGGCCGAGCGTGCCTCCCAGCTCGAGCAGCGCGCTCTGAAGAAGCTCGCCGAGTCGCCCGAGCTGGCGGCGCTGCGCGAGGCAGCCTGAGCAACGACAACACCTCCTAGATGTGCGAAAGGGGCCCGGTCCGCGTTTGGACCGGGCCCCTTTTTGTTGCCCTCGGTCTTTAGCCTTCAGCCACGAGCGTCGCTGCATCAGGTGTGCCGCGCGGCTGGTCACGTAGTCTTGTTGGGTGTCGGTGGGTGGATCACCCCTCTCGCGCCTGGGCACGCGGGAGACGCGATACCCGCCGTGTCCCGCCGTCAAACAGGCGAACCGCAGCTAAACCGACGAGCTCGGGATGCCGAGTTCCGTCGTCAGCTTCTGCGCCTCGTTGTTGAGCGTGGTGAACTCGCCGGTGAGGATCAGCAGTCCGAGCCCGACCATGATCAAACCGCCGACGCCGATGATCACCGGAAAGTGGCGCTTGACGACCCCGAGCGCGGCGGTCATGCGCTCGAACGCCAGCGCGATCAACAGGAACGGGATCGCGAGTCCGGCCGAGTAGAAGGCGAGCAGCACAGCGGCGTGCCAGGCGGAGCTGGAGATCGCGGCCTGGGCCAGGATCGCGCCGAGCGTGATCGAGGTGCACGGCGTCCAGGCGATCGCGAAGGCCGCGCCGGCGAGCAGCGGCCCGCCGCGACCGGCGAGGCGGGTCAAGCCCTCTGAGTGCCAGGAGAAGTTGAGCGCATCCACGAACGGCGTGGCCAGGAAGACGAGGCCTAGCAGCATGATCACGCCGCCGCCGACCAGTTCGAGCGTGTGCTTGTGTTCGCGCAGCGAGGAGCCGATCACCGTCGCGCTCAGCCCCAGCAGGATGAAGATCAGCGAGAAGCTCGCGATGAACAGCAGGCTCGGCCCCAGCACGCGGCGGACGCTGACGCCCTCTTTGAGGTCCGCGGGCGTGACGCCGATGACCGTCGAGAGGTAGCCCGGCACGAGCGGCAGCACGCACGGCGAGAGGAACGACACGAGCCCGGCCGCCATCGCGATCGGGATGCCCACGCCGCTGGCCGCGTCCGACGACGAACTGGACGCCGCCAGCAGCAGCGCCGCGTGGCTCATGGCGCGCTGGCCTCGCCGGCTCTGGTGCCGGCGCCGTTGCGCGACGCGAGCGAAGTGCGCAGCTCGGCCAGCTCTCGCTCCAGGCCCTCGACACGCAGTTCGAGGGCCGCCAGGGATCCAGCCGAGGGGGCGAACGTCGGCGCGGGCGCG
>DASXER010000101.1:0-26611 GCA_036490015.1 Solirubrobacteraceae bacterium | reverse complement strand
CGCCCACGACCGTACGCGCCAGCCGGCCCACGACTCGACGGCCCGGGCCGTCGAGCGACTGTGCGGCGGCCAGCTCGGCGCGACCGTTGCCTTCTGCGGGCTCGCGCTCGACGGCGACGACGTCGAGGCGGCGGAGGCGCTCACCCAGCAAGCCTTCGCGCAGATCGCGATCGAGGTCGACGCGAGCGTGCTCCTAATCGACAGCGCGGGGATGTTCGTCGGCGGCGGGCGCGACGCGCTGCTCGGCTCGATGCAGGCAACCTGGGACGCGGCGCGGGCCTTCGCCACTCGCCTGATCGCCAAGGAACAGGCCGGGCGGATCGTGCTGCTCGCGCCCACTCCAGGCAACGGCGAGCACGCCGACGCGGCCCGCGCGGGGCTCGAGAACCTCGCGCGAACGTTGTCGATCGAGTGGGCGCGCCACGCCATCACGACGGTCGCGATCGCGCCCGGTACAACGACCACGGCGGGCGAGCTGGCAACCGTCGTCGGTTACCTCGCTTCGCCCGCCGGGGACTACTTCTCAGGTTGTCTGCTGGACCTGCGGGGCGTGCCCGCACCAGCAGCCGCGTCGTCCTAGCCGGCCATCCCGCCGAACAGGCCGCCGGTCACGTGCAGCGTCTGGCCGTGCACGTAGTTGGACCACGGCGAGCACAGGAAGAACACGCCGCCCGCGGCCTCCTCCGGTGTCGCCGGGCGACCGAGCGGGATCAGCATCGAGGCCATTTGGCGCATCTGCTCGGGGATGCCGAGCTGGATCTTCTCGCCGTCCTTCTCCATCGTGTTCTCGTCGACCTTGGCCTGCGTCAGGCGCGTGTCGATGAAGCCGAACGCGACCGCGTTGACGTTGACTTTGAACTGGCCCCACTCCTTGGCGACCGTTTTCGTCAGGCCGACGACCGCCGCCTTGCCCGAGGAGTAGTTGGCCTGGCCGGCGTTGCCGAAGGTGCCGGAGGTCGATGAGATGTTGACGATCTTGCGGAACACCTCCTTGCCTTCTTCGCGCTCCTTCTTGGCCGGCTCGCGTAGGTGCGGTGCGGCGGCGCGGATCACGCGGAAGGGCACGACCGTGTGGATGTCGAGCATCGCCTGGAAGTGCTCGTCGGACATCTTGTGCACCGGCGCGTCGAGCGTGTAGCCCGCGTTGTTGACGAGGATGTCGATCTTGCCGAAGGCGTCGATCGCCTTGGCCACGAGCTCCTCAGGTACGCCCGGCTTGGTCAGGTCGCCGGCGAAGGTGGCGGTCTCGCCGTTGATCTCGCTGGACGCCTGCTCGGCGACGTCGCCGTCGAGGTCGTTGATCAGAACCTGTGCTCCCTGCGCGACGAGCAGCTCCGCGGTCGCCCGTCCGATGCCGCGTGCCGAGCCCGTGACGATGGCCGACTTGCCGTCGAGTACACCCATGACGATGAGTTCTCCTTCTCTTTTGGGGAGCAGGAGTTATATAGGGCAGGCGGCGGCTGGGGAGGGGGGCGTGTCTAACTCGGTATGTCCCGGCATCAGCTCTGGCTCTGTCCGGTCCATGCCCTTCAGCATGGCGCCGATCGCCAACCTCAGCTACCCGATGATCACGCCGAAGTCCTGCGTGTAGATGCCGCCCGACTGCCCCCCGGCAAGCCGCCCCAAATGCGCTGACACCCCGACGCCCGTGTCGCGGTAGCGCGGGTCGAGGATGTTTGCGCGGTGGCCGGGCGAACGCATCCAGCCGGCGACGATCGCGTGTGGCGTGCCGAGGCGGCCGCTGCCCCAGGCGATGTTCTCGCCGATTTCGTAGCCCTTGCGCCTGGAGATGTAGCCGGCCTGGCGCAGGCGGCTGAGCGGCGTGCCTCCGCCGGCCCCTTCGTGGGCGAAGTAGTCGCCGAAGGCCATGCTGTGCGTGTGCGACTGTGCGGCGCGCACGAGGTGTTCGTTCCAATGCAGCTGTCGCTCGCCGTGGCGCGCGCGTTCGCGGTTGACGAGGCGCAGGGTCGCCGCGCGGATGACTTCCACGTCGTGGGCGTTCGGGTGCCGGCGCGTGTCCGGGCAGCGGCCGTCGTGGGCAACGAAGAACAGGCGGTGCGACTTCGGCCCGGACGGATGCCCGCCGCCTTTGCCCGAGCAGCCTTCGTGGAAGCTCGTCTTGCACGCTTTGATCGAGCGCGTCACCGCGGCGGATGAGGCGCCCGCGAGCGCCAGGAGCAGGCAGACGGATCCCGTCAGGGCGATGGACCGGGCCATGGGGCCCGTATCGGCCAACGCCGCCTAGGTCATGAGGATGACAAGCGAGGGATGGACTACGGGACTACAAGCCGAGTACGCGTCCGAGGATCTCGCGCATGATCTCGTCGCTGCCGCCGCCGATCGGTCCGAGGCGGGCGTCGCGCGCGGCGCGCTCGACCCAGTACTCGCGCGTGTAGCCGGCGCCGCCGTGGATCTGCAGGCAGGTGTCCATCATGTCGAAGGTGGCGCGCTGGGTGGCGAGCTTGGCCATCGTGACCTCCTTCAGCGGTTCCTCGCCCGCGACGAAGCGGCGCAGCGCGTCGTAGGTCACGCAGCGGCACACGTACAGCGTGGTGGCGAGGTCGGCGAGTTTGTGGCGGATCGCCTGGTGGCCGCTCAAAGGTCGCCCGAAGGCGGTGCGCTCCTTGGCGAACTCGGCCGTGCGCTCCCACGCCAGCCGCATCGCGCCGACCGCTCCGAGCGACATCGCGAGGCGCTCCCACTGGAAGTTGGCCATGATCAGCTTGAAGCCCTCGTTCAGCTCGCCGAGCAGGTTCTCCTCTCCGACGAACACATCCTCGTAGGCGATCGTGGCGGTGTCGGAGGCGTGCCAGCCGAGCTTCCTCAGTTTCGAGGACGTGACGCCCTCGCCGCGGTCGACGATCAGGAACGAGATGCCGTGGTGGCCGCCCTCCTGCGTCGTCTTCACGGCCGTGACGATGAAGTCGGCACGCACGCCGTTCGTGATGTAGGTCTTCTCGCCGTTGACCACGAAGCCGCCGTCGACGCGCTCGGCGCGCGTGGTCAGCGCGGCCACGTCCGAGCCGGCGCCTGGCTCGGTGATGCCGAGCGCCCCGATCAGCTCACCGCGGATCGAAGGCACGAGGTAGCGCTGTTTCTGCTCCTCGGTGCCGAACTTCCAGATCGGCGGCGTGGCGATGTTGATGTGTGCGCCGATGCCGGCGGCCGCCCCGCCCGAGCCGATGTTGGCCATCTCCTCGCACAGCACCGCCTCATGCAGGTAGTCGCCGCCCTGGCCGCCGTAGGCCTCCTCGTACTTGAGCCCGAGCAGCCCCTGCGCGGCGAGCTTGCCGAACACGTCGTTCGGGAACCATTCGTCGTCCTCCCACTCGCGCGCGTGGGGAGCCAGCTCGCGCTGGATGAAGCCCCGCGCCGAGGCCCGCAGCTCTTCGTGCTCATCTGTGAATGGGGGGTTGGATGTGGCCATCGCGCTGAAGCTCCTCCTCGCCGCCGCCGTCGAAGCGGAGACCATATTCCGTCGCGTCGCCGAGACCCAGCTCGCGTAGCGTCAACTCGAGCACGGCCGCGCGGTCCAGCGAGCCGTGATCGGCGGCGATGAAGTGCTTGCCGACGAGCAGCGAGAAGAACAGCATCGCGCGCGCCTCGACCTCGTCGCGGTCGGGGCAGAACGCGCTGAACAGCTCGCGCAGGTACTCCATGCGGCGATTGTCGATGCGCCGCAAGCGCTCGGCGACGGCGGGGTCGCGCCGGGCCCAGTCACGGACCGCGAGGTCGACCGCGACGACGCCGTGAGAGCCGAGCGCGAACAGGTGCCGCAGCTTCGATCGTCCGTCGCCGCCGCCGCGCTCGACGTGATCGACCACGCCCTCGGTGGTGGACTGCTCCCAGCTGTCGAGCATCTCGTCGAGCAGCGCGGTGCGGTCGGCGAAATGCCAGTAGAAGCCGCCCTTGCTGACGCCGAGCGCCTTGGCCAGCGGCTCGATTCGGACGGCGTCCGGGCCGCCACGGGCGAGCGCCCGCAGGCCCTCTTCGATCCAGCTCGCGCTCGGCGTGCGTGTCGGCGGCGCCATCACATCGATGATGTTAGTCTGTCCATACGCTACCGTATGGATGGAGGCTGAAATGAGGCTCCCGAACACCGATCACACTTCCCGGCCGTGGCGCATCCACGAGCTGACGCGGGACTTCCGGCTGGAGGACGTGTGGGCGCTGCCCACGCCGGGCACGGCCGACGACTTCCCCCTGCTCGTGGAGGGGATCGCCGGCGGCGACCCCGACGAAGGCTCCTCGCGCGTCGCCCGCGCGCTGTGGGCGATCCGCTGGAAGCTGGGGGAGATCTTCGGCTGGGACGCTCCCGAGACCGGGCTCGGCGCGCGCGTGCCGACGCTCCGCGACCGGCTGCCGGAGGACCTGCGCGACGCGCCCAGCGGGCCGAGCTTCGCGACGCTGCCGTTCGAGTCGCTGTACCTGCTGGACGACGAGTGGGCCGCGGAGATCGCCAACCGCACGGTCCACGGCGTCATGCACATCGGCTGGGTCGCCGACGAGAGCGGCGGCTATCGCGGCCAGATGGCCGTCTACGTGAAGCCGAACGGCCTGTTCGGCAACGCCTACATGGCCGCCATCAAGCCCTTCCGCCACCTGCTCGTCTACCCGCCGATGATGCGACGGCTCGAACACGAGTGGCAGACGCGCCCGCGACCCACACTATGAATGGGGTCGCACATGTGCGACCCCACAGGTCGGCGCACGCGCCGACCTGCCCCGGGTGCATGCACCCGGGGAACACCCGCGAGGATCACAGCCCGTAAGAGCGACCGATCACGTCGAGCATGATCTCGTCGGTGCCAGCGCCGATGCGGTTCAGGCGCATGTCGCGCCACACGCGCTCGACGCCGTACTCGACCATGTAGCCGGCGCCGCCGTGGATCTGGATGCACTCGTCGGCGACTTCGCAGGCGATGCGCGAGGCGTGCAGCTTGGCCATCGAGATCTCGCGCACCGGGTACTCGCCGTTGTTGAAGCGCCACGCCGTTACGTAGACCATCTGCCGCGCCGACTCGATCTTCGTCGCCATCTCGGCGAACTTGTGGCGGATCACCTGGAACTTGCCGATCTCGCGGCCGAAGGCTTTGCGCTCGGTCGCGTACTGCAGCGTGCGTTCGAAGCATTTCTGTGCGCCCGCCACGCAGCCCGCGGCGCCGATCAGACGCTCGCCCTGGAGCTCCCACATGATGTGGTAGAAGCCCTTGCCGACTTGCCCCAGCACCGCTGATGCCGGAACCCGTACGTCCTGAAAAGCCAGGAGCGCCGTGTCGGAGGCGTGCATACCGAGCTTCTCCAGGCGCTTCTCGCGGATCACGCCGGGGCTGTCCATCGGCACGAGGAACAGCGTGAAGCCGTCGTAGCCGGCGTCCGCGTCGGTCTTCGTCACGAGCACGATCACGTCGGCACGGTGGCCGTTCGTGATGTACGTCTTCGAGCCGTTGATGACGTAGTCCTCGCCGTCCTTGACCGCGCGCGTCTTGATGCCAGAGACGTCGGAGCCGGCGTCGGGCTCGGTGATGCCGAGGCAGAGGATCTTCTCGCCCTTGATCGCGGGCACGACCCACTCCTGCTTCTGCTCCTCGGTGCCGAAGGCCAGGATCGGCGGCATCGCCATGTCGGTGTGGACGGCGATCCCCATCGCCAGGCCACCGGAATTCCCGTTGCCGATCTCCTCGGCCAGCACGAGGCTCGAGTAGTAGTCGCCGCCCTGGCCGCCGTACTGCTCGGGCTTGTCGAGGCCGAGGAAGCCCAGCTCGCCCATGCGTGGGAAGACCGAGTCGGGGAAGGTCGTCTTCTCCCATTCCTCGGCGTGGGGGGCCAGCTCTTTGATCGCGAAGTTGCGGATCGACTCACGCAGCTGTTCGTGCTCGTCGGTGAAGATGAAGTGCTTCTTCTGGCTCTTGAAGTCGGGCTTCAGGACGCTCTCGGCGGTGGCGGCCATGTGGGCGCGTCTCCTTGGGTCGTGGATGGTCTTCGCGCTCGCGCGGCGATGGGCCGGACGCTAACGCAGGCGGAGGAGAAAGTAAACAGTAGAGCTGTGTACTTTTCGCCTGTCTGGGTTATGACTCCTAGCCCGTGGCGCGGCGCGCTAGGCTGCCCTCCCCGATCGCCCTCGACGCCCGGAGGTGTAGCTCAGTTGGCCCGTGCGGCCGCCGTCTTGTGCTCGCTCGTCTGCGTTGGCGTTGCCCTGCCCGCTGACGCCTCGGCGTCCGCGCCGCCGCCCGCGCTGCAGACGCTCGAGGCGCGAATGCAGGGCATCCAGCTGACCTCCGAGCGCTTCTCGGCGAGCGCCGTGGCGTCGAGCGAGGACCGGCGGCTGCTGGCCCGGCTCTTGAAGGTGTGGCCGCTCGACTTCAGCTTCGAAGGGGTCGCCACTTTGGCTCCGGCGGCCGCGGCGCTGACGATCGACGTGCGCGGGCACACCGTGCGCTTGCGCTTCGTCGGCGGGCAGCGCTACATGTACTCCTACGAGCTGGCGCGCCGCGACGGCGGGCGTCCGTGGGTGCGGCTGGCGCCGGGGCCCGTGTACGGGTTGCGCCTGACCGAAGAAGCGCCGGTCGCGAGCGCCGATGCCGCGCAGCCGTTCGACCAGCTGATCGAGCAGCTCAACGGCGCCACCCAGCACCGCGAACTGGGGCCGAGCGCGATCGACGGGCAGCCCGCCAGCGGCTTCGCGCAGATCGTCGACGAACACGCCTTCGCCGAACAGCTCCTACCCGGGCTCGGCTCGCCGATCGACGGCTCCGGCGAAGCGGGCGGGCTACTCGAAGTCTTCCTCGGCGCCGATGGCCTGCCGCTGCGCGTCCGCACGCAGACCGCCGAAGGCTCCGTGCGCTACACGGTCACCGAGAACCTGCTGGGCGTCAACTTCCCGCTCGTCGTGGAAGCGCCGCCCGCGAGCGAGACGATCGGGCAGGGGGCGCTGCAGCGGCTGCTCGCCCACCCGCACCGCCATCGTCGGCGGCACAGGCGGCGTTCCAAGAAGTAAACAGTAGGACTGCGCACTTCCCACGGGGCTGAGATCCGGCTAGGATCCGCGCGTGGCCAGCGAGAAGGTGCTCTACGAGGTCGGCGAGACGGGCGTCGCTCGCATCACGCTCAACGATCCCGACACCCGCAACGCGCTCTCGGCCGAGCTGCTCGAAGGGCTGACAACGGCCTTCTCGCGCGCCCGCGACGACGACGCCGTGCGCTGCGTCGTGCTCGCGTCCTCGCACGAGCGCACGTTCTCCTCCGGCGCCAACCTCGGCGGCTTCGCGGCCGACGCCGCGCTAGTGCACAAGCACTTCGCCGGCGAGCGCTTCGTCTCGCTGTTCAAGCTGATCGGCGCGCTTGGCAAGCCGACGGTCTGTGAAGCCGGCGGGCACGTCCTGGCGGGCGCGCTCGGGATCGCGCTGGCGTGCGATCTGATCGTCGCCTCCGAAAGCGCGAGCTTCGGCACGCCCGAGATCAACGTCGGCGCGTTCCCGTTCATGATCATGGCGATCATCTACCGCAACGTCGGACGCAAGAAGGCCAACGAGCTGCTGCTGCTGGGCGAGCGTTGGACGGCCGAGCAGGCCCTGGATGCCGGCATCGTCAACCGCGTCGTGCCCGACGCCGAGCTGCGATCTGTGGTCGAGGAGTGGGCCGGCAAACTGGCTGTGAAGTCGCCGGTGATCATGCGCCTAGGCAAGGAAGCGATGCGCCGCCAGCTGGACATGCCGCTCGACGACGCGCTCGACTACCTGCGCGCGCAGCTGACGCTGGCCCAGTCGACCGAGGACATCGTGGAGGGCGTGAGCGCGTTCTTCGAGAAGCGCGAGCCGATTTGGAAAGGACGCTGATGAGCGAGACAGAGGCTGTCGGACCCTCCATCCTGCGCCCGTTGGTCGAGGACCTGGAGGCCCGTCGCGCCGAGATCCGCCTCGGCGGCGGCGAGGAGAAGATCGCCCGCCAGCACGAGCAGGAGAAGCTGACCGCGCGCGAGCGGCTCGCGCTGCTGATCGACGAGGGCACGTTCGTGGAGATGGGAATGCACGGACGCCCGCACTTCTCGGTGCGCGCGATGGAGGGCAAGAAGGCGCCGGCCGACGGGGTAATCACCGGCTACGGCAAGGTCGATGGGCGGCTCGTGGCCGTCTGCGCCTACGACTTCACCGTCATGGCCGGCTCGATGGGCATGACCGGCGAGCTGAAGGTCGCGCGCCTGCGCGAGCTCGCGCTGACCAAGCGGATTCCGTTCGTGTGGCTGCTCGACTCGGCCGGCGCGCGCATCCAGGAGGCCGTCGGCTCGCTGTTCGCCGGCTCCGGTCACCTGTTCCGCGAGGAGGTCGTGATGAGCGGCGTGATCCCGCAGATCGCCGCCCTGATGGGGCCGTGCGCGGCGGGCACCGCCTACATCCCCGGCCTGGCCGACTTCGTGCCGATGGTCAAGGGCCGCGGCTCGATGGCGTTGGCGGGGCCGCACCTGGTACGCGCCGCCGTCGGCGAGGACGTGACCCAGGAGGAGCTGGGCGGCTCGCGTGTGCACTGCCGCAAGTCAGGCGTCGGCGACATGGAGGTCGCGAGCGACGAGGAGTGCATCGAGCGCATCAAGCAGTACCTGTCCTTCATGCCGCAGAACTGCGAAGAGGCGCCGCCGCTGCGCAGTTCTGCGGCCTTGTCCGACCCGGTCGAGCGTCGTGACGAGGGGCTGCTCGACGTGCTGCCCGAGTCCAACCGCAAGCCGTATGACATGTACGAGGTGATCCGTCGCGTCGTGGACGACGGGGAGTACTTCGACATGAAGGGCCAGTGGGCGAAGACGATCATCACCTGCTTCGCGCGCTTCGGCGGACGGCCCGCCGGCATCGTCGCCAACCAGCCCAAGCACCTCGGCGGCATCCTCGACAACGACTCCGCCGACAAGGCCGCGCGCTTCGTCAACCTCTGCAACGCCTTCTCGATCCCGCTCGTGTTCCTGATGGACGTGCCCGGCTTCATGGTCGGCACCAAGGTCGAGGCGGAGGGCATCATCCGCCACGGCGCGAAGATGCTCTACGCGGTCGCCAACGCGACCGTGCCGAAGATCACGGTCATCACGCGCAAGGCCTACGGCGCCGGCTACTACGTGATGAACGGCCGCGCGTACGAGCCCGATCTGATCGTCGCCTGGCCGAGCGCCGAGATCTCCGTCATGGGCGCCGAGGGCGCGGTCGAGATCGTGATGCGCAAACAGGTCGAAGAAGCCGATGACCCCGTGGCCAAGAAGGCCGAGCTGGTCGCTGCCTACCGCCAGATCATCGACGTCTACATCGCCGCCGGCAACGACATGATCGACGACGTCATCGATCCGCGCGAGACGCGCGAGACGATCTGCCGCGCGCTGGAGATGGCGGCCGGCAAGACCGTCGAGCGTCCCTACAAGAAGTCAGGAGTGGTGCCCGTATGAGCCTCGACCATCCCGTCGTGATCACCTGCTCGATCTCGGGCGCGATCGCCAACCGTGAGCAGTGCCCGGCGATCCCCTACACGCCCGAGGAGTACGGCGCCGAGGCGCGCCGGATCGTCGACGAGGGCGGCGTGATGATCCACATCCACGCGCGCAAGCCAGACGGCACCCCCAGCTACGAGGTCGAGGACTTCGCCGCGATTGTCGCCGCGATCAAGGACCAGGTCGGCGACGAGGTGATCATCAACTTCTCGACCGGCACGATCGGCGTGTCCGTCGAGAAGCGGATCGAGTACCTACGTGCGTGTCGGCCCGAAGTGGCGGCCCTGAACATGGGCTCGATGAACTACGCCAAGTACTCGCGCTCGCGCAAACAGTTCGTCTTCAACATGGTGTTCGAGAACCCGTTCGGCGAGATCGTCGAACTGCTGGAGGCGATGAACGAGCTTCAGATCAAACCCGAGCACGAGTGCTTCGACATCGGCCACGTCGGTTCTTTGGAGCCGCTGATCGACATGGGCGTGCTGAAGACGCCGCTGCACGTCGACTGCGTGATGGGCGTGGTCGGCGGCATCCCGCCGACGGCGCGCAACCTGGCGGCGATGGTCGACAACATTCCGGTGGGGGCGGGGGGTGGGACCCAGAAAGCCCACTGGGGCGTGATCGGCATCTCGCGCGACCAGTGGATGCTCGTGTCCGCGGCGTTGACGCTCGGCGGCTCGATCCGCGTCGGCTTGGAGGACAACCTGTACCTGCCCGACGGCAAGATGGCTTCGTCAAACGGCGACTTGATCGCCAAGGCGCGACAGATGACCGAAGACATGGGGCGCCGGCCCGCGACCGTCGCCGAGGCGCGCGAGCTGCTGGGGGTCGCACGATGAGCCTGCCGCTGGAAGGCGTGCGCGTGCTCGACCTCTCGCGCCTGTTGCCAGGCGGCTTCTGCTCGCTGCTGCTGGCCGACTTCGGCGCCGACGTGTTGAAGGTCGAGGACACCGGCATGGGCGACTACATCCGCTGGTCGCCGCCCTTCTACGACGGCGCCCACGAGAGCGCCCGCTCGGCGCTGTTCCTGTCTCTGAACCGCAACAAGCGCTCGATCCGCCTCGACCTCAAGAGCGACGGTGGGCGCGAGGCGCTGCTGCGGCTGGTGCGCGAATACGACGTCGTGCTCGAGTCCTTCCGGCCCGGCGTGCTCGACCGTCTCGGCGTCGGCTACGAGCGGATGCGCGAGCAGAACCCGGGCATCGTCTACTGCGCGATCAGCGGCTACGGCCAGGACGGGCCGAAGACCGACGCCTCCGGGCACGACATGAACTACCTAGGGCTGATCGGGCTGCTCGGTCTGACCGGCGAGCGCGGCGGCGAGCCGGTGCAGGCCGGTGGGCAGATCGCGGACCTGGGCGGCGGCGCTTTGATGGCCGCTTTCGGGATCATGGCCGCGCTGCGCGAGCGCGACGGCGGGGGCGTCGGCGCTCCGGGCTCCGGTCAAGGCCAGATGGTCGACGTCTCGATGTCCGACGGCGCCCTGTCGTGGCTGGCGATGGTCGCCGCCGCGTACTTCGCCGACGGCAACGTGCCGCGCCGCGGCGAGCTGCCGCTGGCGGGCGCTTTGGTCTGCTACCGCCCCTACGAATGCTCCGACGGCTGGGTCTCGCTCGGTGCGCTGGAGCCCAAGTTCTGGCAGGCCTGGTGTCGCGGCGTCGGGCGCGAGGACCTGATCGCCGTCCAGTTCGAGCGCCCCGGCTCCGACGCCCACAAGCAGATCCAGGAGGTGTTCCGCTCGCGCAGCCGCGAGCAGTGGGAGGCCTTCGCGCGCGAACACGACTGCTGCCTGGAGCCCGTGCTGGAGCTCGACGAGGCATTGGAGAGCGAGCTGGTCGCCGCGCGGGAGATGGTCGTGGAGCTTCAACAGCCGGGCGCTGAGCGGCCCGTGCGTCAGCTGGGCATCCCGATCAAGCTCGACCGCACGCCCGGCGATCACGCGCGCATCCCCGGGCCCGAGCTGGGCGAGCACACCGAGGAGGTGCTGCTGGGCGCCGGCTACTCGGCCGCCGAGGTGGCCGAGCTGCTGTCCAGCGGCGCCGTCGCGGGTCCGGCGGCGGTCCAGCAGGACCCGACGATCAAGGCCTGAAGACGAGATGAGCGCGCAGCCCGCCGAGCGGCGCCTGCTCAAGATGAGCGAGCTGGCCGAGCGCTCGGGCGTCAGCCCCGGCACGATCCGCTACTACCTGCGCGAAGGGCTGCTCGGCGAGGGCGAGGACGTGGTGCGCACGTCGCGCAACATGGCCTACTACCCGCCCGAGTACGTCGAGCGCATCGCGCTGATCAAGCGCCTGCAAGGCGAGCGCTTCATGCCGCTGCGCGTGATCCGCGGCGCGCTGCGCGAGGACCCCGAGCGCGTGCAGGCGCTGATCGAGCTGGAGGACCGCATCCTCGAGCGCGCGCTCGCGACGGCCGAGGATCGCTCGCGCGTCTCGCGCAAGCTCGTAGCCGAGCGCTACGGGGTGCCGCGCAACGTGCTCGACCGGCTCGCCGACATCGGCGTTCTGACGCCGAATCAACGCGGCTATGACAAGGACGACCTGAAGATCGTCGAGGCGATCGCGAACTTCCGCGCCGGCGGCTACGAGGAGGCGCTCGGCTTCACCGTGTACGACACGCTGCGCTACCGGCGCGCTTTGGAGCCGTTGGTCGCCGAGGAGGTACGGGCGCTGCTAGAGCGCTTGGCGGGCGAGGTCGAGGTCGAGCGCGCGATGGAGATCGTCGCGGCCGGCGTCGAGCCGCTGCGCGAGCTGATCGGCGCGATGCACTCGAAGCTGCTGCTGGCCGAGCTGCGCCGCCACCGCGGCGCGTCGTCCTCGTCTTCGCCCTGAGCGACGGATTCGTTACCAGCGCGCGCGGTGGTGCTCCATCACGCCCAGGCCGTGCGCCAACTCGATGTTCCCCGGCAGCCGGCCCGAGAACTCGCCGAACGGCGCGCGGTAGTCGCTGGAGACGAGCAGCACGTTCTCCCGGCGGCTGCGTTCGGCGAGCGGCTGGAAATGAAGTTCCGAGCCGCCCTCGCCGCGGATCGAGGAGAGGTCGGCCGCGAACGCGACGGGTCCGACCTCGTGGGGGTGACCGGCGATCCAGACCGCCCGCTCGCTGCCCGCGTGCGGCGGGTCGTTGACGCCGCTGACGAGGTTCCAGGCAAGCGGCACGCCCTGCGGATCGAGGCCGACACCGGCGCTCCAGCGCCACTCGGTCACGCGCGCGTGATAGCCGGCGGTGTCGTCGATCACGGTCCGTGCCTCGATCGGTTGGGGCGGGTCGCCGGCGAGCGAGAGCGTTCCCGACGCCGTCACGCCCGCCTGCTTGCGTGTCCAAACTTCGTGGGCGCCGTGCGGGCAGCGTGCCTGGATGCCGGCTTCTTCCGACAGCCGCAGGTCGAGCTGGACGCTTCGCGTCTGGATCCGCAGCAGGCCCGGCGCAAGCGTTACTTCGCCAGCGCGTGGCACGAGGCGCGTGCGCTCGCGCATCCTCGACGCGGGCGTCCACAGCGCCCAGAAGCTCTGTCGTGCGGTGCCGACGCGCACGTGTGCGGCACAGGCCATCAGCTGCTCGCCGAAGACGCCGACATAGCGCCACGACTTCAGCGGACGTAGGCCGCGGAAGGAACGACGGAAGTCGGCCGGCGGGACGTCCGCGAGCGGCAGCGCGGCCTCACCGTTGGCGAGCCCTGCCGTTATGCTCTGCGGTGTTGATTGACCGGTCAATCTATTACGGGGAATCGTCGTGAGAGTCGCCGCCGTCCAGCTCAACTCGAACGCTGAGATGGCTCGCAACCTGGCGCTCGCCGATCGTCTGACGAGAGCCGCCGCGGCCGATGGCGCCAGCCTGATCGTACTCCCGGAGAAGTGGACCGCGATGGGGCCCGAGCCAGACCTGCGCGCGGCCGCGGAAGCGCTCGATGGGCCCGCCATCTCGTGGGCCAGGGACACCGCCCGCGAGCTGGGCGTGGAGCTGATCGCGGGCTCGATCCTGGAGATCCTGCCCGGGCGCGAGAAGCTGGCCAACACCTGTGTGCACGTCGACTCCGAGGGCAGGCTTCGCGCCGTCTATCGCAAGCTGCACATGTTCGACGTCGAGGTCGCGGGCAAGAGCTACCACGAGTCCGCGCTGGAGGAGCCCGGCGAGGAGATCGTCACAAGCGACACCGCGGACGGCGTCGAGCTGGGCCTGTCGATTTGCTACGACCTGCGCTTCCCCGAGCTGTACCGCATCCTCGCCGTGCGCGGAGCGCGCGTGATCACCGTCCCGGCGGCCTTCACGCTTGCCACTACGCGCGATCACTGGGAGACGCTGCTGCGCGCGCGCGCGATCGAGGATCAGGTGTTCGTGATCGCGGCCAACCAGCACGGCGAGCACCCGGGCGGCTATCGCTCCGGCGGGCAGTCGATGATCGTCGACCCCTGGGGCGTCGTGCTGGCGCGCGCCGGCGAGCAGGGCGACTGCCACGTCGCCGCCGAGCTCGACCTCGAGCGCCAAGCGGAGATCCGCGCCAGCCTGCCTTCGCTCGCCAACCGGCGCCCCGGCGCCTACGCCTGGCCGATGGAGGCGCACGCATGAGCTCGCGCGCCTCGGTCAAGAGCGCGCCCGACAAGCGCCGGCTGATCCTCGACGCGGCCGTGCGCGTGTTCGCGCGCCAGGGCTTCCACGCCTGCCGCGTGTCGGACATCGCCGACGAGGCGGGCGTCGCCTACGGCCTCGTCTACCACTACTTCGCCTCCAAGGACGAGGTGCTAGACACGCTGTTCCTCGAGCGCTGGAACGTGATGCTCGACCTGATCCGCCAGGTCGACGCAGATCCCGTGCCGGTGCGGGAGAAGCTCTCGGCGATCGCCGCCTTCATCGTCGACAGCTACCAGCACGACCCCGACCTGATGAAGGTGATCATCGTCGAGGTCACGCGTGCCGCCAACTCCTTCGGTCAGACTCACCTGGCCGAGATCCGCGAGGCTTACGAGCTGATCGCCGGCATCGTCACGAAGGCGCAGGAGGAAGGCGTGTTCCGCCCTGACATCGAAGCCCGCTTCGCGGCGATGTCCTTCTACGGCGCGATCGAGCAGCTGCTGACCGGCTGGATATTCGAACTGCTGCCACAGGGCAGCGAGCACTTCGAACGAGCCAAGTGGCTGGTCGTCGAGACGGTCTGCGGAGGGCTCGAGACGAGCGCGGTGTCCGAGGGCAGCCTCGGCTGATGCGCGACGGCGCGCATGGCTACGACTACCGCGGGCAATAGACTCATCGACAGCGCATGGAGAACGATCTCGTCAAACGCCTGATGTGGTCCGGCCTGCTGGCCGGGTGCACCGCGCTCGCGAGCCTCGTGGCCAATCGTGCCGCAGCGACCCTGTGGCGCCAGATCTTCGACGAGGAGCCGCCCGAGTGAGCGAGCTTCCGCCAGAGCAGCCGAGCGAGAACGCTCAGAACATCGCCAAGACGCTGGCCGACGTCTCCGAGCGCGCGACGCAGCTCGTGCGCGAAGAGATCGAGCTGGCCAAGGCCGAGGTCTCAGAAAAGGCGATCAAGCTGGCCAAGGGCGCGGTTGTCGGCATCGCCGCCGGAATCTTCTTCTTGATGGCGCTGATCTTCGCTCTGGTCGGCTTCGCCTGGCTCCTCTATTTCTACCTGCCGGGCAGCCAGTTCGCCTACTTCTGGGGCTTCTTCGCGATGGCGGTGATCCTCGTGCTGCTTGGCGTGCTGGCCGGCGTGATCGCCGCCAAAGTCGTCAAACGCGGCGCGCCGCCGGTGCCGAACATGGCGATCGAGGAGGCACGCAAGATCAAAGACGCCGTCAGCGCGTCGACGCCGACATCGAACGCGGCGCCGGGGATCGAGACCTGATGGCCACGCGCTCCGCCGATGAGATCCGCCGCTCGATCGAGAGCAACCGTATGGAGCTGGCGGTGTCGGTCGATCGCCTGCGCGGCGAGGTGGCGCGGATCGCCGACTGGCGCGGGCACGTCGAGCGCCACCGCAGCGAGATCACGCTCGGCGCGGCAGCCGTCGGGATGCTGATGGCGACGCGCATGGTGCGCAAGCGCCGTCGTCGCCGCCGCGGTTGACACTCCAACCGTTCGGGTAATAGTACGCGCATCTCCGCTTGGCAGGGGAGGGTTCGCGGGGGTCTCATGAGCTATCCATGAGGAGGGGAGAGGGAGCAGGTAGACGATGAAACGCCAGGGAATCTTGGGCTTTGCCCTCCTGGTCGTCCTCGCGGTTGTGGCAGTTCCGAGCGCCGCGGCCAAAACGGTTGGCGTCGCGCGCACGGCGGCCGGCGTTCTTGCGCCGGGCGCGGCGATCGAAGGCTTCAGCTCGAACCTGATCTTCGAAACGACGGCTGGCAACCTCGAATGCGAAGAAAACGAACTGACCGGCACGATCAGCAACAACGAAGCGACGAAGATCCACGGCACGATCACGAAAGAGACCTCCGAAGGCGACTTCGACGGGATCGAAGGGGCGTGCAAAACCTCCGCGACCGGTCCGGTGCTGATCGTCAGCTCTGGGCTTCCATGGCCGGTCGAATTCACGACCAAGGGCACCGGCGCGGTGAAGGGGAGCCCGAAGGTCGTGTTCGACTCGACCTTCCTGGCGCTCGAAGGGCCGAACAACCACTGCACGTTCGAAGCGTCGAAGCTCAAGGACACCTACAAACTCGGCACCGAAGGGAACCCGATCCCGGTCGTCGAGCAGGTCACGAAACAGACCTTCAAGCATCAGAAGAAGGCGAAAAACCAGTCCGCGCTGTGCCCAGCCTCAGGTGTGTTGAGTGGCACCTTCACGCTGCACGCGGGTCCGGGCTTCTCGGAAGTCGTCGAATCCGAACTGGTCAAGAAGTAGAGGCGGACATCGCCTCCTGAATCCAGGAGCGGGCCGGCGTCACGACGATGCCGGCCCGTCGCGTCTCAGCTGAGCAGCGCGCGCGGAACGCCGCCGACGCCGATCAGCCCCGGCCCGGTGTAGGTGCCGATCACGGGGCCGACCTCGGACGCGAAGACCGGTTCGGAATCGAAGATCTCGCGGCAGCGCTCGATCAGCCGCTCGGCCTGCTCGGGCGCCTGGATGTGCTGCACGACCCAGCCGTCGGCACCGGCGGCATGGAGTTCCTCGGCGTAGCGGACCATGCGCTCGAACGCGCGGCCCGCCGTGCGGACACGCTCGACGGGCACGATTTCGTACTCCAGCGAGAGGATCGGCTTGATGCGCAGTGTGCCGCCGAGCCACGCCTGAGCCTTGCCGACGCGCCCGCCGCGCCGTAGGTACTCGAGCGTGTCGAGGCAGAACCAGATGCGCAGCGCCTTGCGCGTGTCGCGCACCCGCGCGGCCACGGCCTCGCGATCGGCGCCGGCGGCCGCCGCCGCCGCCGCGGCAAGCACGAGCAACCCCATGCCGCCGCAGGCTGTCTCGCCGTCGATCACGACGACGCGCTCGGACAAGCCGCGCTCGGCGAGCAGCTGGTGCGCCTGGCGCGCGGCCTCGGCGGTGCCGGAGATCCCGCCCGCCAGGTGGATCGAGACGACGTCCTTGCCCGCGTCGAGCAACGGCTCCCAGGTCTCCAGGAAGTCTCCGATCGAGGGCTGCGAGGTCGTGGGCAGTTCCTCTTCGCTACCGAGCCGGCGGTAGAAGTCGTCGAAGCCGTCCATGCCGAGCTCGCGCACCGGCTCGCCTTTCCAGCCGACGTACAGGCTGACCTGGTGCACGCCGCGCTCGTCGGCGAGCGAGCGAGGAAGGTAATGGGTGCTGTCTGTTGCGACGGCGACTTCGGCCATGCGGCGCGGACGCTACACCAATGCCTCGGCCAGCTCCCCGGACTCGTGCATCTCAGCCACGATGTCGGCGCCGCCGATCAGCTCGCCGCGATGGAAGAGCTGGGGGATCGTCGGCCAGTTGGAGATAGCCGACAACTCCTGGCGGATACGTGGGTCGGGCAGGATGTCGACGGCCGCGAACGGCACCTCGAGCGACTGCAGGATCGCCACCGTGCGGGCGGAGAAGCCGCAGGCCGGCGCCTCCGGCGTGCCCTTCATGAACAAGATCACGTCGTGTCCGGAGATCGCCTCCGCGATCGCCTCACGGATCTCTTTGCTCTGCTCGTCGGCAACCGGGGCCGCCGCCGCGGCTGGCTCGCTGCTCAGCATCGGCATGGGATCGAACTGGCTTGCGGACATCTTTCGCCTCTCAGGTGGTGGGAAGGGTGCTGGGGATCTGCGTCTTCAGCTGCAGCGCGTGGATCGCCGCGCCAACGTCCTCGCCGAGTGCGCCGTAGACGAGGCGGTGCTGCTCGATCCGGCTCAGCCCCGCGAAAGCCTGAGCCGTGACGTCCGCGCGGAAGTGGTCCGAGGTGCCGGTGTAGTCCTCGACCTCGGCTGTGGCGCCTGGGATGGCGGCCTCGATGCGCTGCTTTATGTCCTCCGCGCTGAGCACTACACGAGAAGCCTAGATGATCCGCTGGGTGTCTCCGGAAAGCGCCCAGGCCTAAAGGCCGGCTAGCCCGGCGCCGCTATACTTTGGAAAGTCTTGGAGTCATCTCAGGGAGTACGCGCATGATCGAGATCACCGACAGGGGCGCCGAGAAGGTGCACGAGTTTCTGGCCTCCCAGCAGGCCGACATCAGCCTCGCGGGGCTGCGAGTGGGCGTCCGCGGCGGCGGCTGCTCGGGCTTTCAGTATCAGCTCGCGTTCGACGAGCAGCGTGACAACGACGTCGTGTTTCAAAGCCATGGCCTAAAGCTTCTGGTCGACAACGAGAGCTTGCAGTTCGTGAGCGGCTCGACGATCGACTACGAGGAATCGCTCCAAGGCGCCGGCTTCAAGGTCAACAACCCCAACGTGGTTGCCGCCTGTGGATGCGGTTCCTCCTTCCGTGTCGCGGAGGAGGAGCAGGTCTCGGCTGTCTGAGCGCCGGCGGCGGGTCGGGCCCGCCGTTGCGCTTGCACTTACGCTGACGATGGCCGGCTGCGGCGGGGCCGGCGACGGCTCGTCGCATTCGCCGTCGGCGCGCGTGCGACCGGCCTTCGGGCTGACTGAGGACAACGCCCAACTGCTCGGCGGCGCCCCCTCCGGTGGCGAGCCCCAGGCGGTAACTCAGGCTCGTCGGGAGCTGGCGGGCCTGCGGCCCCGCTACGTGCGCCTGCTCGTCGACTGGGCCGCGTTGCAGCCCGATCCCACGCGCCCGCCCGCGCTGGAAGTCACGGTGGCGGGATGTGCGCGCACGACGGAGCCCTGTCTCGGCTACGACGGAGTCGCGGCGGAGCTGTCGGCGATCGCCTCGCGCCAGCGCTCCGAGAAGGGCGACTATCAAGTGCTGGTGGACATCCTCGGTATGCCCGCATGGGCCGCCGCGCCGGCGCACGGCTGTGACGACGCTGGCGTGCGCGGCGCGGATGCGCAGACGCTGAAGCCAAGCGCCCTGCCCGCCTACGAAGCCTTGATCGCCGACCTGCTCGCGCTCGGTCGGCGCGAGGGCGTCCGTCTCGCCTACTGGAGCCCCTGGAACGAGCCGAACAACCCCGGCTTTCTGGCCCCGCAGCGCGCCGCCTGCCAAGCGACCGCGTCCGTGCTCGCGCCGGGCGCATACGTGACGCTCGCGAGCGCGATGGCCGGGCAGCTCGCCCGCGACGGTGGCGGAGGCCAGCTCGTGCTCGGCGAACTCGCCGCCTACGCGACTCCTTCGCCGCATCGCACCACGGTCGCGGAATTCATCTCCGCGATCCCGCGCGCGTTGCTCTGCTCGGCGTCCGTGATCTCGCTGCACGCCTACGCGAGTTGGGACACCGGGGAAACGCCGGGCGCCGAACCGGTCGCTGCGCTCGAACATGTCCTGGCGAGCGCCGACGGCGGCTGTGCGCACGCCAAGCCGATCTGGATCACCGAGACGGGCGCCGGCGCGCCGCACCCGGGCGGGCACCGCAGCGGGAGCACCGTCGAGGAACTGGAAGGCTGCCGTGCGCTCGCGGCGCGCCTGGCGGAGTGGTCCACGGAGCCCGCGGTCGCGGCGATCTTCCAGTACACGTTCCGTGAGGACCCGAGCTACCCGGTCGGGCTCGTGAGCGCCGACCTCGAGCACCGCTATCCGACGTACGGGCTGTGGCGGCGCTTCGAGCAGGCGACGCCTGCCGCGGCGCTGGGCGACGCCTGCCAATAGCCTGCCGCTGGCAAATGCTCCCGGCCGGCCTCAGACGCAGCGTGCCCGTGCGCGTCCGCGACGACGTTCGCCTGCGCGCGCTCGCGCTCGCAAGCGGGCTGATCCCGCCGCGCGGGATGCACTCCGAGGCGGATCTCGGCGTGCTGCGCGAGGCGGCGCGCGGCGCCGCGCGCGCGGTCGAGATCGGCGTCTACGAGGGCGCCTCGGCGCTCGCCCTGATGGACGCGCTCGGGCCGGGCTCCGAGCTGCATCTGATCGACCCCTTCGGCCATCACCCCGACGCGCTGCCGAGCGGATGGGGCGCGAGCGAGCGCGCTACCAAGCGTACGGTCGCGCGCCATGCGAGGCGCCTCGGCGCTCTCACGCCACGAGTCAGCTTCCACGTCTCCCTCTCGCGGCAGGTCGCGCTCGCATGGGGCGCGCGCGGCGAGGTCGACTTCGTGTTCATCGACGGCGACCACTCCGAGCACGGCTGCGAGCAGGACTGGGTGTCGTGGTCGCCGCTCGTCTCGCCTGGCGGGCGCGTCGTCTTCCACGACGCCCGTGTGGGCCTCGACGGAGGGCGCGGGCTACCCGGTCCGAGCGCCGTCGTGGCACGGTTGTTCGATGGCGCGGGAACGCCCGGCTGGCGTGTCGTCGCCGAAGCCGATCGCACGGTCGCGGTGCGCCGGGAGGCTTGACCGTAACGGCCAACGCGGCCGCGCTTGGATGTCCATTTCTGCCAGCTGGACAGCCAGCTAAGTGGGTGTCACTCCAGGGTCGAGACGACCGTTGGAGTCGAACGGTTGACGGGCAGTCAAGCGCTGTGCTAGCGTCGCCAAGACATGACGTCAGGCGTAGAGACGGGGAGGGATGCCCAGGCTTGCGTACGCGCAGGTTTCACCCAGTCGGGATCGGGTATCCGTGTTTCTGCTCCCTGGCGGTCACTAGGCTTGACCTTGACGCAGATATTGTTTTCTGCCAAGGTCGGGAGCATCACCGTTTGGCTGAGGATCAGCAGAACGGCAACGACTGGCTTCGGGGCAACCCTGTCCTGAAGAAGGGGACTAATCGGGGTCCGTCGATCCAATCCAAGAGGGAAAAGGAGTAGTCCAAACATGAAACGCATGAGGACGTTGGGGCTATGCCTCGCGGCCGTCTTCGCGCTCGTGGCGATCACGGCAACGGGCGCTTCGGCCAAAGAACCGAAGAAGAAGAACCTGACTCTGAGCACCGCCGCTGGCGCGCTCAAAGCGGGCTCGGCGATCTCTGAGTTCAGCTCGAACTTGATCTTCGAAACATCCGCTGGCAACCTTGAATGTGAAGAAAACGAACTTGCCGGCTCGCTGACGAACAACGACGCCAAGAAGGTCGACGGCACGATCACGTCCGAGACCTCCCAAGGCAACTTCATGAGCATCCCGGGCGCCTGCAAGACGTCTGCCACGGGCCCGGTCTTGATTCAGAGCTCGGACCTGCCGTGGAAAGCCGTCTTCACGCCGAAGAAAACAGGTGAAGTGAAGGGTGGCCCGAAGGTCATCTTCACCTCGACCTTCCTCGCCCTTGAAGGCCCGAACAACAAGTGCACGTTCGAAGCAACCAAGGTCAAGGACACGATGAACGTCAGCGTCGAAAAAGAACCGGTTACGGTCACGACCACGAAACAGACGTTCAAGCACGCCAAGAAAGCCAAAGAACAGACCTCGCTGTGCCCGACCTCCGGTGTCCTCAGCGGTACGTTCACCGGCAAATCTGGTGGAGAAACGCTTGAAAGCCAGCTGACCGTCTAGGTCCGCTGACTCAAGTAGCGACGGGCAACCCTGACCGATTGGGGGAGTCCTGAAGAGAAGCTGTGGGCCGGTCCTCCGGGGCCGGCCCACGTCTCTTCTGGAGGCCGTCTAGAGCGCGTGCGCGCGCCTCGAACAAGTGCCCAGCGAACCGGCGCGATGGTTTGACAGTCGCTGTAGAGTCTGTTGTCGAAGAGTCAGAGGAGAGACATACGGGGATCATGAGGGTAGACCGTAAAAAGGGGAGTTGGGCGCGACGTTCGGTGCGCTGGCGTCTGCTCGCTGTCCCGTTCGCCTGCTTGGGCGCGGTGCTCTCGTTCGTGATCCCGGCGACCGCCGCCTCCGCCGCGGCGACAAAGCTCGAACTCATAGCGCAACATGGCCCGACGAACGTGCCGCTTCTGGCAACGATCGACGAGCAGGACGAAATCCTGCTCGAAGGCAGCGGCGAAGCACCCAACGCCGGCCGCTTCTTCGTCGGCGTCAGTCCGGGTGAAGGCGGCAAAGTGCAGCGCACCAAGCCGCTGGCGTTGAACACCACCGCCGCGCAGCTCAAGGTGGCGCTCGAAGAACTGGCGATAGTCGGATCGGGCGGCGTGGAAGTCGAAGGCGGCCGGACCTCTCCGGAACAGATCGAATGGTCGTTTGTGATCACTTTCGTCGGTCCGAACGCAGGTCTCGAATTCATCGTCGAAAGCGAAGAACTCGAACCGACCGGCGCCGAAGAAAAAGCAATTCTCGCTGAAGAAGGTGAAGTAGAAGAACTTCTCGCCGAATCCGAACAGCTACACCTGCCCTCCCGTGATACGGCCAACTTTCATCTATACGTCAACAACCCGAGCGCGACGGCGACCAAAAGCCCGATCACGATCGTGGACAACCTTCCAGAAGGGTTCGTGACCGCCGACGAAGTGGAACCGGAATTCTGGAAGTGCACGAAGGGCGTGCACCTGACGACGGTGGAATGCACCTACAAAAACCCGGTCGGGGCGGACTCATTCGCCGTCAACTTCAACATCGAAGCGCTGGTCGAAATAGATAAGCTGCACGACGGGCAGGATCTCACCAACGAAGCGACGTTGAGCTGGGAAAAAGGGGCGCAGTCGACGACGGTCACGGACACGATCCCGATCTCGTCTGAAGACGCGCTCTTCGGCATCGACTACTTCGAAGCGGCGAGCTACAGCGCCAGCGGCGAAAAGGACACGGTCGCGGGCGACCATCCATATGCCGCGACGACGACATTCCTATTCAACAACCGGTCTCACTTCTCGCCGGCGGAAGAACGGTATGAAATCGTCACGCCAGGCAAGCTCAAGGACGCTGACGTGATCCTCCCCGAAGGCTTCTTGGGCAACCCGGCGAAGCGCACGCGCTGCACGCAGGCGGAACTCACCATCGGCGACATCGGCGCGCCGGAGTCGGGAAACCCCTCTGGTGGCTGCCCGATCGAAACGCAGGTCGGCGTCGCGACCGTTTTCTTCAAAGAATTCTCCTACGAAGGCGAACATGTGCCGGTCTACAACCTCGTGCCGCCGCGTGGCGTGCCGGCCGAGTTCGGCTTCGTCGTCGACAAAGAGATTCCGGTCCGCATCGATGCCCACGTGCGTCGTCTAAACGGCAAGTACCGCGTCACCGTGCTCTCGCCGGATGTAAACGAGGCGCTCAACGTCAACGGCCTGTCCCTCAGCCTGTGGGGCGTCCCTGGCGATTCCTCGCACGACCCCGAACGCACCCAGACGAACCACCTCCTGAAAGGCGCGGTCGATCCGGAACTTCAGCCTTTCAAACCGTTCCTCACCAACCCGACAGACTGCAAGCAGCAGGCCGAAGAAGCGCCCTTCACGGCGATCTACTACGACTCCTGGGAGAACCAGGGTGTAACCGACTCGCATGGGGAACCAGAGCTGAACGGGTCGGGATGGAAACTGAAAACGGCGGTCGCTCCGCCTGTGACCGGCTGCGGCGCCTTGACCTTCAGCCCAGAAGTCGAGTTCCAGCCACGCAAGCCGAACGGTGCGGCGCCGCTGGCGAGTGGCAGTCGTCAGGTGGGCGCGCCGTCGGGCTACGAATTCGAGCTCACCTCGCCGCAGGTTGAAGAAGTCGGCAAGCTCGCGACACCGCAGCTCAAGGACACGACCGTTTCGCTCCCGCCGGGCGTCTCGCTGTCGCCGTCAGCCGCTAACGGCTTGGTTGCCTGCACCGAACAGCAGATCGAACTCGACTCGCCTCGCCGTGGGAACTGCCCAGAAGCGTCGCAAGTGGGCGAAGTCCGCATCACGTCGCCGCTGCTCGAAAAGTCCGGAAAAACAGAAGGCGAACGCAGCAATGAAGAAGGGGAACTCAACGGCAGGGTGTACGTCGGCCAGCCCGCGTGCTCGCCCTGCAGCGGAGCACAGGTCGCCAAAGGCGAACTCGTCAAGCTCTACATCGAAGCCGAATCCGAAGAAGCCGGTGTGCGCGTAAAGCTCCCAGGCTCCGCAAGCGTCGACCAGGCGACCGGCGTGGTGACGTCCTCGTTCCTGAACAACCCTCAGGTTCCGTTTACGAGACTGACGCTGACGCTCAAGGGCGGTCCGCGTGCCTCGCTCGCCAACCCGCAGCTGTGCGGAACCTACAGCTCCGACATCGTCCTCACGCCCTGGAGCTTCACCGAAGAGCTTTCGGGTGGGCAGGTCCTGGGTTCGGTGACGAAGGAGCCGAGCTTCGACGTCGATTGGAACGGCGGCGAAGGCGAAGGCAACGAAGAAGGATGCCCCGCGAGCCTGCCGTTCGCGCCCAGCTTCGCGTCAGGGACGCAGAGCTCGAAAGCCGGCGCCTACAGCGAGTTCGACACGGTCTTCTCCCGCAACGACGACCGCGAACAGGCCTTCTCGTCCGATGCCGGCATCGTCGTTCACACGCCCACCGGCCTGCTAGGCAAAATCGCCGGCGTCAGCAAGTGCGAAGGCGAAAAGCTCGCGTCGCTGGAAGCCGGTGGTGAATGCCCCGCCAACTCCGTGATTGCCACCGCGATCTCGAAGGCCGGCCCCGGCCCGGCGCCATACGAAGCAATCGGCAAGGTCTATCTCACCGGCCCCTACACGAGCCCGACGACGGGTGCCTCGGGGCCCTTCGGTCTGGCGATCGCCGTGCCGGCCAAGGCTGGGCCGTTCAATCTCGGCACGGTCGTCGTGCGTGCGGCCATCAGCATCGACCCACGCACTTCGGCGATCACGATCACGAGCGACCCGCTGCCGCTGTCAAAGGACGGCATACCGCTGCGCGTCCAGCAGATCGAGGTCGCGGTCGACCGCTCTGAATTCATGTTCAATCCAACCTCCTGCGATGCTAAGTCGATCACCGCGTCGCTGGCCGGCGAAGCGGTGAAAGAAGGCGAAGCGGCGGGGGTCGAGAACGTCTCCGCTCCCTTCCAGGCCAGTGACTGCGGAGCGCTGCCGTTTGCACCCAAGTTCACGGCCACAGCCGCCGGTGACTACACCAAAAAGGAAGGGACCAGCTTCAAGGTGACGGTCGACGCGAGACCAGGCGACGCAAACATCGGCAAAGTCGAATTGCAGCTGCCCGAACATCTGCCTTCGCGTCTGGAAACGCTGCAGAACGCCTGCTTGGCGAAGACCTTCGAAGAAAACCCGGCCAAATGCAGCCCGCTCGCGGTCGTCGGCAGTGCGACCGCACACACGCCGCTGCTGAACGCGCCCGTGACCGGGCCGGCCTACCTCGTCTCGCACGGCGGCGAAAAATTCCCCGACCTCGTGTTCCTGCTGCAGGGCGAAGGCGTCGAGATAGAACTCGTCGGGCACACCGACATCAAAAAAGGCATCACCTACTCGCGCTTCGAATCGGTGCCCGACGCGCCCATCACGTCATTCGAAACGGTCTTCCCGAGAGGCACCGACTCGATCCTCGGTGCCTTCGGCAACATCTGCGAACTCGAACTGAACGCGCCGACGACGGTCATCGCGCAGAACAACAAGCGCTTCGAACAGGAAACGCACATCGGTGTGACGGGATGTCCTCCCACCGTCAAGATCGCCAAGGTTGTGGTCTCTGGCAACGCGCTGATCGTGTCGGTGAAGACGTCGAGCGGCGGCACGATCACGGTCGCCGGCTCCGGGCTGAAGACGACCAAGGCCACGGGCATCAAGAACGGCACCAAGCAGATCAAGGTGCCGCTCACCAAGGCGGGCCTGAAGGCCAAGGCCCACAAGCACAAGCTGAAGCTGAAGGTCACCGTCACGGCCGGCGGCAAGAGCTCGACCAAGACTGCGAGCGTGAAGGCATGAGAGCGAACCCCAGCACCAAGCTGGCCACGCTGCTCTCGAGCGTCGCCGTGGTGTTGGTGGCGGCGCTTGGCACGCCCGCCGGGGTCGACGCGGCCGAAGGCGGCTGCAAGAACGAAACGGTCCGCGAACACCAAGCGAGCCTGACGTTGCCCGAATGCCGCGGCTACGAACTCGTGTCGCCCGTGCAGAAGAACGGCGAGGAAGTGGACTACCCCGGCTTCTCACCAGGGCTCGAACTCCCGTTCCTGGCAGCCGAAAAAGGACCCGGCGTCGCATTGACGTTCCTCGGCGGCCCTCCCGGGAGTCAGTCGGCCGGAGAGGTCACACAGGCGATTGCCACAGGCGGGGCTACGGGCGGCTTCCCATGGGTTCCTTGGAGCGTCCAGTCGCTTGCGCCGAACAGCGAGTTCGGGCCGATCCTGTCCGAATCGGCCTACGACTACGGGCCGACGGCGTTCATCTCACCGTCGCTGTCCTGCGCGGTTCAGCAGACCCGTGTGGCGCAGCCGACGCCCGGCGAAGAAAGAGTGGCGTTGCTGCCACCTGAAACGGACCCGAAAGAAAACCTACCCCAGCTCTATGTGTTGCGTGCCGGTTCGACCGGACACGAACTGGTGACCGACGAGCGGCCCTTTGCGCCAAACGCACGCGAAGCCAACGCCCAGCCGAGTGTGTTCGCGGTCGCCGGCGCGACGAGCGACTGCGGCCACGTCGCGTTCGAGGAAACGAACAACCCCGAAACGGGAGGCTTCGAACTTCCGGTCGAACCAGGCAGCTCGGAATATGCCCCCACGAACTCGCTGTACGAATGGGCTCCGGGCTCGGGGCCGGGCAACGGTCGTGTGGTGCTCGCCTCGCGTCTGCCCGACGGGACGCCGGCGCAGGGCGTGCGGCTGATGAACTCGGGCGAAGTCAAAAGCAACTACCACGTCGTGACGGAAGCTGTGACG
>DASXER010000054.1:0-9861 GCA_036490015.1 Solirubrobacteraceae bacterium | reverse complement strand
GTAGCGTAAGTAGGTTGTTAGCGTGGCGTCCAAGATGGTTTCCGTGATGGGGAGGAGCACCGATGGCCGGTACCGCGCGCGATCTTGAGAGCATCGAACTCGCCCAACGCGAGCTGTGGCAGGACGGTCCACCGTACGAGGTCTTCAAGGAGATTCGCGGCAGCCGCTGCCCGGTGCACTGGAGCAAGGGCTTCGAGGAGTACCCCGAGGAGGCCGGCTTCTGGTCGGCGACGACGGCCGATGACGTGCACGCCGTCAGCCGCGACTGGGAGACGTACTCCTCCGAACTCGGCGGCGTCACGGCCTTCGCGGAGATCTTCCCGCTGGAGCTGGCGCGCGCGATGTTCATCGGCCAAGACCCGCCCAAGCACGACCGTGTGAAGGCGCTCTTCCAGCGCGGCTTCACGCCGAAGCGCATCGCCGACCACGAGGACGCCATCCGGGCGATCGTGACGCGCGTGCTCGACCGCCTCGATGGACGCGCGACGTGCGACCTCGTGGGCGACGTCGCCCAGCCCGTCGTCTCACGCGTGATCGGGAGCTTCATGGGGCTGGGCGAGGAGGAAGACGCGCTGTGGGCGCGGATCATGAACTCGGCACTAGCACCCGACGACGAGGAGCTCGCTCCCGAAGGCATCCAGGGCGTGCTGGAGAACGACTTCCCGGTCATGTTCGAGCGCTGCCGCACGCTGATCGCCGAGCGCCGCGAGAACCCCACCGAGGATCTCATGAGCGTGCTCGTCCATGCCGAGGTGGACGGCGAAAAACTCGAGGAGATCGACATCGTGATGGGCTTCTTCCTGCTCATGGCGGCGGGCAACGACTCGACCAAGGCCACGTTCTGCAGCGGCATACGGGCGTTGATGGAAGACGACGAGCAGCGCCAGCTGTTGCTCGACGACCCGTCGCTGATCGCGGACGCCGTCGAGGAGGCGCTGAGGATGTTCCCCGCCTTCGCCCACTTCCGCCGCACGGCGACGAAGGACACCGAGCTGAACGGGCAGAAGATCAAACAGGGCGAGAAGGTCGTCATGTGGTACGTCTCCTCCAACCGCGACGAGACGCGCTACGAGCAGCCCGACCGCTTCGATCTCAGACGCAAAGCCGAGCACCAGGCCTTTGGCGCCGGCGGCCGGCACTTCTGCCTGGGTACCGCGCTGGCGCGGCTCGAGCTCAAGGTCATGCTCGAGGAGACGCTGGCGCGCTACCCGCAGATCGCGATCGAGGGTCGGCCCGTGGCCGCGCAGGCGATGTTCGTCAACCAGCTGAAGACGCTGCCGGTTCGGCTGACGCCTCGCCACTAGAGGCAGCCGTCGCGGTCGCCGTCGCGGCCGGGGCGAGCGAGCGTCCGCGCACGGCGAGCAGCAGCAGGAGACAGATGGCGGCGGCGATCAGGAACGGGATCTCGTCGCCGGTCGCCTGTGCGATCGCGCCGCCGGCCGCGGGGCCGACGACCGCACCCAGCGCCCAGGCTGCGTTCATCATGCCGAACGCCATGCCCTGCGCGAGCCCGGCGTGTTCGGCGCCGTCGGCGATCAACGCGAATGCTGGCGTGAACAGCGCGCCGTAGGTGAGCGACGCGAGCACCACGAACAGCGCGTACAGCGGCGCGGCTCCGCCGAGCGCAAGCGCAGCCGAGGTCACGACGCCCGCGCTCATCGCGTAGCGCACTGGCACGAGCGCCCCTCGCCGGTCGCTGAGGCGCCCGACCAACGGCGACTGCACCGTCTCCACGGCCGCGCCGACGAGCCAGACCGCGCCGATCGCCGTCGCGCCCCATCCGGCGGCCGCCAGATGCAGCGGCGCGAGCACCGAGATGATCCCCGCCAGCACGGAGGCGAGCACCATCAGCACGAGCCCGCCGCTGAACAGCGGACTGTCGATCAGCGCGCGGCGCAAGGCACCCACCGAGGGCTCCTCATCGCTCGTCGGCGACTCGAGCCGCAGCGTCAAGGCGATCAGCACGATCGCCACCGCCGCCAGCGCCGAGAACACGCTCGTGCGTCCGGCGACCGCCGCGATCGCGCCGACGACAGGTCCGAACAGCGCACCGAAGACGGCTGCACCGAGCGCGGTTCCGATCACCTCGCCTCGCTTTGCGCGCGGCGCCACGGCGAGTAGCCACGCGAACGCTCCCGCCCAAGTGAAGGCGCTGCCGGCGCCCTGGGCGATGCGCGCCACGAACAGGGTCTCAAAGTCGCCCGCCAGTGCGAAGGCGAGGCTCGCGATCCCCATCATCGTCAGTCCGGCGAGCACCGCGCGTCGCGGGCCGAGCTTGACGGCCGCGACCCCGCCCGGGAGACCGCCGATCAGCGCGCCGGCCGCGTAGGCGGCCACCAGCACGCCGGCGCTGCCGGTCGACAGCCCGAGCTGGTGGGCAAGGTGCGGCAAGAGCGGCGTCAGCGCGGCGAACAGCATCGTGTCGACGCCGACGAGCACGCATACGAGGACCAGCAAACGGCGCATCCCGCTCACGCTAACAGCGCCCCTGAGCCGCGCCGCGCCGTCCAAGGGACGTCGTGCGTCAGGCGCCGGCGAGGCGCCGCGCGACGATCTCCCACACGTCCGGGTCGATGCCCAGGCCGAGGTGCGGCGAGCTGACCTCGAAGTGCTCGACGTGCGGTGAGACGCGGTCGATGCAGGCCTGCCAGGCGACGACGCCGTCGCGGCGGCTGTAGATGACGGTCAGCGGCACCTGGATCGGAGAGCGCCGGTCGAGGCTTTCGCCGAGCGAACGGATGCGGTTGCTGTCGCCCGGGTTGTAGAGGCGCGAGAAGACCGTGTGGGCGGGGCCGGCGACGATCGGCGAGCCGTAGGTGACGACGTGGCGCACCTGTTCGGGACGGCGCCGTGCGACCTCGCGCGCGACCAGGCCACCGAGGCTCCAGCCGACGAGAGCGACCGGTCGCCCGCTCGACTCGAACAGGGCGTCGACGCGGCGCTCCATCAGGCCGATGCTGCCGCGCACGTCACCGCTGTTGGCGTGCAGGCCCCAGCCGTAGGCACGCCAGCCGATGCGGCGCAGGAAGGCACGGATCGGCGCGCCGCTCTCTTCCGGGGCGCGCCAGCCCGGCAGGTCGATCACCACGCCGCCGTCGCCGCGCGGCACGCGCGCGAGCCTAGGTGCGCCCGCCAGCAGGCGTGTGACCTGCACGGCGGCGGTCGCCTCGCCGAAGCGCGCGAGCCCCGGCGGCGGGCCGGTCGGCACGCCCAGGCGGCTGACATCTGGCACCGCGCGCGAGGCGCTCAGAATCCCGCCCGCGCTGGCGATCGTCCGCAGCGTGCTGCCTCCGAGCATCGCCGCCAGCCGCTCGCTCAGAGCCCGCCGAGAAAGCGCAACAGCGCTTCGTTGACCTCGCCCGGCGCCTGCTGCTGGACCCAGTGCCCGGCGCCCGGCACGATCACGTGCTCGCGCAGGTTCGTGACCCAGCCATCCATCGCCTCGACCGGCATGAAGCGGCGCACCATGTCCAGCTCGCCCGTCAGGAACATCGCCGGCTGCTCGATGCGGCGCTCGGTGAAAGGCTCGGCCAGCTCCCAGTTGCGGTCGATGTTGCGATACCAGTTCAGACCGCCGGTGAAGCCGGTGCGCTCGAACGCCTCGACATAGACGGTCAGCTCTCGCTCGCCGAGCCAGTCCGGGCGTTTCGGGCCGGCCGGGTCCTCCTCGGCCCACGACGCGGTCCACTGGCGCGAGGTCGTCAGCGTGCGCCTCACGTCCTCCGACAGCGCGGCGTCGGCGACGCCGGGGCGCTGGAACCAGACGATGTAGAAGTCCTCGCCGAGGTTCGCGCGCATGATCTCCACGGGCGGCGCGGGCGCGCGCGGTATGAAGGGGACGCTGAGACCGGCGACGGCGCGCACCCGCTCGGGGTGCATCCAGGCCATCCACCAGACGACGTTCGCGCCCCAGTCGTGCCCGACGAAGGCGGCGTCGGCGGCACCGACGGCGTCGAGCAGGCCGCACATGTCGCCGCACAGCTCGTCGATCGCGTACGCCTCGATCGGCTCGGGACGCGAGCTGCGACCGTAGCCGCGCATGTCGGGCGCGAGCACCCGGTAGCCGGCCTCGGCCAGGGTCGGCACCTGATGGCGCCAGGAGTAGGCCAACTCGGGGAAGCCATGGCAGAGCACCACCAGCGGGCCGTCGGCCGGGCCCTCTTCGAGCACGTTCAGCTCGATGCCGTTGACGGCAACCAGACGCTCAGCCATTTTCGCCACGATAGCGAGGGACCTGCTGGGTGATGCAGTGGATGTTGCCGCCGCCGAGCAGGATCTCGCGCGCCGGCACGCCGACGATCACGCGCCCCGGAAAGCAGCCGGACAGCACGCTCGCCGCCCGTTCGTCGGTGCGCTCGTCGAGCAGCGGATAGACGACGCGTTCGTTGGCGATGAAGAAGTTGGCGTAGGAGGCCGCCATCGGATCACCGGCGCGACGCGGCTGGGTGCCGGGCACGACCTCGACGCCGGCGGCCTCCTCGGCGGAGATCGAGAGCAGCCCGGGCGATGGCAGCAGCACGACCTCCATCCCGGCTGTCAGCAATCGTGTGAGCGCGTCGTCGCACACCTCGAAACGTGGGTCGTCGCGATCTTCGACGTGGCTCAGCAGCACGACGCCCGGCTCGGCGAAGCAGGCGAGGTTGTCGATGTGCCCGTCGGTCTCGTCGTCGGGCAGGCCGCGCCCGAGCCACACGACACGCTCGGCGCCGAGGTACTCGTGCAGCGCCTGCTCGATCTGCTCGCGCGAGAGCGAGGGGTTGCGGTTGTGGTTCAGCAAGCACTCTTCCGTGGTCAGCACCGTGCCGCGCCCGTCGACGTGGATCGAGCCGCCCTCCAGGACGATCGGCGCCCGGTAGCGCGCCGCGCCCTCTACCTCCAGCACTCGCTCGGCGACGGCGTCGTCGCGCTCCCAGCTCGCGTACAGGCCGCCTTCGGCGCCGCCCCAGGCGTTGAAGCGCCAGTCCACGCCGCGCGGCTCCCCGTCACCGCCGTCACGACCGTCGACACCCACCAGGAAGCTCGGCCCGACGTCGCGCATCCACGAGTCGTCGCTCTCCAGCTCCACGATCCTCACGGCGTCGCCGACCAGCGAGCGACAGCGCTCCAGCTGCCCGGCCGACGCGCCGATCGTCACCGGCTCTGAAGCGGCGATCGCCAACGCCACGGCCGCGAACGCCTCCTGCGCGGGCGCGCCGCCCTGACGCCAGTTGTCCGGCCGCTCGGGCCACAGCATCCAGCAGCCGGAGTGCGGCTCGAACTCGCCCGGCATCCTGTAGCCATCCGCGGCGGGGGTCCCTGCGAGCGGCTCGCTCATGTCGCCAAGCATGATCGATCCAGCGCACGCCCGCGCGCGCAAAGCGTCCAAGCGGCTGACCGTGCGGGCTACAGTGGCCGCATGGCGGCTTCCACGAAGCTGATCGAGGCGGGTCCGCCGCTCGACTCGCCCGCTCGCACGCGCGATCCCGAGCGCGCGCCGCTGAAGGTAGCGGCGGTGCAGGAGCGCTGGCACCCGGACCCCGACGAGCACCGTGAAGCCCTCGCCCAAGGCATCGCCCAGGCGGCCCAGGCGGGCGCGCGGCTCGTGTGCCTGCAGGAGCTGACGCTGAGCCGCTACTTCGCCGTCGACCCCGGCGGCCCACAAGCAGCCAAGGCACAGCCCGAGCCGCTCGCCGACGGTCCCACGTTCGCCTTCGCCGCACAGGCCGCCAAGCAGCACGACGTCCACGTCCACGCCTCGCTTTACGAGCAGGCACCCGGCGACGACGGGCTCGGCTTCAACACCGCGATCCTCGTCGCGCCCGACGGCACGCTGCAGGCCCGCACCCGCAAGCTGCACATCCCGGTCACGGCCGGCTACTACGAGGATCGCTACTTCCGCGCCGGCCCGGCGACACCGCCCGACGGCTCAGACCCCTACGCCACGACGCGAATCCACGACGCCGAGCTGGGCCTGCCGACCTGCTGGGACCAGTGGTTCCCGGAGCTCGCGCGCGCCTACAGCCTCAACGGCGCCGACGTGCTCGTCTACCCGACCGCGATCGGCTCCGAGCCCGACCACCCCGGCTTCGACACCGAGCCGCTGTGGGAGCAAGTGATTCGCGGCAACGCGATCGCCAACGGCGTCTTCATGGTCGCCGTCAACCGCATCGGCGAGGAGCCGCCGCTGCGCTTCTACGGCTCCTCGTTCATCTGCGACCCGTACGGTCGCGTGCTCGTCCAGGCTCCCCGCGACGAGCCGGCGGTGATCGTCGCCGAGCTCGACCTCGACCAGCGCCGCGACTGGCTGGAGCTGTTCCCGTTCCTCACCACGCGCCGACCCGACGCCTACGGTTCGCTGACCTGACGCGCGACCCGCCACGCGAGACCGCAACCGATCTAAAAAGATCAAATCGCGCGCTCGCGACCGGCCCAGTAGGGCTCGCGCAGGCGACGCTTGAAGATCTTGCCCGAGTCCTCGCGCGGCAACGCATCTGAGAACTCGACCAGCCGCGGGGTCTTGTACGGAGCCAGGTTCGCGCGCACGAAAGCCCGCACGTCGTCCGCACCCAGCGATGCGCCCGCGTCCAGTTCGACGTGCGCCGCCAGGGCCTCGCCGAATTCCTCGTCGGGGATGCCGAACACCGCGCAGTCGCGCACGCCGTCGAGCCCCAGCAGGCAGGCCTCGATCTCGGCCGGGTAGATGTTCACCCCGCCGCTGATCACCATGTCTGAGCGGCGGTCGTTGAGGTACAGAAACCCGGCCCCGTCGAGGTAGCCGATGTCGCCGCAGCTGACGAGCCCGTCGCGTTCGATCGAGCGCCGCTTCTGCTCGTCGTTGTTGTAGGTGAAGTTCGGCCACACGTCGAGCCACACGTAAACCTCGCCCGACTCGCCCACGCCCAGCTCGTTTCCCTCGGCGTCGAACACCTTCACGACCGCGTGCTTGATCGGCCGCCCGACCGTGCCGGGATGCGCGAGCCACTCCTCGCTCGTGCAGAAGGTGACGGGCCCGGTCTCGGTACCGCCGTAATACTCGGACACGACCGGCCCGAGCCACTCGATCATCGCGCGCTTGACGTCCGGCGGGCAGGGCGCGGCGGCGTGCACGATCCAGCGCAGCGACGAGGTGTCATAGGAACGTCGCGTCTGCTCGTCGAGCGCGAGCATGCGCACGAACATCGTCGGCACCATCTGCACGACCGTGACGCGCCGATCTTGCACGATGCGCAGGAACTCCTGGGCGTCGAAGCCCTCCATGATCGTCATGTCCATGCCGCGCACCGCTGAGGCGAGCGCGTACACGTTCGGGGCGGTGTGGTACATCGGCGCCGGGATCACCGTGCGCTCGGAGTCGCCGAGCTGGAAGATCTCGCCGAGCAGCTCCTGGGTGGCCTCGCGCTGCTCGTCGGTGGCGGTCTCGCGCACGACGCCCTTCGGCTGACCGGTCGTGCCGGACGTGTAGATGATGCTCATCGGCGCGCGTTCGGGCGCCTCGTCCCACGGCTCGTGCGCGGCCAGGAAATCGTCCCAGTGCAGCGCACCGTCGGGCAGCGCTGCGGAGGCCCCGGGTGCCGCGTCGCGGTCGATGAAGATCGCCGTCACCTGCTCAGGCACGCTGTCGGCGATCGCTGGCCACAGCTCGCTGTGCACGACCAGCACCTTGGCGGCGCTGTCGGTGAGCACGTGCCCAATCTCCTCGCCGCGCCAGTGCCAGTTGATCGGCACGGCGCTCGCGCCGAGCGGCACGGTCGCGATCGTCGCCTCCAGGAACTCGATCGAGTTGCGCAGCAGCAGCGCGATGCGATCGCCCGCGCCGACGCCCAGCTCGTGCAGCCCGCGCGTCGCTTTCAGCGCGCTGCCGAACAGCTCTTCGTACGTCTTGAGGCTGGCGCCACAGCGGACGCCGATCTGCTCCCCCTCTCCCATGGCGCGGATGCTATCGGCATGGGTGATAGCTTCAGCCTTCGTGCAGAGATTTTTTAATTGGATGGGTTCGGTTGGTGTGCTCGTCGTGTGCGCGCTAGCGCCGACGGCGGCGGTCGCCTTGCCGAAGACCTATGAGTGTCAGAAACCGGTCGTCACGGGCGTCGAAGTGTGGGGCCTGCACGACATCGGCACCGCGCGCGCGTGCCCGCCGGCACTCGAACTGTTCGCCTGGGAGAACGCCAAGGCCTCGCACGCACGCGCGCTCTACGGCTGTCGTCGCCCGGCGCCGGACGAGGCTGGCTTTCCCTACCTGAGGCTGCACGAGTTCCGCGGCTGGGCGCTGCACTTCGGCGGCAGGTACAAGGAGTTCACGATGTCGCGCGGAAACAGTTCATTCCATGTCGGCGGCACCGACTTCCCGCTCAACTGCACCTGAGCGCTGGCTGCGAGCACTGGGAGGGCTCGTGGCGGCGGTCGCGCTTGCCGTCGGCCTGGCCGCGTTCGCGAGCGCGTCGGCCGATGCTGGTGTCGGTGTCGTGTCGTCGTCGGCCAAAGTCCACTTCGCCTGCAGCAAACCGAACAGCGCGAAAATCCCGTGCTACTTCCACACGCCCGACAACAGCATCCGCTGCGTGTGGACGCCGCACTCGCTCGACGTCGTGTGCGTCAAGGTCGCCACGCGCCGTGGCTTCGTGCTGCACCCGAAAGGCAAAGCGGGCGCGGTCAAAGTGAACCTGATGCACGCCGGTGAACTGCTGCCGACGAGCCAGCAGATCGTGTTCCCGAAATCGTTGTCCTGCCACGACTCGAAATCCTCGATCACGTGCAACCAGGACGAGGGCACGGGCGCGTTTGAGATCTCAGCCAAAGGCTCGCACTCTTCTTAGCTGCCCTTCCGTTGCCGCGCTGTAGGGCGTAGGCTCCTGAACACGATGTCTGCAGCGGACAGCGTGTCGGTGCCGGCGACGGCGCCACTCTGGGGGGAGCTTCGCTACGGCGGCGAGCTGGCGCGGCTGATCGCCGTTCAGGCCCTGCGCCGCCCGGCGCCAGCGGCGCGGCATGTCGAGCGCCAGCCCGTGCTGCTGATCCCGGGCTTCATGGCCGGCGACGGCTCGCTGGCCGTGCTGCGCGGCTGGCTCGCGCGCCGCGGGCACCCGGTCGCGATGAGCGGCATCCGCTGGAACGTGGGCTGCGCCGAGCGGATCGTCAGTCGTCTGCAGGTGGAGGTGGGGGCGCTGGCCAGCGAGCACGGCGGCCCGATCGCGGTGATCGGCCAGAGCCGCGGCGGCGCCCTGGCACGCGCGCTGGCCGTGCGCGAGGGCGAGCACGTCTCCAGGCTCGTGATGCTCGGCTCGCCGGTGTGCGATTCGCTGGCGGTCGCGCCGCGGGTGCTGCGGACGGTGCGCTGGATGGCGCGCCTCGGCGACCTCGGCATACCGGGGCTGTTCTCCAGCTCGTGCGCCGACGGCGAGTGCTGCGCGGGCTTCTGGGAGGACATGCAGGCGCCGTTGGACCCGCGCACCGAGTCGGTCGCGGTCTATTCGAAAAGCGACGCGATCGTCGACTGGTCGGCCTGCATCGACCCGCACTCGCGCGCCGTCGAGGTGCGCTCCAGCCACTGCGGCATGTCCGTGCACCCGGCGGTCTATCGCGAGCTGGAGCTGCTCCTCGACGGCGACGGCGACGGCGAGCGGGAGGGAGACGAATGGAATGGATGAGCGCGATCGACGCCTCCTTCCTGCACGTCGAGAACGACGTCACGCCGATGCACATCGGCGGCGTCAGCCTGTTTGAGGGACCGCCGCCGCCGTTCGAGGACTTCAAGGCGATGGTCGCCGGCAAGCTTTCGATCGTGCCGCGCTACCGCCAGAAGGTCCGCTTCGTGCCGCTGGGGCTGTCCGAGCCGGTGTGGTTGGACGACCGCTACTTCGACCTCGACTATCACCTTCGCCACAG
>DASXER010000048.1:0-39415 GCA_036490015.1 Solirubrobacteraceae bacterium | reverse complement strand
GACGATCCACGCCGTTTCACCGACTCTGGGATCGAGATCGGCGAGCTGTACACGCAGGACGACGTGCCGGCGGAGATCGATCTCGGCGAGCCGGGAGCGTTCCCCTACACGCGCGGCGTGCACCGCGAGATGTACCGCAAGCAGACGTGGACGATGCGCCAGTACGCGGGCTACGCCTCGGCCAAGGAGTCCAACGAGCGCTACCGCTACCTGCTGTCGAAGGGCTCGACGGGCCTGTCGATGGCCTTCGACCTGCCGACGCAGCTGGGACTGGACTCCGACAACCCGCGCTGCCTGGGCGAGGTCGGACGCACGGGGGTCGCGATCGACACGATCGACGACATGCGCGCCGCCTTCGACGGCATCCCGCTCGACGAGGTCTCGACCTCGATGACGATCAACGCACCGGCCGGCTGCCTGCTGCTGCTGTACGAGCTGGTCGGCGAGGAGCAGGGCGTGCCGAGCGAGAAGCTGCGCGGCACTACTCAGAACGACGTGCTCAAGGAGTACATCGCGCGCGGCAACTACATCTTCCCGCCCGAGCCGACGATGCGGCTGACGACCGACCTGTTCCAGTACTGCCACGAACGGGTGCCGCGCTGGAACACGATCTCGATCTCCGGCTACCACTTCCGCGAGAAGGGCTGCTCGGCTGTGCAGGAGGTGGCCTTCACGCTCTCCTCCGGTATCGCCTACGTGCAGGCCGCGATCGACAAGGGCCTCGACGTCGACGACTTCGCGCCGCGTCTGGCGTTCTTCTTCAACGGCCACAACAACGTCTTCCAGGAGGTCGCGAAGTTCCGCGCCGCCAGGCGTATGTGGGCGCACGTCATGCGCGAGCGCTTCGGCGCCAAGAAGGAGAAGTCGACGATGCTGCGCTTCCACACGCAGACCGGCGGCGTCACGCTGACCGCGCAACAGCCGGAGAACAACATCGTGCGCGTCGCGCTGCAGGGCTTCGCGGCGGTCTGCGGCGGCACGCAGTCGCTGCACACGAACGGCTTCGACGAGGCGCTCGCGCTGCCCACCGAGCGGGCCGCGAAAATCGCGTTGCGCACGCAGCAGATCCTCGCCAACGAGTCGGGCGCGGCGGACACCGTCGACCCGTTCGCGGGCTCCTACTTCGTCGAGGCGCTGACCGACGAGATCGAAGCGCGCGCGAACGAGCTGATCGCGAAGGTCGACGCGCTCGGCGGCTCGGTCAACGCGATCGAGTTCATCACGGGCGAGATCGACGAGTCGGCCTGGGGCTATCAGGAGCGCTACCGCATCGGCCAGGACATCGTGGTTGGCGTCAACGCCTTCCAAGAGGAGGAGCTGGAGGTGCCCGACCTGCTGCGCGTGGACCCAAAGTCCGAGCGCGAACAGCTCGATCGCCTGGCGGCCTTCAAGGCCGACCGCGACCAAGCGCTCGTCGAGCGGCGCCTGGAGGAGCTACGCGACGTGGCCCGCGGCGAGGAGAACCTGCTGCCCGCGATCCGCCAGGCGCTCAAGGACCGCTGCTCGATCGGCGAGACATGCGCGGCGATGCAGGACGTGTTCGGCAAGTACGCGCCGACGTTCTGACACGAGCTGCCGGGCTGGCATCTAGGGTGACCCCATGATCCTTGCTCCCGCCGTCACCTTCTTCACGTTCGTGCTCGCGGCGCACATCGCCTCGATCGTGATCGCCTTCGGCATCACCTTCGCCTATCCGGTCATGTACTCGTTCGGGCTGCGCACCGAGCCGCGCTCGATGCCCGGCTTCCACCGCATCCAGGGCCAGGTCGGCAAGCTCGTGATCTCGCCGTTCATGGGGCTCGCGCTGCTGTGCGGCATCTACCTGGCGAGCAAACTGCACGTCTGGAGCCAGTTCTACGTGCAGTGGGGCATCGGCGTGATCGTCGTCCTGGGCGCCCTCGGCGGTATGTTCTTCGCACCCAACGAGCGACGCCTGGGCGAGTTGGCCGAGCGTGACATCGCGGCAGCCGGCGACGGCCAGGTGGTCTTCAGCGCCGAGTACCACGCTCTGCGAACGCGCGTGTTCCGCGTCAACCTCGTGGGAAACATCCTGATTCTGCTGACGATCTACTTCATGACGGCCCAGACGGGCTGAGCGCCGCCCCTTCTCCGACGGCGCCGTGCCGTTGTACCCTGAGCCGATGAGCGAGGGTTATCGAGTCGCCGTCGTGGGCGCCACCGGACAGGTGGGCACGCTGATGCTGCGCCTGCTGCGCGAGCGCGGGTTCCCCGCCGCGGAGATCGTGCCGTTCGCCTCCGAGCGCTCGGTCGGACGCGAGCTGGAGGGCGGCCTGGTCGTGCAGGGCCTCGGCGAGGAGGCGACTCAGGGCTTCGACATCGCGCTGTTCTCGGCCGGCGGTTCGACCTCGGGCGAGTGGGCGCCGCGCTTCGCCAAGGCCGGCGCCGTCGTGATCGACAACTCCTCGCGCTGGCGCATGAACGACGACGTGCCGCTGGTCGTCAGCGAGGTCAACCCGGACGCGCTCGACGGCCACCACGGCATCATCGCCAACCCCAACTGCTCGACCATGCAGATGGTCGTGGCGCTGCGCCCGCTGCAGCTCGAGGCCGGCATCGAGCGGCTCGTGGTCACCACCTTCCAGGCCGTCTCCGGCACGAACCGCAAAGCGGTCGAGGAGCTACTCGACCAATCGCAAGCGCTGCTGGGAGAGACCGAGATCGCCCCGCCTGCGCAGTACGCCCACCAGATCGCCTTCAACGTGCTCCCGCACGCCGGCAGCTTCGCCCCCGGCGACGACCACACCGACGAGGAGCGCAAGCTGATGAACGAGACGCGCAAGATCCTCGGCGACCCCGAGATCCGCGTCGGCGCGACCTGCGTGCGCGTGCCCGTCGTGACCGGACACTCCGAGGCCGTCAACGTGCAGACGCGCACCGCCCTGTCGCCCGAGCGCGCACGCGAGCTGCTCGAAGCAGCCGACGGCGTGGTCGTGCTCGACGATCCCGACAGCGCTCTCTACCCGCTCGCGATCAACGCCGCGGGACGCGACGAGGTGTTCGTCGGGCGCATCCGCCGCGACCCGAGCCACGAGCGCGCGCTCGACATGTGGGTAGTCGCCGACAACCTGCACAAGGGCGCGGCCACCAACGCCGTACAGCTAGCCGAGGTCCTGCACGAGCGCGGTCTGGTGTCGGTCGACGCCGTCGTTTCCTCGGCGTAACGAGAGGCAGGACTGCAGCCACATCGCGCGAAAGGATGTGGCAATGATCTCCTCCGAGGTGCAGCGAACGCTCGTCAAGAGCCCGCCCGAGCTGTGGGCAGAACTGAGCGATCCAGAGACCCTGGCGCGCCATCTCGGCGAGCTGGGTGAGATCAAGATCACGCGCGTCGAGCCAGAGCGGCTGGTGGAATGGGAGGCCACCGGCACGACTGGCTCGGTCGCGATCAGAGCCTCCGGCTGGGGCACGAAGGTGACGCTCAGCGTCACGCGCGAGCTGAGCGCCGCGCAGGCCGAGCCGGAGGAGTCCGAGCAGCAAACGACGGCTGAAGCAGCGGAGGCGGTCGAGGTCGAGGAGCCGGTCGAGGCGGGAGTCGTCGCGGAGCCGACCGACGAGATCGAGCCGAGCGAGGAGCGCGACTCAGGGGCCAGAACGGTGAGCGAGCCGGTGGCGTCGGAGGAGGAGGTCGAGGTCGAGCCCGCCAGCGAGCAGACGGAGCCGACCGAGCCAGCCGTCGTAACCGCACCGCTCGCCGAGGAGCCACAGATCGCGCTGACCGCCGCTGATCGATTCTCGCCGGACTTCCCCGGCTCGCTGCGCGAGGAGCGCCGCCAGGAGATCGGGACCGTCGAGCCGCCTGCGCCCGAGGCAACGATGCCCGAGGCCGCAACGCCCGAGACCGCGATGCCCGAGGCCGCGCCGGTCAAGAAGCCAGGCTTCTTCGCGCGTCTGTTCGGCCGCAAGCAGAGTCGCGCGGCCGAGCCCGAGGGCGCCACCGCGCCGGCCGAGCCGGTCATCGTGCGCGGGCAGCCCGCGCCGCCACCAACTATCCCGCCCACGCCTGGGTACGGCGCGGCTGCGATCGCCGCCGTCGCACGAGCCCACGCTCCGGCCCCGGCGCAGCCCCCTGGTTTCGCCGAACCGGAGAAGCAGCCGGTCGCGGTCGAGCCCGAGGCAGGGCCAGTAGGACCCGAGCTCAAGGCTGAGATCGATTCTTCGCGCGAGGTCGCTACGCCCGCGGAGACGACGTGTGCGACATCCCCCGTCGAGTCGACGGATGGCGAAGAGACTGGTGTGGTCGCCGACGCGCCGAGCGACGAGCCATCCACAACGGACGAGCGCCCCGCCGCCGACCTGGCGGCCGAGCTGCGGGCGGCCGAGGAACAGGTGACGGCCGTCCTGACGGGCGTCCTCGATCGGCTCGGCGCCGCGCACCACCGCCCCTTCTCGCGCTCCTGACAGACGGCCGGCGCGCCCGCGCGGATAACATCCGGCGCCGATGTCGAGCAGCTCACACGATCGCCAGACCGACGCGGCCCTGCTCGCGGCCTCGCGCAGCGGCCACCGCAAGGAGCCGCGCCAGAAGGCCCCCGAGACATACGAGGAGAAGCTCGACCAGCTCAACGGGCTGCGCGAGGCGGCCCTGCACTCGGCCCCGGAGGCCGAGGAGAAGCAGCACGCGCGCGGCAAGAAAACGGCCCGCGAGCGGATCGAGAAGCTGCTCGACCCCGGCTCCTTCCAGGAGCTCGACACGTTCGTGCGCCACCGCACCCACGACTTCGACATGCAGAAGAACCGACCGTGGGGCGACGCTGTCGTCACCGGCCACGGGACGATCGAAGGCCGCACCGTCTGCGTCTTCAGCCAGGACTTCACGGTCTTCGGCGGCTCGCTGGGCGAGGTGATGGGCGAAAAGATGTGCAAGATCATGGATCTCGCGGCCAAGATCGGCTGCCCCGTGATCGGCATCAACGACTCCGGCGGCGCGCGCATCCAGGAGGGCGTCGTCTCACTCGGCGCCTACGGCGACGTGTTCGTGCGCAACGTCAAGTGCTCGGGCGTGATCCCGCAGATCAGCCTGATCATGGGCCCGTGCGCCGGCGGCGCCGTCTACTCGCCCGCGATCACGGACTTCATCTTCATGGTCAAGGAGACCTCGCACATGTTCATCACCGGCCCCGACGTGATCAAGACGGTCACCGGCGAGGAGGTCGGCTTCGAGGAGCTGGGCGGGGCGATGTCGCACAACAGCAAGTCGGGCGTCGCTCACTTCGCCTCCGAGGACGAGGACGCCTGCCTGGAGGACTGCCGCTACCTGATGGGCTTCCTGCCGCAGAACAACATGCAGACCGCGCCGCGCGTGGCCAGCACGGACGACCCCGAGCGCATGGACCCGGAGCTGGACGACGTCGTGCCGGACAACCCCAACAAGCCGTACGACATGCGCGACGTGGTCAAGCTGATCGTCGACGACGAGGAGTTCTTCGAGGTGCACGAGCACCACGCCAAGAACATCATCTGCGGCTTCTCGCGCATGGACGGCTTCGCCGTCGGCATCGTCGGCAACCAGCCCAACCAGCTCGCTGGCGTGCTCGACATCGACGCCTCGGCCAAGGCAGCGCGCTTTGTGCGCACCTGCGACGCCTTCAACATCCCGATCATCACGTTCGTCGACGTGCCCGGCTTCCTGCCCGGCACATCGCAGGAGTGGGGCGGCATCATCCGCCACGGCGCCAAGCTGCTGTACGCGTTCACCGAGGCGACCGTGACGAAGCTCACCGTGATCACGCGCAAGGCCTACGGCGGCGCCTACGACGTGATGGCCTCCAAGCACATGCTGGCCGACTTCAACTTCGCCTGGCCAACCGCCGAGGTCGCCGTGATGGGACCCGAGGGCGCGGTCAACATCATTTACCGCCGCGACATCGGCTCGAGCCCTACGCCCGAGGAGCGCCGCCAGAAGCTGATGGCCGACTACAAGGCCCGCTTCGCCAACCCCTACACGGCAGCCGAGCGCGGCTACATCGACGACGTGATCGTGCCGCACGAGACGCGCCCGCGCCTGATCCGCGCGCTGCACACGCTGCAGAGCAAGCGCGAACCGGGCCCGAAGCGCAAGCACGGCAACATCCCGCTCTAGACGCGGGAACCGAGAAGCCGCGCTCGCGGGCCGATCGGCGGAGCGTCCCCGTCGATTCTAATTCTCGGGACAATCCTTGACATGCAAACCGGCGCGCGGTAGCTTCGCAAACCTGAGCGAGGTTGAGATGAAACGCGTTCTTACCACGGTTGTCGCCGCGGCAGCAGTCGCGATGCTGCTGGTTGTCGTCGTCTCGCAAGCGGCACCGTCGCCGAGCACCCGGCGGTCGACCCGCTCGACGCGTCAGCGCCTGATAAGCCGGTTCTCTGTATTGCGTTCGGCCAGGGCCGCCTCGTCGTCAGCGGGTGGCATGCCGGCGTTCAAGGTGGAAGGCCTCACCAAGGCGGGAACGCTGGTCACTGGATACGAACTGGAACCTGAAAACGCAGCTCCGATCGAAGTCGCCGGCCACAAGGCTTGGGTGGTTCCGGGGCGCTCCGGCATGTGCCTGGCAGTGTCAGGCGCGCTCGTCGTAAACGAAGTGTGCGGTCCGCTCTCGAACGCCGAAACTGGCCGGTTGATGATGGTACGGCTACCGAGTGCTGGACGGGTCGTCGTATCCGGCGTGGTTCCGAACGGGGCAGCGGTGACGGTCACTGGCACGAGCGGACCAAGCCGGAGCATTCCTGTCACCAACAACGTGTTCAACTACGAAGGTGCCCCCGTTCGATCCGTCTCGGTCACTCTGGCCGGCCGGCCGACGACCACGACGGACCTCGGAGCGCCAACCGGGTAAGGCTTGCCGTCCTTCAGACGCCGCCAGACGCCTTCGCACGGGCCGCCCGTTCTCCAGCCCGCAACCACCACGGGTAGGTGGCGAACAGCAGCGCGCTGGTCAGATGGGTGCGCCGCCCGGCGCGACGGTGATCGAAGCGGAAGACGCCCGAGTTGAGCATCCAGTCGCGGCCGTCCTCGGCCTTGCACGCCTCCCAGATCCGCCGCGTCCAGGGCAGGTTCAGATACAGCGAGATGCTGGTCGCGAGGAACGCTCCGGCGGTCGCCGTGTGGATTCGCTTGGCGGCGGTCGTCTCCTCGGGCATCAAGCGCCCGTAGGCGAGCCCGGATGCGTACAGCCAGGGCGGGTCGATCAAGAAGGACATTCCAGAGTCTCCTGTCGGTCGGGTGATGGGCGCGCCGCGCCTCGCGCGAGCAGCCGGTCGGCCAGTCGCGTGGCGAGCGCCATGATCGTGAGCTGCGGGTTGACGCCGAGCGCGCTCGGGATCACCGAGCCGTCGGCGACGTAGAGACCGCGCGTGCCGCGCACGGCCAGCTGGCCGTCGGTCACGCCGCGCCCCGGGCGTCCATCGGCCCGTGCCGTGCCGAGTGGATGGAAGGCCATCAGTTTGAGGTCCTTCGCGCGGGCGCGGTGAGGCTCGACGCCGTCTGGAAGCGGCAGGTAGACCTCACGCGCGCCCGCCGCCTCGAACAGCTCGCCCAGGCGCGCGATGCCACGGCGAAACTTGGTCAGGTCCTCGTCGCCCAGCTCGTAGCGGATCGCGGGCCGCCCGGCGAACGAGCTGACGTGCCCGCGCGAGCTGTCGCTGACCATCAGCCCGAACTGCGCGAGGCGACGATAGTCGGCCATCGCCCGACGATGGCGCTCGCCCACAAGCGGCAGCGCCATCGCGGCATATGCCGGCGGCCCAGCGACGCCCTCGAACACGATTCCCTCGGCGGCGAACTCGTCGACGTAGAAGCTCTGCGGCACGCCACGCGCCATGTTCACCTCCTCCTCCATCAGCGCGAAGGCGGCAGTCGCCGGGTGCAGAGACAGGTTGCGTCCGCGCTCGCCCGAGGCATCGGGGATCTTCGAGCGGTCGAGCAGCAGCGGCGTGTGGATCGTGCCGCAGGCGAGCACGACCGTGTCCGCGTGCACTTCGATCGCCTGCCCGTCGTCCACTCGCACCCGCACGCCGCGAGCACGCCCAGCGCCGACGAGCACCTCGCGCACGTCGGCCCCGCTCACGACCTGCGCCCCGGCGGCGCGAGCGCGGGGTATGTAGGTGATGCCGGTGTGCTGCTTGGCCGACGTCGGGCAGCCGAACACGCACACGCCAGAGCCGACGCAACCGCGTGCGTTGCGGCGCAGATAGCCATGCGACCACCCCAGTCGTTCGGCGCCGCGACGCGCGACGGCCGCGTTCGCGCCCGCCAACTCGGGCGTCACCTCTGCCACCGACAGCGCCGCTTCGACACGCTCGAAGCAGCCAGCGAGGCCGGCCTCGTCGAAGTCGAGCGCGAACTCGCCCGCCCAGCGCTGCAGCACGTGCGCCGGGGTGCGAAAGCAGGTGCCCGAGTTGACCAGCGTCGTGCCGCCGAGCCCGCGCCCGAGCGGCAGCAGGATCGGCGGCGTGCCAAGCGTCGCGGTCTGGCCGGCGTCGCGGTAGAGCTGGGCCATCATCTCCGGCGGGCGCGCCGTGAAGCGATCGGGGTCGTGGGCCGGGCCCTGCTCCAAAAGCACGACGCGCGCCCCGCCCTCGGCCAGCTCCGCCGCGACCACGGCGCCGCCGGCGCCAGCGCCCACGACGCACACGTCGGCGGCGATCGGCTTCACGGCCGGCCCTCGACGCGCCTGAGAGCCCGCCCACGCGCGACGACGGCCTCGGCGTCCCAGCCGAGCGCGCGCGAGACCGTCGGCTCGTCGTAGCGGCTCATCGACAACAACGCCCAGCCCGCCTGCTGGGCCAGTGGCACACGGGCGAGCAGCGCCGCCCCTCGCGGACGGCGCGCCAACGAGATCAGGACCCACATGCCGGCACGCTGCGGCCAGGGCGCCGCGCGCAGGAAGCGCTCGAAGCCCGTGCTCACGGCAGCACCCGCGCGCCCTGGGCGCCGGCCAGTTCGCGCATCGCCCCCGCCGCGAGCTCGCCGTCGCGCGCCGCCACGGCCTCCGCCACCCGCGCGTACAGCGGTGCCAGCTCGGCGCGATCGCCGACCAAGGCGGCGAAGCCGGAGGCGTGCGGCAGGTACAGCTCGCGTACCGAGTTCATGATCAGCTGGAACAGCAGGTTGCCGGCGGCCTCGACCAGCACGGCCATGAAAGCCCAGTCGGCCATCAGCGCCTGCTCGGAGTCTTCGGCGCCCGCAAGCGCGCCCGCGAGCGAGCCCAGCTCTGCCGCCTGCGCGGCGCTGCGTCGCTCGGCCGCCAGACGCGCCGCCTCGACCAGCAGCAGCGTGCGCGCCTCGAACAGGTCGCGTGCGACCGGCTCGCCGAGGCCGTCGGCGAGCATCAGCGCCTCCAGCCCACCCGAGCGACGCCAGTCGAGCACGAGCGTGCCGTCGCCATGGCGCACCGCGACGAGCCGCAGTTGCTCCAGGCGCTTCAGCGCCTCGCGGATCGAGGCCATGTTGACGCCGAACTCGGCCGCCAGCGCCCGCTGCGGGGGCAGGCGCTCGCCCGGCCGGTAGCGCCCGGTGAGGATCTCCTCGCGCAGCCGCGCGAAGACGTGGTCGGGGAGAGAGACACGCGGCACCTGCGAGGGCATGGCAAGGAGCAGAGTACCAGTGTTCCGAACACTGCCTGCTCGACCCCGTCGCCACCAGCCACGGCCCGACACGGCGCGAACCCATCCAGTCCATAAAATGGTCCGCAATGACCGACCCTGAGGAAGCAGCCGCCGTAGTGGCGGCGCTGGAGCGCTTCATGCGTGCCACGGCGCCGCCACTCGTCGAGGCCAGCGAGACACGCGATCCATGGCGCGAGGCCGCGCTTCGAGACGGGGTCGCGCGCCTCGATCTGGACGACGGGCGCGACCCCTGGATAAATGCCTAAAAGCCGCTAGGCTTTAGCCTCAATACTTCTACTTGTAAAGCAGCCCGCCGGACACACATCCGGTTAGGAGGTCTCGCACCGATGGAGCCAACGTCCGTACACGCCCCTCGCGGCACGCTCGAGGACCCCGAGGTCCTGCAGAACGTTCCTGGGCACGTGATCCCGATCCTGCAGCGGGAGTACGACGACTTCAAGACCGAGGCGACGAAGTTCCTCGCCGGCGAGATGGAGGAAGACGAGTTCATCAAGTTCCGCCTCAAGCAGGGCGTCTACGGCCAGCGCCAGGCCGACGTGCAGATGATCCGCGTCAAGCTCCCGTTCGGCGGCGTCACGCCCGAGCAGATGGAGGCCTTCGCCGACGTGGTCGAGAAGTACGTGCCGCTCAACAGGGGGCACATCACGACGCGCCAGAACATCCAGATGCACCATGTCCCGCTGCCGGAAGCCGAGAAGCTGATCCGCGAGCTCGGCGAGTCCGGCCTCTCCAGTCGCGAGGGCTGCGGCAACACGATGCGCAACGTCACCGGCGACCCGTGGGCCGGCGTGGCCAAGGACGAGCTGTTCGACCTCACCCCCTACGCGGGCGCGTACGTGCGCTACTTCGTGCGCCACCCCACGACCCAGGGAATGCCGCGCAAGGTCAAGACCTCGTTCGACGGCAGCCCGCAGGACCGGGCGATCAGCGGCATCCACGACGTCGCGTTTCGTGCCCGCGTGAAGCACATCGAGGGCCGCGGTGACGTGCGTGGCGTCGAGATGCTCGTCGGCGGCGGCACCTCGATCATGGCTCGCAAGGCGCCCGTGCTGTATGAGTTCCTGGAGCTCGACAACGGCGAATACCTGAAGGTCACCGAGGCCGTGATGCGGATCTTCGACCGCCAGGAGTGGCTGCGCGTGAACCGCGCGCGGGCCCGCATCAAGGTGTTCGTCGACAAGTACGGCATCGAGGAGCTGCGCAAGCAGGCCGAGGAGGAGCTGAAGGGCGACTGGGTCGCCGAACGCGACTTCTCGATCGAGCACCGTCTGTTCCTCGACGACGAGCGCGAGGGAGCGCCCGCGCCGCCAGCGGCTTTCGGCAGCCCCAACGGCGATCTGTCCGAGTTCGAGCGCTTCACGGCCGCGAACGTGGCCGGGCAGAAGCAGGAGGGCTTCGTGACCGTCGAGGTGAAGGTCACCCGTGGCGACCTCACCCCCGAGCAGTTCCGCGGCCTCGCGCAGATCATGCGCACCTACTCGGGCGGCTACGCGCGTACGACCGTGCAGCAGAACTTCGTGCTGCGCTGGGTGCGCGAGGAGAGCGTCTACGACCTCTGGCGCGCGCTTGGCGAGCTGGGCCTGGCCGACGCCGGCTCGAGGCAGATCACGGACGTCGTCTCCTGCCCCGGGACCGACTCCTGCACGCTCGGCATCACGAGCTCGATGGGGGTCAACCAGGCCATCCAGGAGCGCGTCGAAGAGATGCAGATCGAGGACCCGCTCTCACGCCAGATCAAGATCAAGATCAGCGGCTGCCCGAACGGCTGCGGCCAGCACCACATCGGCGGCATCGGCTTCACCGGCGCGTCGATCAAAGTCGGCGATCACACGATCCCCGCCTACATCCCCCACGTCGGCGGCATCGACGAGGGCGGCGAGGTCGTCTTCGGCCAGCGGCTGAAGCTGCGTCTGCCCTCCAAGCGAGTACCTGACGCGATCGAGCGCTGGGTGCGCCACTATGAAGCCGAACGCCAGGAGGGCGAGGGCTGGATCGGCTTCGTCGAGCGCGTCGGAACCGCTCAGCTGGAGTCGCAGGTCAAGGACCTGAGTATGCCGGTCGATTTCGGGTTGGAGACGATGAATACGTTCATCGACTGGAACCGCAACGTGCCATTTGAAGTCATTCGCGGCGAGGGCGAGTGCGCGGTATAGATCCGGTCTGAGGCGATCAAGATCAGCACGGGGCCAACAGACGATCCAGAGGGGCCAGAGCAGATGTCAGCACTAGACAGCCACATCGCAGACAAATCTCAGACGGCGAGCTTCGACCCGGCGCTCAGCCTCACGCACACGCTGCGCGAGGCCGCACGCCACGGTGAGAAGGCCGTCTTCCTCTGCTCCTTCCAGAAGGAGGAGTCGGTGCTGCTCGACGAGCTGCTGCGGCTCGACCAGGGCACCGGCCGCGCCGTGCGCGTCGTGACGATCGACACCGGCGTGCTGTTCGAGGAGACGCTTGCGACCTGGCGCGCCTTCGAGGAGCGCTTCGGCGTCAAGGTCGAGGTGTTCGACGCGAGCAACGCCGAGCGCCCCTGGACCGGCCCAGAGCACTGCTGCTCGGTCGCCAAGGTTGCCGCGCTGGAAAGCGCTTTGGGCGGCGCCGACGGCTGGATCACCGGCATCCGCCGCGAGCAGGGTCCGACGCGCGCCGCGACCGAGCTGATCGAACGCGACGACAAGCGCGGCCTGTGGAAGTACAACCCGCTCGCGCACTGGACCGACCGCGACCTGTGGCGCCGCATCCACGAGCGCGAGCTGCCCTACCACCCGCTTCACAACCAGGGCTACGAGTCGATCGGCTGCGCGACCTGCACCATGCCCGGCAGCGGGCGCGAGGGACGCTGGGCGGGCACCGAGAAGACCGAGTGCGGCCTGCACGTCGAGACCGTAGATCCAGCGACATGAGCGTCGCCACCCGCCCGCAGCTCAGCCACCTGCGGGCGCTCGAGTCCGAGGCCATCCACGTGATGCGCGAGGTGGCGGCCGAATTCGAGCGTCCCGTGCTGCTGTTCAGCGGCGGCAAGGACTCGATCGTGCTGCTGCGCCTGGCCGAGAAGGCGTTTCGCCCGGCGCCGTTCCCGTTCCCGCTGATGCACGTCGACACGGGCCACAACTTCGGCGAGGTGATCGAGTTCCGCGACCGCCGCGTGGCCGAACTGGGCGAGCGGCTGATCGTCGCGAGCGTGCAGGACTCGATCGACAAGGGCCGCGTCGTCGAGCAGACCGGGCCGCGCGCCTCGCGCAACCAATTGCAGACCGTGACCCTGCTCGACGCGATCAAAGAGCACGACTTCGACGCGGCCTTCGGCGGCGCGCGGCGCGACGAGGAGCGGGCGCGCGCGAAGGAGCGCATCATGTCCTTCCGCGACGACTTCGGCCAGTGGGACCCCAAGGCCCAGCGCCCCGAGCTGTGGAACCTCTACAACGGGCGCATCAAGAAGGGCGAGCACGTACGCGTCTTCCCGATCTCCAACTGGACCGAGCTCGACGTGTGGGAGTACATCGAGGTCGAGCAGCTGGAGGTGCCGTCGATCTACTTCTCGCACGAGCGCAAGGTCTTCAAGCGCGACGGGATGCTGTACGCCTGGCGTGAGGGGACTCAGCTGATCGAGGGCGAGGAGGTCTTCGACGAGACCGTCCGCTACCGCACGGTCGGCGACATGAGCTGCACCGGCGGCGTACGCTCGCGAGCGTTGACGCTGGAGGAAGTCGTGCTCGAGATCGCCGCGACGACGATCACCGAGCGCGGCGAGACGCGCGCCGACGACCGCGTCTCCGAGGCCGCCATGGAGGACCGCAAGAAGGCCGGCTACTTCTAGCCCCGGTTCGCGGGCCGCGTTCGTTCCCATGACGCTCGACCTACTGCGCTTCACGACGGCCGGTTCCGTCGACGACGGCAAGAGCACGCTGATCGGCCGCCTGCTGTTCGACGCCAAGCAGGTGTTCGAGGACCAGATCGCCCAGGTCGCACAGGCTTCGGAGCGCCGTGGCGGCGCCGGCACGTTCGACCTCGCGCTGCTCACCGACGGGCTGCGCGCCGAGCGCGAGCAGGGCATCACGATCGACGTCGCCTACCGCTACTTCGCCACCGCCAAGCGGCGCTTCATCATCGCCGACTGTCCCGGCCACCAGCAGTACACGCGCAACATGGTCACCGGCGCCTCGACCGCCGACGTGTCAGTCGTACTGATCGACGCTCGGGCGGGCATGTTGGAGCAGTCCAAGCGCCACGCGTTTTTGAGCGCGCTGCTAGGTATCCCCGAGATGGTGTTCGCGATCAACAAGATGGACCTCGTGGACCACTCCCAGGCCCGCTACGAGGAGCTTGTGGCGGAGGTAGGCTCGTACGCCGAGAAGCTCGGCGGCGTGCGCGGCATCACCTTCATCCCTGTGTCGGCGCTCAATGGCGACAACGTGGTCGAGCGCTCTGTGAACATGCCCTGGTACGAGGGGCCGGTGCTGCTCGAGTTCCTAGAGCAGGTCGAAGTCGCCTACGACCATCCGGGCGAGAAGCCCGCGCGCTTCCCCGTGCAGTGGGTGATCCGTCCTTCCGGGCGCATCACCGGCGGCGCTGGCGTCGCGGCCGACTACCGCGGCTACGCCGGCCAGCTCGCCAGCGGCGCGCTCAGGGCCGGCGACGAGGTCACCGTGCTGCCCGGCGGCGGGCGCACCCGTATCGCCGCGATCGACACGTACGAGGGGCCGATCGAAGAGGCGACCGCGCCGATGTCGGTCACGCTGCGACTGGAGGACGAGCTGGACGTCTCGCGCGGCGAGACGATCTGCCACCCCGACAGCGCGCCGTCGATCGCGCGCGAGCTGGCGGCCGACGTGTGCTGGATGACCGACGAGCCGCTGCGCCCCGGCGGGCGCTACGTGATCAAGCACACCGCGCGCAACGCGACCGCGATCGTGCAGGAGATCGAGGACCTGCTCGACCCGCACACGCTCGAACGCGTGGCGGCGCCCGACGAGCTGCGGCTGAACGACATCGCGCGCGTGCGGCTGCGCCTCAGCACGCCGCTGGCGGTCGACCCGTACGCGGCCAACCGCCGTACCGGCAGCTTCATCCTGATCGACGAGGCCAGCAACGCCACCGTCGCCGCGGGCATGATCCAAGCCGTCGAGTAGCCGCTCGCGGCCGCTGGAACACCCGTCCCTCCCGGGCCGAGACGGCCGAAGCCTCTGGTAGTCCTGTGGGCTCTCGCGACTTTCAAAGGGGGCGTATCCGAGATGAGCCTGGCCCGACGTTCGCTGTGCACGACGCTGCTCGCCGTGGCGCTGCTCGCGCTGCTCGCCGCCGCGGCGCAGGCCGCCTCGGCCAGCACGTTCTTCGTCAACCAGACGACCGGCGTGGACACGAACCCCTGTAGCGAAGCGGCGCCGTGTAAAACGATTGGCAAGGCGATCGAAGTCGCCGCCGCGGCGCCCGAAGCGCCGACGATCGAGGTCGGCCCGGGCACCTACAGCGAAAGCGAAGGCGCGCTGAACGTCCAGAGCACAGGCGACGAAGGCCTCACGATCGTCGGCGCCGGCAGCGGCGCGACCGTGATCGAGGGCTTCGCCAAAGACAAAGACCCGGTGATCGAGCTCGGCATCGACGGCGGGCACGCGAAGCTGGCGGCGCTGACCGTCCTCGCCCCCGAAGAAGACGAAGCGGCGGGCATCGAGAGCGAAGAGAGCCTCGTTCTGCAGAACGTGGCCGTCGTGATGGACAGCGCGCTCGACACCAACGCGATCGAGCAGGCCGGCATCGCCGCGCTGCTCGGCGAAGGTCTGCAGGTGACGATGGAGGGCGGCAGCGAAGGCACGGCGATCGTCGCCGACGACGGTCCGGTGACGCTCAGCGGCAGCACTATCACCGTCGCTCCGGGCTCGACCGCGAGCGGCATCGAGGACAGCGTCGGCGCGCTGACCATCGGCGGCAGCATCTTCTCGCTCGACGGGACGGCCTCCGGCGCCGCGATCGACGACGACTTCGGCGCGCTCGCGTTGACGAGCGACACGATCGACCAAGGCGGCATTAGCAGCGGCGCGATCTTCGCCGACGCCCCGGTCTCGGCCAGCTACAGCCAGGTGTCGATCGCGATGGTCGACCACGAATCCGAACATCCGGCCGTGCAGCAGAACCACGGCGGCGCGAGCTTTGCCAACGTGACGATCGAAGGCGCGTGGAAGGGCGCGGCGATCTCCAGCTTCGGCAGCGCCTTCTCGCTCGTCGACAGCCATCTCACGGGCGGCCCCGAAGGCAAATCGCCGGTGCTCTTCTACGCCGGCAACACCGAAGGCCCCGGCTGGCTGATCCAGCGCAGCACGATCGCGGCGTCGCAGCTCGATCCAGCCGCCGTGCAAGTGCTGAACGGCAACATGACGCTCGACTCCGCGACCGTGCTCGGCGGCGTTCGCGCGCTCGAATTCACCAATTCCGGACCGCGTCCGAAGGCGCTCACCGTGGCCGCCTCGACCGTCGACGCGGGCGTCGTCGGCGCGGCCGACGAAAAAGACCACGACGTCGCGCTGAAGGCCGAACACGGCGCTATCACCGCCGCCAACGTCGTCGGCTCGATCCTCGTCGAGCCGCAGAAAGCCGACGGCGAAGGCAGCGCCATCGCCTGCGCCTACACCGATGTCCCCAACCAGGCGCAGGCGGCATCGGCGACGCTCGGCGCGATTGGCTGCGCGACCGGCCTCAACGGCAACACCTCGACGCCGCCCGCGAGCCTGTTCGCGGCGCCGACGCTCAGCATCGGACCGGCGCCCGGCAGCGCCGCGATCGACAGCGTGCCGGCGGGCGCGATCGTGCTGCCCTTCGGCTTCGCCTCATCCGCTACCGACCTGCTCGGCGAGCCGCGCGACGTGGACGGCAATGGCGACTGCATAGCCGTCCAGGACCGCGGCGCCGTCGAGCTGCAAGGTCACGCCGCCCCCTGCCCGCCTGTCTTGGGCGCGCTCACGAACCTCAAGCTCTCGCCCGGCGCGTTCCATGCCGCGCCCAGCGGCGCCGCGGTGGCGAAGGCCGTCAAATTCGGCACGACGATCTCCTACGGCGACTCGCAGGTCGCCGTCACGACCTTCACCGTGGTCGCGCACGAGACCGGGCGCCGCCAGGGCAGATCGTGCAAGAAGCCCTCCAAGCACAACCGCAAACACAAGCCGTGCGTACGCGTGGTGGTGCTGGGCAGCTTCACCCACAAGGACGTCGCGGGCGCCAACAGCCTGCGCTTCACGGGACGCTTCAAAGGCCACAAGCTGGCCAAGCGCGGATATCTGCTGCAGGCCGTTCCGCGCGACGCCGCAGGCGCCGGAGCGACGGTGGAGCGGAGCTTCACGATCAAGTGATCTAAGCTTCCCGGCCGATGTTCGAGAAGGTACTGATCGCCAACCGCGGCGAGATCGCGGTCCGCATAGCCCGCGCGCTAGAGGAGATGGGCATCGCCAGCGTGGCGATCTACTCCGAGCTGGACCGCGACGCGCCCCACGTCGCGCGCGCCGGCGAGGCCTACAACCTCGGCGACGGCCCGGCCGCCGACAACTACCTGCACGTGGAGAAGATCCTCGACGCCGCCCGCCGCGCGGGCGCACAGGCCATCCACCCCGGCTACGGCTTCCTGGCCGAGAACGCCCCCTTCGCGCAGGCCTGCGAGGACGCCGGCATCGTGTTCATCGGCCCGCCCGCCAGCGCGATCGAGGCGATGGGCTCGAAGACCCGCGCCCGCGAGCTGATGAAGGCCGCCGGCGTGCCGATCGTGCCCGGCACGACCGAGCCGGTCGCCACCGTCGCCGACGCTTTGCGGATCGCCAGCGACGAGATTGGCTTCCCGGTGGCTGTCAAGGCCGCCGGCGGCGGCGGCGGCAAGGGCTTCCGCGTTGCCCTGTCGGCGGACGAGCTGGAGGGGGCCTTCGAGGGCTCCAGCCGCGAAGGCGAGAAGTTCTTCAGCGACCCGACCGTGTATCTGGAGCGCTACCTGCACGACCCGCGCCACGTCGAGGTGCAGGTTTTGGCCGACCGGCACGGCAACGTGATCCACCTCGGCGAGCGCGACTGCTCGATCCAGCGCCGTCACCAGAAGGTGATCGAGGAGTCCCCCGCGCCGTCGTGGGTGGTGGACGCCGACATGCGCGAGCGCATCGGCAAGATCGGCGTCGAGGCCGCACGCGCCGTGGACTACGTCGGCGCGGGCACGATCGAGGGGCTGTTCTCCGCCCGCGAGGGCGAGGAGCCCGAGTATTTCTTCCTGGAGATGAACACGCGCGTGCAGGTCGAGCACTGCGTGACCGAGATGACGACCGGCATCGACATCGTCAAGGAGGGCATCCGCGCCGCCGCCGGCGAGCCGCTGTCCTACCGCCAGGAGGACATCGTGCTGCGCGGCCACGCGATCGAGTGCCGCATCAACGCCGAGGACGCGTCCAAGAACTTCGCCCCCGCGCCGGGCAAGATCGGCCGCTACCGCGAGCCGTCCGGCCCGGGCGTGCGGGTCGACTCGGGCGTGCGCGAAAACGGCGAAGTCTCGCCTATGTACGACCCGATGGTGGCCAAGCTGATCGTCTGGGACGCCGATCGCGAGCAGGCCACCCAGCGCATGTTGCGCGCGCTCGGCGAATACGAGATCGAGGGCCTGAAGACGCTTATCCCGTTCCACCAGGCGCTGCTCGCGACCGAGAACTGGGCGCGCGGGGACACCTGCAAAGAGCTGCTTGAGGATAAAGCGTGGCTGAAGACGCTCGCCTTCGAGCAGGCGGCGCCCGCCGCCGCCTCCGAAGACGACGACGTCGAGGAGAAGGTCGAGCAGAGCTACTCGGTCGAGGTCTCCGGCAAGCGCTTCGACGTGCGCGTGATCGGCCCGCCGTTCGCCGGTGGTGGCGGCGGCGGCGGTGTCACGAACGGGGCCGGCGCAGCCGCGCCGAAGGCGGCCAAGCGCGCCGCGAGCAAATCCTCCTCCGGCGGCGGCCCCGACACCCTGACCTCACCGCTGCAGGGCAACATGTGGAAGGTGCTCGTCAAACAGGGCGACACCGTCGAGGAGGGCCAGCTGCTCTGCATCATCGAGGCGATGAAGATGGAGAACGAGATCACCGCCCACAAGGCGGGCACGATCGCCGAGCTGCCGATCTCCGAGGGCGCGCCGATCCAGGCCGGCGCGCCGATCGCCACGATCAAGAGCCCCGCCGCCCCCGCCGCCGAGTAGCCCTCCCGTTCGTTCGTTCGCTGGCTCGCTCGCTCAGGCTGCGGCGAGGCGTTTCACGTTCTCGGCGTGCAGCCTTCGCTGCTCGCGGCCCTGCCTGCCGGCTGGTAGCGCCGCGCGCTCGCCGTCGGCGACCAGGGCGGCCAGGTAGGTGCGGTCCTCTTCCAGCACGACCCTGGCGCGCCGCACGTCGATCTCCGGCCCGTGTCCGGGCACGACGTGCTGGATGCACCTGCTGTCGTCCTCGTCGTCGAGCAGCAGCGGTTCGAGCGTCGCGAGCGTCGCCTCGTACTCGGCGACCGAGCCGCCCTCGTTCAGCATCGGTATCTCGATCGGCGAGAGGTAGTCGCCCACGGCCAGAACGCCGGCCCAGCCGATGTGGATAGCCATCCCGTCGGGCGTGTGTCCGCCGGTCGGGTGCAGGTCGAGCTGGCGCGCGCCGATCTCCAGGTGCCCTGGCACCGGCAGGCCCTGCAGCGAACCGAGCGCCAGCGGCGTGCGGCGCTCGATGTACAGCTCTTCGTCGAATTCCCGGAGCACCCGCTGAGCGGCGCCCGGCTCGGCGGCCAGGCGGCGGGCGCTGCTTTCCGCGCAACCGAGCGCCAACGATGGGAAGGCGATCCGTGCGAGCAGATGATCCCAGTCGGCGTGCGTGGCCAGCAGACCGCTGACCTCGGGGAAGCGGGCCTGCGCGACGAGCGCCGGCAGCGCGTCCAGCTCGTCCGGCAGCACCGGCGAGTCGATCACGAACGTCTCACCACCACCACCCGAACGAGCGGAGCCCGGGGCGACGCCGGGGCCGTGCTGGGTGACCGCTACCGGCGTCCCGCCGTCGGCGGCACCTGCCTCCTCGTCGTCGTTCGTGCCGCGCACGACGAGGCAGTTCAGGTGCAGCAGCGCGCTCGTGACGAGCAGCACGTCGGGATGCAGCGAAACCGCTCGCATCCCTCGCCTACCGTCAGGAGACGCCGAGCTGCTTGGCGGCCTCTTTGAGGTTCGCCACCTCGACCGTCGGCTTCTTCTGCGTCGAGTCGAGCGTCTCCTTGCCGCGATTGACCCAGATCACCGGCACGCGCTGTTTGATGCAGGGCGCCACGTCGTGGTAGTGACTCGCGGCGACGTGCACCCAGCCACGCTTGCCGCCGATTCGCCTCGCGCACTCGGTGAAGTGCGGCGGTTCGGGCTTGTAGGAGCGGACCTGCTGGGCGGTCACGACGAGGTCGAAGTCGGTGCCGATGTGGCGGCGCGTCTGGCCCAACAGCTTGTCGTCGATGTTCGACAGCAAGCCCAGCTGGTATTTCTTGGACAGCTTCTGCAGCTGGGTGGCGGTTTCCTTGAAGGGCTTCCAGCGCTGCACGGAGTCGGGCAGGAAGCCTGAGCGCGAAGGCTCGAGGTTCCATTCGAGCCGTTTGGCGATCTCGATCGCGGTGCGACGCAGGACCTCGGCGTACAGCTCGTAGGAGCCGCCCTCGATTTCACGCGAGATCTCGTGGAAAAGCGGGATCAGGACGTTGCGGTCGATCTCGAAACCGTCGCGGGAGGCCTCGGCCGCGAACGCGTCGTAGACGCCGGTCTCCCAGTCGATCAGGGTGCCGTAGACGTCGAATGTGACGAAGGTGATGTTCTTGGGGATGGGCATAGAGCAGCGCATTATGCCCTGCAGGCCGTCCTCGGCGCGGCCCGCCACGTCTGCGCGGGCCTGCTGCACGGGATCCTTCAGCCCGCGTGTTAGAGTCCCGCGCCGCAATGGACCTGCTGGAGTACCAAGGCAAGCAGCTGTTCGCCCGCCACGGCCTGCGGGTGTCCTCGGGCAAGCCCGTGCAGAACGTCGCGGATGCCGTCGCCGCCGCCGCGGAGATCGGCTACCCGGTCGTCGTCAAGGCGCAGGTGCTGATCGGCGGGCGCGGAAAGGCCGGCGGCGTCAAGCTCGCCGGCGACGAGTCAGAGCTGCGCACGCACGCCTCGAACATCCTCGGCATGGACATCAAGGGCCACGTCGTGCGCACGGTGTGGATCGAGCACGCCTCGGACATCGCCTCCGAGTACTACGCCTCGGTGCTGCTCGACCGCTCGGCCAAGAAGCCGCTCGTGATGTTCAGCACCGAGGGCGGCGTCGACATCGAAGAGGTCGCCGAGCGCACGCCGGAGAAGCTGATCCGCAGCCTCGTCGACCCGCTCGTTGGCCTGGAGCGCGAGCAGGCGCTCGACATCGCCCGCAAAGGCGGGGCCGACGACGACGTCGTCGAGGGCGTCGCCGACGCGCTCGTCGCGCTGTACGAGGTGTGGCTGTCAGAGGACGCGACGCTGGCCGAGATCAACCCGCTGATCGTCACGCCCGAGCGCGAGGTGCGCGCTCTGGACGCCAAGGTCTCGCTCGACGGCAACGCGCTGTTCCGCCACCCCGAGAACCAGTCCTTGTCCGACGCCGAGAACGAAGACCCAATCGAGCGCCGCGCCAAGGAGCAGGGCGTTCAGTACGTCAAGCTCGACGGCGACATCGGCATCCTCGGCAACGGCGCGGGGCTCGTGATGTCGACGCTCGACGTCGTCGCCCAGGCGGGCGGGACGCCGGCCAACTTCCTCGACGCCGGTGGCGGCTCGGACGCAGAGAAGGTCAAGCAGGCCGTCGCGCTGATCCTCGAGAACGACGCCGTGAAGGCCGTGCTGTTCAACATCTTCGGCGGCATCACGCGCTGCGACGAGGTCGCGAACGGGCTGATCGCCGCCTTTGCGGAGATAGGGGTGGGCGGGCTATCCATCCCCTTCGTGGTGCGCCTCGACGGCACCAACGACGTCGAGGGTCGCAGGCTTCTGGAGGAGGCCGCGCTGCCGAACGTCCACTCCGCCAAGACCATGAACGAGGCCGCCGAGAAGGTCGTCGCGCTGGCGGCCGGAGGCCAGGTCTAAAGACTTCATGTCCGTACTGATCGACGAGAACACGCGCCTGGCGGTGGCCGGCATCACGGGCCGCGAGGGCACCTTCCACACGCTCAACAACCGCACCTACGGCACGAACGTGGTCGGCGGCGTGACGCCCGGTAAGGGCGGTCAGGACGTCGACGGCATCCCGGTGTTCGACAGCTGGGCCGAGGCCGTCGCCGAGGCGCGGCCGAACACGGCCATGATCTTCGTGCCGCCGCGCTTCGCGGCCGACGCGATCCTCGAGGCAGCGGCCGCCGGCGTCGAGCTCGTGATCGCGATCACCGAGGGCATACCCGCCCACGACGAGCTCCGGGTCTACAACACGCTGAAGCGCGACCACCCTCAAACGAGGCTCGTCGGCCCCAACTGCCCGGGGATCCTCTCCCCCGGCAAGGCCAACGTCGGCATCATCCCGGCCTCGTTCTTCAAGGCCGGCAACGTCGGCGTCGTTTCGCGCTCGGGCACGCTGACTTACCAGATCGGCAACGAGATCGCCCAGGCCGGCTTCGGCTGCAGCACGATCGTCGGTATCGGCGGCGACCCAGTGCCGGGCAGCTCGTTCGTCGACGTGCTGGAGCTGTTCGAGCAGGACGAGCAGACCGAGCTGGTGGTGCTCTCGGGCGAGATCGGCGGCTCGGCCGAGGAGGAGGCCGCCGAGTACATCGCGGCCAACATGAAGAAGCCTGTGGTCGCCTACATCGCTGGCTTCACGGCGCCCGCCGGCAAGCAGATGGGCCACGCCGGCGCGATCGTGTCCGGCTCCTCTGGCACCGCCGCCGCCAAGGCGCAGGCTTTGGAAGCGCGCGGCGTGCGCGTCGGTCGCACGCCGACGGAAGCCGCCGCGATCGCCGTCGAGGTGCTCGGCGGCGGCGCGCAAGCAGCGTCCTGAGCAACGCGGGCGGGCACACCTGGGCCGGTCGGTAGGGTAGGCCCGTGGACGAGCGCGACGTCGCCGAGACGCTGAAAGAGCTGGAGCGCAAGCTCTCCGAGCTGGAGGGTACGCTGCGTTCGTTGACCGGCGTCTCCGATTCGCAGCCGGCACCGCAGCCGGCGAAGCCGCCCGTTCCGCCGCCGCGCGCGACCGAGCCATCGCCGCCTCCACCGTCTACCTCGCGGATCGTCGACGAGACGATCGAGGGCCACTTCACGCTGCCCACGACGCCAGCCGCGCCAACGCAGCCCGGTGTCCGGCGGGCGCCCGTCGTCGGGCGTCGAGCGCCCTGGGAAGAACCGGCGGCCGAGGCCGCTCGACCGGCCCCGCCGAGCGCTCCTGCACCGCCCGCCGCGCCGCCCGTCGCACCAGCCGCTCAGGCGCCCGCACCGGCTCCGGCTGACATGCTGCGCTTCCGCGAGCAGCTGGAGCGCACGACCCGTGGTCTGACGCATGACTACGACGAGCTGCTCGGCCGCCTAAGCTACGGCGCTATGGCAGCCACCACGACAACCTCCACCATCTCCTTCGCCCGCGGGGTCCCCTCGCTGGACATCATCGACGTCGACGGCCTGCGCGACGCGGCCGTCAGGGCTTTCGAAAGCGATCCCGAGGGCACCACGGCCTACGGCACCTCGGTCGGCTACCCGCGGCTGCGCAGCTGGATCGCCGCCCGCCACGGCGTCGAGCCCGAGCGCGTGCTCGTCACCAACGGCTCGCTGCAAGCCGACGCGTTCCTGTTCGACCAGCTCGTCCACTCCGGCGACGAGGTCGTGGTCGAGAGCCCGACCTACGATCGCACGCTGCTCTCGCTGCAGGACCGTGGCGCGCGCGTGCACGCCGTCGAGCTGGGCCAGGAAGGCATCGAGGTCGAGCAGCTCGCCGCGCTGCTGAGCGGCGGCGCGCGGCCGACGATGGCCCACGTGATCCCGAACTTCCAGAACCCGGCCGGCTACACGCTGTCGCTGGAGCGCCGCCAGCGCCTGGTCGAGCTGGCCCACCAGTACGGCTTCATGATCCTCGAGGACGACCCCTACGTCGACCTGCGCTTCAGCGGCGAGCCGGTCGCCAGCATGTTGTCGCTCGACGGCGAGCGGGTCGTGTACGCATCGTCGTTCACGAAGACCGTCTGCCCGGGCGTACGCGTCGGCTACCTCGTCGGCCCGGCCGAGTTGATCGGAAAGATCGCCAAGGCGGCGACCAACATGTACATCTCGCCCGGCATGGTCTCGGAGGCGATCGTTTACGAGTTCTGCGCCTCCGGCGGGCTCGAACGCTCGATCGAGACGGTCAAGACCGCGCTCTCCGAGCGCGCCCGCACGCTCAGCGAGGCGCTGGAGCGAGACCTGCCCGAGGCCCGTTTCGTGGCTCCGCAGGGCGGCTACTTCCTGTGGGTCACGCTGCCGGAGGGCACGAACGTGCACGCGCTCCTCGACGCCGCCGCCGAGCGTGGCGTGGCCTTCGTGAAGGGCACGGACTTCCTGCTCGATGGGGGACTGAACACGCTTCGTCTGGCTTACTCGGGTGTCACGCCCGAGCAGATCGAGACCGGCGTCGCGCGCCTCGCCGACGCCTACCGCTCGCTGTAGCGAGACGCGCCAGCGCCCGTCACGACGTCGCTTAGCGCCCGTAGCGCGCGCCGAGCACTAGCTGCTCGGGCAGCGCGGTGCGCGGCGGCGGTGAGGGGTCGGCGCGCACGGAGACGGTCTCGGCGACGCTGCGGGTCAGCTCCAGGCGGTCGCCTGAGGACAGCTCGATCGCTACGTGCTCGTCGTCGCTGCTCGCGAGCCGCCCCTCGAGGCCGGGCTCGATGCCGGAGGCCTTCAGGTAGTGCAGCAGATCCTCGGCCTCGTTCTCGAAGCGCAGCACCTGTACCGAGGCGCCGAGCTCGACATCCGCCAGCGGCACGCCGGGCAACCGCGCGCCGGCCACGATCGGGTGACCGTGGGGGCAGGTCTGCGCGCCGCCGATGGCCGCCAGCATCCGCTCCTCCAGGACGGGCGACATCGCGTGCTCGAGCCGCTCGGCCTCCTCGTGGACCTCGTCCCAGGGCACGCCCAGGACGTCGGTCAGGAAGCGCTCGATCAGACGGTGGCGGCGCACGATGCCCTCGGCGTGCTCGGCGCCGGACTCGGTGAAGGCGATCGAGCGGTCGGCGGCGCGGGTGATGTAGCCGTCGCGTTCGAGCCGCACGACCATCTCGTGGACCGTCGGCGCGGACAGCTGCATCGCGCGCGCGACGTTGGCGCCGGTCATCGCCAGCCCGGCCTCCTGCAGCCAGAAGAGGATCTGCAGGTACTCCTCCTCGGCGACTGTCGCGGTCTCGGTTGACATCGCAGCTGATGCTAGTCGAGCGGCGGGGCCAGCAGGTGCACGCTCAGCCGTCCAGCTGCGTGTACAGGCATTCCGCGGGCGCCTTGTCCTCGCGCCAGCGGCGCAGCTTGGCGCCGTGGCGGATGCGTCCGGCCGAGACGTGGTCGAAGTCGATCTCGACCACCAGCTCCGGGCGCAGGCCGACCCACTCGAGGTCCTTGCCGGCGCTCCAGCGGCTGGGGTCGGCGGAGCCCCGCGCGCCGGACTCGAAGTCGGCCAAGAAGCCGACCAGGCGCTTCTTCTCGGACACGCTCAGCCCCGAGCAGTGCCCGACGACGCGCAGCTCGTCGCCGTCGTACAGGCCGAGGATCAGCGCCCCCACCGTGCCCTCGGCCTTGCCGGGGCGCCAGCCGACGACGACCGCGTCGATCGTGCGCACGCGCTTGATCTTGACCATCCCTTTGCGCTCGCCCGGGCGGTATGGCGCGTCGCGTTCCTTGGCGATCGCCCCCTCGGCGCTCCGCAGCCACTCCGACGCGCGCGCGGGATCGCCCGTCGTCTCCATCAGCTCGACCGGAGCCTGCGCAAAGCCCTCGCCGGAGCCGAATAGCGTCTCCAGCGCCGCGCGGCGCTCAACCAACGGCCGTTCGAGCAGCGTCTCGTCGTCGTGTGCAAGCAGGTCGAAGGCGACGTACACGACCGGCGTCTCGACCGACAGCCGTTCGATGCGGGAGGCGGCCGGATGGATGCGCTGCCCGAGCGCGTCGAAGTTCTCGCGCCCGTCGGCGTCGCGCTGGACGATCTCGCCGTCGAGCACGTAACGGCCGGGCGGAAACGCCAGCTCCGGGAAGTAGCGCCCGAGCGGACGCCCGTTGCGCGACTGCAGGTACAGCTCCTCGCCGTCGACGAAGGCCAGGCAGCGAAAGCCGTCGAGCTTGATCTCATAGCACCACTCTTCTCCGACCGGCAGCTCCTTGCGGGACAGCGCGAGCATCGGCGAAAGCGGCGAGTCCAGCGGCAAGCTCACGATGACGACTCCTCATCCTCTTTACGCGCGCGGCTCGGCTGCACGCGGCGCGGCTCGTTCTTCTGCTTGCGGAAGTGCGGCGGCCACGGCGCGTCGCCGAGCCCGTCGCGCTCGTCGCGTGCGGCCAGCTCCAGCAGGCCGGTCAGGCGTCCGGGCCGCTCGTCGATGTCAGCCGACGGGTCGCCCTTCTGCTTCAGGCGCGCAGGCACCGTCTTCAGCGTCAGCTCGGCCGGCTCGACGTCGGACACCTCGTCCCACTCCAGCGGGCAGGACACGCGCGCGTCGGGCACGGCGCGTACCGAGTAGGCGGAGGCGACCGTGCGATCGCGGGCGTTCTGGTTGTAGTCGATGAACACGCCCTCGCGCTCCTCCTTCCACCAGCGGCTCGTGGCCCGCCCGGGCATCCGCCGCTCGACATCACGCGCCAGAGCCAAAGCGGCGCGACGGACTTCTTCAAAGCTCTCGGCCGGCTCCACGCGCACGTAGATGTGGATCCCGCGCGAGCCCGAGGTCTTGGGATAGCCGCGCAACCCGTGCTCCTCCAGCACTTCGCGCACTCCGAGCGCCACCTCGCGCACCTCCGAGAACGGGACGTCGGGGCCGGGGTCGAGGTCGACGCGCAGCTCGTCGGGATGGTCGAGGTCGGCGCGGCGCACGGGCCACGGGTTCCAGTCGATCACGCCGAGGTTCACGCCCCAGACCAGATGCGCGGCGTCGTTGGGCACCAGCTCGCGCGCGTGTCGGCCGCTGGGGAACGTCACGGTCGCGGTCTCCAACCAGTCGGGCGCGCTGTCGGGTACGCGCTTCTGGAAGAACGGCTCGCCGTCGACGCCGTCGACCCAGCGCTTCATCACCGTGGGGCGCTCGGCGAGGCCCCGCACGACGGCCTGCTCGCACTCGACGTAGTAGCGCACTACGTCCATCTTCGTCAGGCCGGCCGCGGGGAAGAACGGCTTGGCGGGGTTGCTGACGCGCACCTCTCGCCCGCCGACGTCGAGCATCTCGTGTTCACCCTTCTTGGCCGCCACCCGTGGAAGGATGACCGATCGCGATGCCGGTCCCTTCGATCCGCCACCACCCGCTGCTCTTGTGCGGCCCGTTCGGGCGCGAGCTGCCGACCGAGCAGGCGGCCACGGCACTGACGCGCGGACTCCCGAGCGCCGACGTGATCGCCTTGAAATCGACCTCGGCGCGCGGCCCCGACGCGCGGCGCCTGCTCGACGACGACCACTTCGACCGGCGCATGTTGGCCTCGCGGGCGCTGATCCTGGCGTTCTCGCGCCTGGAGTCGCGTCACCTAGCCGGCAGCTTGCTGCTGGAGGCGGCGACCCGCGCACGCCAGTCGGGAATCCCGTCTTATGCGGTCTGCGCCGATGACCGGCTGGAGGATTTCGACGCGCGTTTGATGGATATTCAGATTATCCTCGAGACGAGGCGCGACGCTAGCGGCCTGGCGCGCGTCGGTCGCAAGCTCGCGAGCCTGATCTAGAGGCTCAGTGCTGGCAGCCCGGACACCAGTAGGTGATCCGGTTGTCGTCCCATTGGCCGCGTTGGCGGATGCGCCCGCCGCAGCGCTCGCAGGTCGCGCCCGCGCGGCGGTAGACGTTGTGCGGGCGGGCGGAGTTGCCCTCGCGCACGGAGCGCTGCATGGCGGGGCGACAGAAGCGCACGAGCGCGAGCGCCTCGTCGTCTGAGATGTCCGCCTGTGGGCGCCACGGGCTGACGGCGGCTGCGAAGCAGGCCTCGGCCTTCCACATGTTGCCGATGCCGGCGACGGTGCGCTGTTCGAGGATCGCGTCGCCGATCGGACGCGTCGGGTCGTCTTCGCGCAGCAGGCGCAGGTAGCGCTGCTCGTCGAAGCTCTCGCCGAGCACGTCCGGGCCGAGCCGCGCGAGGCGCGGGTCGCGTCGCGCGCGCTCGTCGCTCATCAGCTCCAGCACGGGACCGTCGAACTGCACCACCTCCCAGCCCTCGCAGCGCAGCACGAGCCAGGCGCGCGACGCTCCGCGCCGCCAGCGCTCGCCTTGGCGCTGGACCATCCAGCTGCCGCTGATGCGCAGGTGCGAGTGCATCGTCAGGCCGCCCGCGAAGCGCAGGAACAGGTGCTTGCCGTAGGCGTCGACCGCACGCACCTCGCGGCCTTCGAGCTTGTCGGGCCAACGCTCTGCGCGGTGGCGTGCCTGACGACTCTCGATCTGCTCGGGCACGCGATTCTGAAGCACCGCGCCGATGCGCTCGGCGGCGCGGTGGATCGTGTCGCCCTCAGGCACGACCTTCGTCGAGCGCGCGCGCCACGCGCTCGACCAGCAGCGAGGCCTCGGCGACGGTGCCGTAGTCGAGGTTGTCCGGCACGTCGCTCGGCAGATGGTAGTTCGACGGGCTGCGCCACTCGTTGATCGACAGCAGCGTGGCGATCGGGTAGCCGGCGCGGTTGGGGATCACGCTGTCGGTCGAGGAGCGCGCGCGAAAGCCGCGCTCCAGCTCGATCCCCAGTTCGGTCGCGCAGGTCGAGATCAGGTCGCGCACCCAAGGGCCGCGGTAGTCCTCCATCCAGATCGGCCCCTCGCCCTCCAGCATCACCAGGGCTGGCGAGCCGACCGTGTCGAGGTTGACGAAGCAGGTACGTGTGGGGTCGAGCTCTGAGCGGTGGCGCGCGACGAACGCGCGGATCCCGTCCTGGAGCGTCTCCTCGGCGCCGCAGCTCGCGAGCATCACGCGCAGCTTTGACGTGGGCCGCGCGCTCAGGAGCGAGGCGATCGCAACCAGCACCGCCACGCCCGAGAGGTTGTCGTTGGCCCCCTGGACGGTCTCGCTGCGCCACACGTCGCACACCATCGCGACGCCGAGTAGCCCGAGCAGCAGCGGGAAGCCGGTGCCGGTGCGCCGTCGCGTGGCCGCCGCGAACATGCTCCCGAGCGGGCCGGCGAGCCCGAGCCACCACTGCGGGAACGACGTCTTGGCACGCGCCATTCGTTGCGGCGCCAGCTCGACCAGCCGCCGTTGCAGCGACTGGTCGAACATGAAGCCCGTCTGCGGCGCGTCGTGGTGGGCGAGCAGCACGAGCGTGTCGACGACGCCGCCGCCAGGCACTCGCGACGTCGACCAGTCGCCGAGCTTCGCGACGACGTTGACCGTCGTGCGCTTCCTACGCACGAGACGACGCACGATCCGGGGGCCGTTCTGCGCCTCGTCGAGGACTCCCGCGAGCGACACAGCCGACAGCAGTGCCCCGAGGCCGCGCCGGCGCCCGTCGCGCACGAGCGCCGTGCCGAGGATCCCGAGCCCCCCGAGGCCCGCCGACGTGGGCGGGAACGTGCCCCACGACGGCTCGTCCTCCAGCGCGACGTCGGCTACGCCCAGCTGACGCAGACGCCCCGCGAGCCACTCGGCGGCCTCGCGCTCGCCGTCCGAGCATGGCGTACGGTCGAGCGGCGCGAGGCGCTCGACGACTTCCCTGAGTAGACCGTCGAGCTGGTCGCGTGCGCCGTTCACAGAAAGCACTGCCCCTCCCCTCTGTAGGTCGGCACCTCGTCGCTGACGCGGTCGCCTTCGATCAGGTGCAGGCTCGCGAAGCGCTCGCTCAGCTCGCCCGCCTTGGCATGGCGAAAGTAGACCCTGTCGCCGACCCGCAGCCCGTCCGCGGGCGCGCCGAGCAGGGGTGTCTGCACCTCGCCCGCGCCCTCCTGGGCGTCGAGCCTCAGCCCACGCGGCAGGAACGGGCGCGGCAGGCGCGCGGCGTCGGCGGGACCGGAGGCCAGGTAGCCGCCGCCGAGAGCCGTCACCACGCCGGGGCCGGGGCGACGCACAACCGGTAGGGCGAACATCGCCGCCGGGCGCGGCGTGAAGGCGGTGTAGGCGTCGAACAGCGTCGGGCCGTACAGACCAGACCCGGCGGAGACCTCGCTGACGGCCGGCTCGGCTCGGCTCAGCTCGATGCTGCCGGTGCCGCCGGCGTTGACGAACCGCAGCGGTGGGAGATCGTGCTTGGAGAGAACGTCCTCGATCGCCGCGACGGCGGCGGCACGGCGCGGCGCCAGCTCACGCGCCGAGCGCTTCTGCATCGCGCGGATCGCAGCGCCACGCAGACGCCGCCCGGGCGGCGCGTCGCCGACGCCCGCGATCTGAGCCTCGTAAGCCATCACACCCACCAGTTTGAACCGTTCGTCGCGTGCGACGATCGTCGAAGCCAGCGCGGCGGCCTGCGCGGGCGTGCGCACCGGCGAGCGCCGCGCGCCGACGCGGATACGTCCGCCGAGCGCACGCCAGCCGGCGTCCACGTCGATGCACACCTGCACGGCAGGGTCGCCGGAGGAACTGGCCCGCTGGATCAGATCGAGTTGATCGGTCGAGTCCACCATCACCGTGATAGCGCTTGCGAGACGTTGATCGCCGGCGAGGGCCGCGAAGGCATGGGCGTCAGTGCTCGGATAGGCCACCACGAGATCGTCGAAGCCCGCTTCGGCCAGCCAGATCGCCTCTCCCAAAGTGAAGGCGAGCGTGCCTTGAAAGCCGACCCTGTCCAGCGCGCGAAGCTGCAGCTCGCGACAGCGCAGCGACTTGCTGGCGAGGCGCAGCGGCGTGCCGGCGGCGCGGGCTTCCATGTCCGCTGCATTCGCCCACAGCGCGTCGAGGTCGATCAGCGCGAACGGCGCCTGTAGGCCGGCAGTGGCGCGCTCCAGGCGCTCGTAGGCGGCCTCAGCCATGAGCCTCGATGCCAGCCGGGGCGCCGAGCACGCGATCGGTGAACTCGTTGGCGAAGCGCCCGTCCGGGTCCAGCCGCGAGCGCACGGCGATAAAACGATCCCAGTGTGGATAGCGCCCGCTGAGCGTGGCGGCGGTCTGGAAGTGGCGCTTGCCCCAGTGCGGACGACCGTCGAGCTCGTCCATGATTTCCTCGACCGCACGGAAGTAGGGCTCCCACTCCATGCCGCGGTACATGTGCACGGCGACGAAGCCGCTGTCGCGTCCGGCGGCGGTGCTGATCAGGGCGTCGTCGGCGGCCACCGTACGCACCTCGATCGGGAACGGCACGGCGAAGCCACGCCGCTCGATCATCTCCATCACGCGCCGCACCGCGAGCGTCGTGTGCTCACGCGGCAGTGCGTACTCCATCTCGGTGAAGCGCACAAGCCTCGGGCTGGCGAAGATCTCGGGCGCGCGATCGACGCGCTCGGAGCTGCCGGCGACGCGCGTGACGAGCCGATTGATCTGCGGGATGCGCGCCGGCATTCGCTTGCCGAGCGCGCAGAAGAGGCCGAAGGCGTGGTTCGTCAGCACGATGTCGTTCAGGTAGGCCGACGTACGGCCGCGCGGCGCTGGCGGTTTCGAGGTGCGGTTGTTGGTGCGCGTGAGCGCCACGTCGGCGTGCGGGAAGACGAAGAACTCGAAGTGATCGTTCTCGTTCGCCAGCTCGTCGAAGCGCCCCAGCACGTCGGCCAGCGGCATCGGTCGGTCGACCCCGTGCAGGGTGAAGGCGGGCACGCAGCGCAGCGTCAGCTCGGCGATCACGCCGAGGCTCCCGAGTGAGACACGCGCGGCGCGATACGTCTCCTCGTCGCTGTCCTGTGAGCAGTCCAGCGTCGAGCCGTCGGCGAGCACGAGCCTGAGCGCGCTGACCTGCGAGGAGATGTTGCGCAGGCGCGCGCCGGTGCCGTGGGTGGCGGTCGAGATCGCGCCCGCGATCGACTGCACGTCGATGTCGCCGAGGTTCTCCATCGCGAGGCCGTGGCCCGCCAACTGGCGGCCCAGCTCGCGGATCGTGATGCCGGCCTCGACGCGCACTAGCCCGGAGGCGCGATCGACGTCGAGCACGCGGTTCATGGCGCCCAGGTCGAGCTGCATCCCATCGGTGCGCGCTATGTCGCTGAAGGAGTGCCCGGCGCCGACGGCGCGCACGCGCAGGCCGCGCTCGCCCGCCTCGCGGATGTCGGCGGCGAGCCGCTCGATCGAAGCGGGGCGGCGCACGGCTCGCGGAGCGCAGCGTTGATCGCCGGCCCAGTTGCGCCACGCGGTGGCGGCTTGACTCCGATCGCTAGGCTCGCTCATTCTGATGACCGAGCCCGAGCCTACTCCGAGCCCGGGCGCCCGTGTGCCCCGCGCCCGCTCACTTCCGACTCCTGGGGTGCGGCGGGCGACGGTGATCGGCGCCGGCTCGTTCGGGACCGCCCTGGCCGTGCTGCTCGCCCGCGGCGGCCTGCGCACGACGCTGCAGACGCGCACGGTCGAGCAGGCGAGCGAGATCGACGAGCAGCGCGAAAACAGCCGCTACCTGCCTGGCGTGAAGCTGGCGAGCGCGCTGCGCGTCGAGTCCTCCACGCTCGGCGTCACGCGCGCCGACTACGTGTTCCTGGCCGTCCCCTCGCGCGGGCTCGCCGAGGTCATCGACCGCCTCGGCGCCGCCGGGCTGGCGCGCCGCACGGCGCTCGTGTCGGTCGCCAAGGGGCTCGTGCCTCCGGCCGGGCTACCGCCGACGGTCGTGCTCGCCGAGCGCTTCGCCGGCTCACCGGTGGCGTGCATCGGCGGCCCCGCCCACGCGCAGGAGATGGTCCATGCCGGCGCCGGGCTCGTCGCGGCCTCGCACGAGCAGGAGCTGGCCCGCTCGCTGGCGCAGATCTTCACGCGCGCGGGCGTCGTCTGCGAGCAGTCCGACGACCCGGTCGGCGTCGAGCTGGCGGGCGCCGCCAAGAACGCGGCCGCACTGGCGGCCGGCGCGACCGAGGCGCAGGGCCTGAACGCGGCCGGCGCCGCCGCCGGCCACATCTTCGCGGAGGTCTGGCGCTACGCCGAGGGTCTCGGCGCACGGCCGGAGTCGATGATCGGGCTGGCCGGCGCGGGCGACCTGGTCGCCACGGCGCTGGCACGCGAGAGCCGCAACCGCCGCGCCGGCGAGCTGCTGGCGGCGGGCGTGCCCTCGATCGAGATCCCCGACCGCATCGGCCAGGCGGTGGAGGCCTTGGAGTCGGTGCCGCTGCTCGCGCACGCGCTAGAGGGTGCCGGCGTCGGCGCCCCCGTCACGACGGCGCTCGGGCGCCTGATCGCCGGCGAGCTGCCACTCGACGACTGGGTCGCGCTCGTGCGCGCCACCGTGCCGCCGCCCGCGCTGTGGCGCAGACGCCCGCAGCCGGGCTTCTGGCGGCGCGTGTGGCGCGGGCTCACACGCGAGCGGTAGGCGCACTGCAAAGCCGTTTACACCAACCGCGCCCAAACACCCCGGCGATCAGCGCCCGAACAGCGCTCCTGGTGTCGCATCACGACAAGGCCGGCTTGCGTCTCTAGAAGGTTCCGAGCTGCCAGCTTCCGTTATTGGCGTCCGTGGGACTGAAGTCCGATGTCGAGTCCCCAGCTCGCACATATGAGGACTGGCCGAGCACGTCCCAATGCACCTCAACGGTGCTGCTCTGAGTGTTTCTCAGCTTGATAAAGCCCAGCTCAGGTGGCGCACCCGCGATCCCAAACAGCTTCCACGTACCGTTCCCAGCATCACCAGGACTGAAGTCCGACGTGTAATCACCAGCGCGCACATAGCTCCCACCGCTCAACACATCCCAATGCACCTCAACCGTCCCGGGCGTGTTCGCCGTCTTGATGAACCCCAACTCCGGCGCCCCATTCACAGAACCGAACAACTGCCACGTACCGTTCCCAGCATCACCAGGACTGAAGTCCGACGTGTAATCACCACCACGTTGTTGATAGCCGGAGGCGGCAGTGGCCCAATGCACCTCGATGGAACCCGGCGTGTTGGCGGTCTTGACGAAGTCCAGATCTGTGAGCCCCGCCACAGGGCCGAGCGCGGGATTTCCAGACGGTCCAGACACCGTTTCGCCTGGCGGCGACCCAGCAGCACCCATACGCCAGATGTGGACCGTGAGGCCATGCGCCTGGGCTGATGCGTAAGGGTTCCATTCATGCTTCATCACCGTTTCGTGCCAGTTCCAATTCGAGTCAACGACCGTGAAATTGTTCGAGCCCGTAGTGTGCGCGACGATGACCGCCGTGTGCATTCCTTCGTAGTAGTAGCGCCCGTTGGGACCGTTTAGCTGGATGATGTCGCCCTCGACGGTCTGGTCGCGCCCGACTTCAAACCCGCCCTCAGCTCGGTAGTTCGCTAGATAGTCGCCACCGAGGTGCTGTACTCCACCGGATGCCGCCGCTACCCAGATGTTGACGGCTTCCTTGCACTGGCCACCGTGCTGACCCAATCTGGAAAGACCCACTTCGGCGATCCTCGCATTCGGGTATCCGCCACCGAGCTGCGGCGCAACGTTATGCACCGTTTTGTTGCCCTTCGGCAGACAGACACGCCGAACTCGTGCTCGTCCGCGATGATGCGGCCGGCTGTTCGGGGGGACGTGCCGCTCGGGACTACACGCGACGCGACGACGGCGGTGGTGGCCCGGCGTGGCCAAGACCGAGTCCGCGCTGAGTCCCAATAGCGTCGCAGACATCGCGCAGCACGCGAGCACAACAATCCTTCGTCTCCCAACCCGCATCTCGTTGTCCGCCTTTCGACTCGCCGCCCGGACGCACCTTATTCCAAAGACCGGGACGAGGCAATAGCGAGGCCTAGGTCTGCGTACAGATCGGGCGTAATCCCGCGCTTGACGGGCTGTCCTCGCTACACGGATGTCGCGTCTCCTGGCAACGCTCCTGTATTCATCTGTCCTCAGCCATCAGGCTGCTGAATACCGCCTCGTACACGCCCGTCCCGTGGCTGCCCTCCGCGACACGCGCATTCGCATACGCGGCCAGCGCCTCACGCATCGACGGATCCCGCTCCACCGCATTCCCCACCAGCCAAATCGCGCCCACCTCCGGTGCGCAGGCGAGATCCTCGCGCGAGTCGCCGACCGCGAACGTCTCCTCGCGCGCGTAGCCGCGGGCCCGGCTGTGTAGGGCGACGGCGGCGGCCTTCGAGGCGCCGATCGGGACTAGGTGATAGCCGCGCACGTGCGGCAGCTCGGCGAGCGCAGGCGAGCGGCGGTGCACGACGCCGTTATCGACGAGCCGTAGCCCGCCATGGCCACTGTCGGACAGAAAACGATCGACCTCGTCGGCGTCGACGAGCCCACGGAACAGGTGCGAGACCTCGCGGTCCACGTGCCAGGGGTCGTGGTACTCCAGCCGGCCCGTGTAGCGGCCGAGCAGCAGCGCCGGCGCGCCGGCGGCCTCGATCTGATCGGCAATCGACAACTCTCCGGGGAGCAGATCGCCGGTCAACCAGTGCTCCTCGCCGTCGAGCACGAGGCAGGCGCCCGCCTCGTAGATGAAGCTCTCCTGGCCGAACAGGCGCGCGTCCTCCTGGACCGTGACGCGCCGCCGGCCGGACATCAGCACGACCTCGACGTCGGCGCGCAGGCAGGCCTGGATCGCGCGCACGCCGTCGATCGACACCTTGCCCTCGCCGTCGTGCAAAAGCGAGGCGCCGCGCCCGAGCAACGTGCCGTCGAGATCCAGGTACAGGCAGCGCATCAACCGACCCCCACGAGCGGCGGGCGCTCCACCGGAGCCTCTTCGATCCCCTCGCCGCCCAGGCGGCCTTCCTCGCGCATACGCCGCGCGAGCGTCGTCAACACGGTCAGCGCCATCGGCGCGAGCTGGGCGAGCGTCTGGTGGCGGTTGCGGTGCTCCTCCAGATCCACCTGGGCCATGCCGTCGAGACCGACGCGGCGCCACACGTCCACGAGCATCGCGATCTCGACGCCGTAGCCGGTGGTGAACGGCAGGCTCGTCAGCAGCTCGCGCGTGGCCGCCATCTCACCGGCCAGCGGCTGGCGCACGCCGGCCAGCTCGGGGTAGAACAGCGCCAACGCCGGACGTGCGGTGAGGTGGTTGACGCGCCCGCCTCCCTCGCCTCCTTCGCCCGTCATCGGACGCCGGTAGAAGCCCTTCACGAACGACACCCCGCCCTCGCAAACGAGCGGGCCGAGCAGCCCGGTGGCGAAGTGCGCCGAGAAGCCTTCGCTGTCGGCGTCGAGGAAGCAGACGAGCTCGGCGTCGATGACGCTCAGCGCGCGCCACATCGCGTCGCCCTTGCCGAGCACCGGGCCGTGCTCCGTGAGCAGCTCGTCCTCCTGGACGACGCGCGCTCCGGCCTCCCGCGCGATCTCAGCGGTGCCGTCGGGCGACGCCGCGTCGACGACCACGATGTCGTCGAGCACCCCCCCTTCGCGCAGCTCGAACAGGGCGGTGACGATCTCGCCGACGGTCGCCGCGCAGTCCTTCGCGGGCAGGCAGACGCACACGGTTTGTGTCCGCTCGGTCGCAATGCGAGCGGCCGGGTAACTCGAATGATGGAACGTGCGGTCTTCGAGCCAGCGCTCGGCGGCGACAGAGGGCATCGCCTCTACTATCTCAAGTCCTTGATCCTCGACCGCAGAAAAGAGCCGTGGAGCGAGCTGCTCGACGAAGCTCTGAAGGACGGCCGGCTGGTGCGCGAGGCCAACGAGGGCCCGGGACGCGCACGGCCCGTGGCGATCCCGCCGGAGCTTCACCCCGAGCTTCGCGGCGCGCTCGCGCGGCTCGGGATCGAGGAGCTGTACTCCCATCAGGCCGAAGCGCTCCAGAGCGCTTTCGAGGCGACCACGATCGTCACGACCGGCACCGCCTCGGGCAAGTCGATGTGCTTCAACCTGCCGACGCTCGACGTGCTGTGCCGAGACGGGCGCGCGCGGGCGCGGTACCTGTACCCGACCAAGGCGCTGGCCCAGGACCAAGCGCGGGCGCTGGCCTCGTTCGGGCTCACCAAGCGCGTAAAGCCGGCGATCTACGACGGCGACACGCCGCGCGAGGCGCGGCGCGCGATCCGGCGCGAGGCAAACGTCGTGCTCACGAACCCGGACATGCTGCACGTCGGCATCCTGCCCAACCACGGCGCCTGGGGAGACTTCTTCGCCAACTTGGCGGTGGTCGTCGTCGACGAGGCCCACGTCTACCGGGGTGTGCTCGGCTCGCACGTCGCCAACGTGCTGCGCCGCCTGCGCCGGATCGCGAACGCGTACGGCACCGAGCCGCGCTTCCTGCTCGCCTCGGCGACGGTCGCCAACCCGCTCGAACTGGCCGAGCGCCTGACCGGGCTCGAGGACGTGCGCCTGATCGAGCGCGACGGCTCGCCCAAGCCGCACCGGCGGATCGCGATCTGGAACCCGCCGCTGACCGACGAGGCGATGGGCGCTCGGCGCTCGGCGCTCGGCGAGGCAGCCGAGGTGCTGACCGGGCTCGTCAACGGCGGCGCGCGCACGATCTGCTTCATGAAGTCGCGCAAGGGCGTCGAGGTGCTGAGCCGCCTCGCGAAAGACATGGTGGCCGAGACCGACCCGGCAGCGGCCGAGCTGATCGTCCCCTACCGCGCCGGCTACACGCCGCAGCAGCGCCGCGAGCTGGAGCGACAGCTGATGGCGGGCGAGCTGCTCGCGGTCGTGACGACCGATGCGCTCGAGCTGGGGATCGACATCGGCGAGCTGGACGCGGCGCTCGTGGTCACGTTCCCCGGCACGATCGCCTCGCTGCGCCAGATGTGGGGACGCGCGGGCCGGCGCGGGCGAGGCCTAGCGGTCTACGTGGCCGGCGAGGACGCGCTCGACCAGTTCTTCTGCCGCCACCCCGAGGACTTCCTCGAACGCGCCGTGGAGGCCGCGATCCTCGACCACGAGAGCCCGTACGTCTACCGCCAGCACCTGCTCTGCGCGGCGCACGAGGGTCCGCTGTCGCGCGCCGACGCCGAGTTCCTCGGACCGCGCTGGGAGGCAGCGGCCGAACAGCTGCAGAGCGCCGGCGCGCTCAGAAAGCGCAACGGCGAGGGCGGCACATATGTGCCGCGCCAGTCGGGCAGCTACCCGGCGGCCGAGGTCTCGCTGCGCTCGGCGAGCGCGGACAGCTTCGCGATCGTCGACGTCTCCTCGGGCGAGCTGATCGGCTCGACCGAGGCCGCACGCGCCCACTCGACCGTCCACGACGGCGCCGTCTACCTGCATCTCGGGCGCAGCTACGAGGTCCGTGAGCTGGACCTCGACCGTCGCCGCGCGCTCGTGGCCCCCTTCGACGGCGACTGGTACACGCAGCCCAAGCGCGAGACCGACACCGAGATCGTGCGCCTGCTCGACCGGCGCGAGACGCTCGGCGTGTCGCTCTCGTTCGGCGAGGTGAACGTGACCGAGACCGTGCTTGCCTACCAGCGCAAGCGCGTCGCGGACAACACCGCGGTCGACCTGGTCGGCCTCGAACTGCCCCCGACGAGCTTCCCGACGCAGGCGTTGTGGTTCGAGCTGCCCGAGCCCGAGCTGCTCGGCGAGCTGCCGTTGGAGGCGTTGTTGGGGGCGCTGCACGCGACCGAGCACGCACAGATCGCGGTGCTGCCGCTGATCGCGATGTGCGACCGCTGGGACATCGGCGGCCTGTCGACGAACCACCATCCGCAGACGGGCGTGCCGACGATCTTCATCTACGACGGTCACCCGGGCGGGATCGGCATCGCGCGCACCGCCTTCGCCCGCTTCGAGGAGCTGTGCGACGACGCGCGAGCGCTGATCGCCGGCTGCCCGTGCGCGAGCGGCTGCCCTTCCTGTGTGCAGTCGCCGAAGTGCGGCAACCTCAACGAACCGCTGTCGAAGGCCGGGGCATTGGTGCTGTTGGAGCGCCTGCTGCAGCCGATCACCGGAGCAGCGGCGCTCTGATCGACCGCTCCGGCTGTTGAAGTTGTCGACCTTGTCGAAGGCGCTCATGACATCCCTGCTCGTCGCGCTGGCGCTCGCGTTGCCCGCGGCCGCCGCAAAGGCGCCCCCGCTGCAATCGGTCGTGTTCGAAGGACCAGGGGGGCGGCTGCCGCTGACCGAATGGACGCTGGCGCGCGACCCTCAGAACGTGGGACTGCAGCGCGGCTACGCGAACGCCGGCTTCAGCGGCGTCGCCGTCAGCCTGCCGAACGTCGTCAACCCGCTCCCCTACAGCGGCCCGGCGGGCAGCCGCAATTACCGCGGCTCGGTGGCCTGGTACCGGACCACGTTCCAGGCCGCGAGCGGCGGGCTCTACCAACTCGCCTTCGCCTCGGCTAACTACGAAGCCACCGTGTTCGTCGACGGCCAGCGCCTGGGCGCGCACAAGGGCTCCTACCTGCCGTTCGTCTTCGATCGCCAGCTGAGCGCCGGTGCCCACACGGTCGTCGTACGCGTCGACTGGCGCAACCCCGGCCGTCAGTCCAAGGAAGGCTTCCACCGCACGTGGTTCAACTGGGGCGGCCTGAACGGCGAGGTCGACGTACGCGAGCTGGGCGCCAGCGACCTCGAAGACCCCTCGATCCAGACGACGCTCACGCCCGACAGCTCAGTGGCCACCGAAGCCGCGGTGAAGGTCAGCGTCGCCGTGCACAACTTTGCCGGGGCGCGCTCGATAACGCCGCAGGGCACGCTGAGCCGAG
>DASXER010000155.1:0-17364 GCA_036490015.1 Solirubrobacteraceae bacterium | reverse complement strand
ATCGGCTGCGTCGTTTCGACCGTCGCCTGTTCTTCTTCGCCGGAGCCTTCTTCGCCGCTAGCACCTTTGCTGCGTTTGGCTTCGCGGCGCACGCGACGGCGTTCGCGTTCTTTTTCCTTGCGGCGCTTGTTCTTGCTCGCCGCCTGCGGGCTCGCCGAGAGCCCCGTTTCTTCGGCTTCTGCTTCGCCGGTCGCAACGGCGCCTTCGCTCGTTTCTTTAGCGGAGTGCTTTGCGGCGCGCTTTTCGCGTCGCGCTTCTTGGCGCGCGGTGGCCCGTTCCTGCGCCGTGCCGGCTTCGCCGCTGGCTGCTGGCCCACGCTTGCTGCGGTGGGCGCGCCCGGCGCTTTCGCCCGCTTCTTCAGTGGCCGGCGCGCTCGTCTGCGGCGTCGGCGTGGTGGCGGTTTCGTGGCTGCGTCGTGCCGCGGCGATCGGCGAGAAGACGGCGATCACCGCCGCGCCCGCGACAGCCAGCGTCAGCAGGATCCCGACCAGCGGGACCAGCGAGCGCCTGACTCGGGCGCGGGGCTTCATCGATGCGCCGCCGCTGCGCCCCCGTGCGCGAAGGCGAGCGCCTCGTCGAGGGTGCCGAAGATGTCGAACATGCCATCGAGGCCCGTCAGCTCGAATATGCGAAGCACGTTCGGCTCCGAGCAGATCAACAGCAGTCGCGCGCCCACGTCGAGCCCGCGCTGAGCCCCGACGAGCACGCCGAGCGCCGTCGAGTCGATGAACGACACGCCACCGAGATCGACGATCAGGTTCTTCTCGCCCGCTTCCTGAAGGTCGGCCAGCGCCCACTTCAGGTCCGGCGCGGAGGCCAGGTCGAGGTCGCCTTCGACTTCCAGCACGGTCTTGCCGTCAGCCAGCTTGTGTTGCCCGATCAGGAACGCGATCGAGCCGGAGTCGCCCGAGTTTTCATTCACGGGATGCATTGACGCTCCTGGGGGTTGAGGTCTGAGTTGCCGGGCGCTCGGAACCCCACACTCGAATCCCGCACGCCGTCAGCAGGAGGATCGGATCTCTGGACGACTCGCTTTACCCATCCCCGCAAGATCTAGTACACGCGTCCTCGACTATTTCGAATCCGCCACGTATGCCCAATCGTCGTCCGCTCCCGGGCGCCAGCCGGAGACGAACCACCTCCACCCACACCGTCGTCGCCTATGATCGCCAGCCGAATGGCTGACGACCCCACCCAAACCAACGATGTCGTGACGATGGACAAGATCGTCGCGCTGTGCAAGCGGCGCGGCTTCGTGTTCCCGTCGTCGGAGATCTACGGCGGCGTCGGCTCGACCTACGACTTCGGCCACTACGGCGTGCTGCTGAAGACGAACGTCAAGAACGAGTGGTGGCGCGCGATGCTCCAGGAACGCGACGACATCGTCGCGATCGACTCGGCGATCCTGCAGCACCCGCGCGTGTGGGAGGCCTCCGGCCACCTCGCCGGCTTCACCGACCCGCTGATCGACTGCAAGACGTGCGGGCAGCGCTTCCGCGCCGACCACCTCGCCGAGCTGGCCTGCGGGCGCAAACCCTCCAAGCACCCCGGCGAAGCCGAGGAGTGCTCGCTCACCGAGGCGCGCGACTTCAACCTGATGTTCGAGACGACGATCGGGCCGGTCAAGGAGTCGGGCTCGACCGCCTACCTACGCCCCGAGACCGCACAGGGCATCTTCATCAACTTCAAGAACGTGCTCCAGTTCGCGCGCAAGAAGCCGCCGTTCGGCATCGCCCAGGTCGGCAAGTCGTTCCGCAACGAGATCACGCCCGGCAACTTCATTTTCCGCACACGCGAGTTCGAGCAGATGGAGATGGAGTTCTTCGTGCCGCCCGCCGACTCGCAGAAGTGGTTCGAGCACTGGCTCTCCGAGCGCGAGCGCTGGTACGTGGAGCTGGGCATCCGGCCCGACCACCTGCGCCTGCGCGCCCACGACGCCGACGAGCTGTCGCACTACTCCTCGGGCACGAGCGACGTCGAATACCTGTTTCCGATCGGATGGTCCGAGCTGGAGGGCATCGCCAACCGCGGCGACTTCGACCTCTCCCGCCACGCCGAATACTCGGGCGAGAAGCTCGAGTACTTCGACCAGGCGAGCGGCGAGCGCTACGTGCCGCACGTGATCGAGCCGGCCGCCGGCGCCGACCGCGCGACGCTCGCCTTCCTGGTCGACTCCTACGACGAGGAAGTCGTCGAGCGCGAGGGCACGGGCGCCGGCGAGACGCGCATTGTGCTGCGCCTGCATCCCCGCATCGCGCCGGTCAAGGCGGCGGTGCTGCCGCTCGTCAACAAGGACGGCCAGCCCGAGTTGGCCCAGGAGGTCCACCGAATGCTGCGCGCGCGTGTGCAGTCCGAGTACGACAGCGGCGGGGCGATCGGACGCCGCTACCGCCGCCAGGACGAAATCGGAACACCGTTCTGCTTTACGATTGACCACCAGAGCCTCGAGGACCGCACGGTCACGCTGCGCGACCGCGACTCTCTGGCCCAGGAGCGGCTGCCGATCGACGGCCTCGTGGAGGAGGTCGAGCGGCGCCTCGGAGCGGCCTGGACTACCCCCAAGAGCTGAAAGGACCCTGATGGACTTCGGACTGACCGACGAGCAGCGGCTGATCAAGCAGACGGCGCGCGAGTTCACGGACCGCGAGATCGTGATCCAGTCGCGTGAAAACGCGCGCAACCATCACTTCGATACCGATCTCGTCAAGAAGGTCGCCGACCAGGGCTACCTCGGCGCGGTCGTGCCGCAGCAGTACGGCGGCGCTGGCCTCGACTACGTCAGCTACGGGCTGATCGTCGAGGAGATCGGCCGCGGCGACTCAGCCATCCGCACGGTCATCTCGGTCCAGACCTCGCTCGTCTGCTCCGGCATCGTGCGCTGGGGCACCGAGGAGCAGAAGCAGAAGTACCTGCCCAAGCTGTGCTCCGGGGAGTGGCTCGGCTGTTTCGGCCTGACCGAGCCCGACACCGGCTCGGACGCCGCCAACCAGCGCACACGCGCCACCAAGACCGACGGCGGTTGGGTCATCAACGGCAACAAGATGTGGATCTCGATGGCCAACTACGCGAAGGTCGCGATGATCTTCGCCCAGACCGACCCCTCACTCGGCACGAAGGGGCTCGCCTGCTTCATCGTCGACACCGACCAGCCTGGCCTCAAACCGCAGACGATCGAGCACAAGATGGGCCTGCATGGCTCGGACACCGGCTCGATCGCGCTGGAAGACGTCGAGGTCAAGGACGAGGACATGCTCGGCGGCGTCGGCGACGGCTTCAAGGTCGCGATGTCCAACCTCGACTCGGGCCGCTACTCGGTCGCCGCCGGCTGCGTCGGCATCTGCCAGGGCTGCGTCGAGGAGTCGGTCAAATACTCAAAGGAGCGCGAACAGTTCGGCCGCCCGATCGCGAGCTTCCAGCTCGTGCAGGCGATGATCGCCGACATGACCGTCAAGACCGAAGCCTCGCGGATGCTCGTGTGGCGCGCCGGCTGGCTGAAGGACCAGGGCGCACCGAACACGCTCGAGACGTCGGTCGCCAAGCTGCACGCCACCGAGGCCTCACTGGAGTGCGCCAACATGGCGATCCAGGTCCACGGCGGCGCCGGCTACGTCGACGACCACCCGGTCGAGCGCTATCTGCGCGATGCGCGCGTGACGACGATCTACGAGGGCACCTCGCAGATCCAGAAACTCATCATCGGGCGCCAGATGACGGGCATCAGCGCCATGATCCCGGCGTGAGCGACTCGCTCGGCGCACGTACCGAGCCGCGCGGCTCGCAAGGCGCGCGCCGCCGAGCCCGTGGAGGTGATCGGTAGCGTGAGCGACTCGCAGGGCGCGCGCTCCGCCGAGCCAGCCCACACGATCGGCGTGCTCGGCGCCGGCACGATGGGTGCCGGCATCGCCCAGCTCGCCTGCCGCTCGGGCGCGCAGACGCTGCTGTTCGACCCGATCGCCGAGGCGCTCGCGAAGGGCGTCGAGAAGATCGAGGACGGCCTGCGTCGCGAAGCCGCGAAAGGCCGCCTCAGCGCCGAGGACGCGCAGGCGGCCGCCGCGCGCGTGCAGCCGGTGTCCGAGCTTCAGGCCCTCGCGCCGTGCGATCTGATCATCGAGGCGGTGCCCGAGCGCCTCGCTCTAAAGCACGAGCTGTTCGCGGGCCTGTCGAAAATCGTCTCTGAGCAGTGCGTGCTCGCCAGCAACACCTCCTCGCTGCTGGTGACGGCGATCGCCGCGGCGGCCAGCCACCCCGAGCGCGTCGTCGGTATGCATTTCTTCAACCCGGCGCCGGTGATGAAGCTGCTGGAGGTCGTCGCCGGCGTGCGCTCGGGAGATGAGGCGCTGGCGCTCGCCCGCGCGACAGGCGACGCGATGGGCAAGACCGTGATCGACGCGAGCGACGGGCCCGGCTTCCTCGTCAACCGCTGCAACCGCCCGTTCGGCCTAGAGGCGCTCAGGCTGCTCGGCGAGCGGATCGCGGACATCGAGACGATCGACCGTATCGTGCGCATGGAGGGCGGCTTTCGCATGGGGCCTTTCGAGCTGATGGACCTGGTCGGCGTCGACACCGGCTTCGAGGTCACGAAGTCCTTCTACGAGCAGAGTTTCGGCGACCCCCGCTGGCGTCCCTCGCCGATCATCGCGCGCTACGTCGCCGCCGGCCTGCACGGCCGCAAGAGCGGGCGCGGCTACTACGACTACACGGGTCCATCGCACCGAGCCGACGATCCGCCGCCGCCCGAGGACGGCGTGCCGGCGCAGGAGAACGTGCTCGTCATCAACGGCGAAGCGACGATCGCAAGCGAACTGCGCGAGCTGGCAACCGAGGCCGGCTACGAGGTCAGAGGCCCACACACCCCCAGCGGCGGTGTGCTGCCCGCGCTCGCGATCGACTGCCACCCAAGCACCGACCCCGCCGCCGACGGCGAGAGCGCGAGCGGCCAGGGCGGCGCGCGGCTGCTGTTGTGCGCCGAGGGCTCGCTCTCGCGCCTGGACCCGGCCGGCAGCGCGGTCGGCTTTCACGTCGTCGCGCCGCTGCGCGAGGCCGGCCTGGTCGAGCTGACGCGCAGCGACAGCTCCTCCCCGCTCGCCGCCGCACGCGCGGAGCATCTGTTCAACTCGCTCGGCAAGCACGTCGCCTGGGTCGGCGACGGCCCCGGCCTCGTGCTCGGGCGCATCGTCTGCCAGCTCGTCAACGAGTGCGCCTTCGCGCTCGGCGAAGGAGTCGGCGGCGCGGGCGACATCGACACCGGAATGCTGCTCGGCCTAAGCCATCCACGCGGCCCGCTGGCATGGGCCGACCAGATCGGCCTCGACCACGTGCTGGCCGTGCTCGACGCGCTATGCGAGGAGTACCGCGAGGACCGCTACCGTCCCGCCCCCGAGCTGGTCAAGCGCGTGCGCGCCGGACGCATCGGGCGAAGGTCCGGCGGCGGCTTCTTCGACTACGACAACGTCTGACCGGCCGAAGGGCCAGCTCAGATACCCGGAAGCAACTGGACTGCCCGTTCTCCTACTGACAGTCGCTCAGTCGGCCGCCGGTGCCCACTGCTCCTCGACGGGGTCGCCGAGGGGCATCCCGGCCGGCACCGGGATGCCTGGCGTGTCGCGCAGATACCACTCGGCGTCAAGCGCTGCCTCACAGCCGGAGGCCGCCGCCGTGATCGCCTGGCGGTAGGTGTGGTCGACCAGGTCGCCGGCGGCGAACACGCCTGGGCGGTTGGTGCGCGTCGAGCCTCCGTCGGTCTTCACGTAGCCGTTCTCGTCGACGTCGATCTGGCCGTGCACGATCTCCGACTGCGGCTCGTGGCCGACGGCGATGAACGTACCCGAGATCTCCAGCGTGCGCTCCTCGCCGGTCTCCGAGTGCACGAGCACGGCGGTGCCGAGCGTGCCCTTCTCGCAAGGCAGGAACTCCTTGACCGTGTACGGCGTCAAGAACTCGATGTTCGCCTGCTCGCGCGCGCGCTCCAGCATGATCTTCGAAGCCCTGAACTCGTCGCGGCGGTGGACAATCGTGACCTTAGAGGAGAACTTCGACAGGAAGATCGCCTCCTCCATGGCCGAGTCGCCGCCGCCGACGATGATCGTCGGCGCGCCCTTGAAGAAAGCCGCGTCGCAGGTCGCGCAGTAGCTCACGCCACGACCGCCCAGCTCCATCTCACCAGGGACGTCGAGCTTCTTGTGCTCGGCGCCCATCGCCAGCACGACCGTACGCGCCTGATACTCGGTGTCTCCCACCCAGACTTTGTGCAGACCGCCCGGCTCGCTCGACAGCTCGACGCGCTCGGCCTGGTCGGTCACGAGCCGCGCGCCGAAGCGCTCGGCCTGGTCGCGGAAGTTCTTCATCATCTCCGGCCCCATGATCCCCTCGGGGAAGCCGGGGTAGTTCTCGACGTCGGTCGTCTGCTGGAGCAGGCCGCCCCAGGCGAAGCCCTCGATCACGAGCGGGCTCAGGTTCGCACGCGCGGTGTAGAGCGCCGCCGTATAGCCCGCGGGTCCGCTGCCGACGATGATCACGTTCTCGATCTCGCTCATGTTCTCTCCGCTCAAGACTCGCTTTACAAAGTAAAGTATAGCGCTCTACGGCCGAAATCGCATGGCGCTAGACAGGGCTCGCACGCAGCGCGAACCCAACCATTAAAAAGACTTCCTAGCCCGCGGGTGCGGGTGCCGCCGATTCTGGGGCCTCGCGCGCGCTCGGCTCGCGCTCGTCGCGCCAGCGCGCGACCGTGCGGCGCAGCTGGAAGTAGGCGACGCCGCCCGGTACGGTCGGCAGCCAGAAGGAGATGCCGCGGTAGGCGAGCACCGCCAGCACCGACAGTTCGAGGTCCACGCCGAACGCGGCGAAGGCGCCGATCATGCCGCCCTCAACGCCGCCGAGGCCGCCGGGCAGCGGCAGCACGTTGCCGAGCATCCCCACGAAGTAGGCCATCCAGATGACCGTGAACGGCGGCGCGGAGCCGAAGGCGTGGAACATCGCCCACAGCACCGAGATGTCGAAGCCCCACCACGCGACCGCGCCGAGCAGCCCCGCGTCGCGCGAGCGGATCAGCTCGATCGACGTGCGCACGCCGCTCGCCGCCAGCGCCGGCACCGCCGCCAGTTTCGCCCCCACGTGCGCCAGCCGGCCCGTGCCCGTCGCGTAGCGCCCAAGCCGGCGCTCGATGTCGCCCGGCAGCAGCGTCATCGCGCCGGCGATCGCGAACAGCAGCGCCGAGACGATCGCCGGCACGAACGTGATCGCGAACGAGCCGCCGCCGGGGAACAGGCCGATGCCGAGCCCGAGCCCGTCGATCAGCAGCGAGCCCGCGTAGATCACGTACAGCAGCACCATGAACGCCACCATGCGACAGGCCACGAGGCGCGCCTCCATGCCCGAGCGGCGCAGCGCCCAGGCCGTCAGCGCGACGCCCCCCGCCCCCGCGGCCGCGAACAGGCGTGTCGCCGCCAGCCCCGCCATCGTGATCTCGTAGCTCTCGCGCCAGCCGATGCGAGCGGGCCGACGGCCGGACGGGCTTTCGACCGTGACGAACACCGAGCGGAACAGCACCACGTAGCCCGCGAACGAGGCCAGCTCGAGCGCAACGCCGATCGCGATCCACCAGGTGTCGCCCTGCTCGATGCCGTGCACCGTTTTGCCGACGCGCGTGAGCTTCGGCAGCACGAAATACAGAAACGCGATGCCGGACAGGATGAACAGGCCGAACGCGATGATGCCGCGGCGCGTGAAGCGCACGCGCGGCATCTCCTCGTCGTGGCGTTCCTCCATCTCCCCCGGTTCGGGTGCGCCGTTCAGGTGCGCGTTCCCGTCTGGCTCATCGCCAGCCATCTCGCCTCGTCTCCTCCCTGCGCTCAGGCAGTCGCGTGAGCCATCTCCTCCAGCGAGCCGATCGCCCTGCGCAGCGCGCCAAAGGCCGGCGCGGCGCTCGGCGCCGTGCGCCTGATCGCGGCCGTCAGCGCTGCGCCGGCGAGCAGGTCGATCACGTAGTGCTCACCGAGATACACGAGCGCGAACCCGAGCGTGGCGGCGTAGACGGTGCCCAGCGCACCGGCCAGCGGCCCGCACTCGGCGAGCAGCAGCGCGGCCATTACGGATGTAGCGAAGTGCAAAGAGGGCATCGCAGCCAGTGGGTTGCCTCCGAGGACACTGTAGAGCGAGCCCCAGCGGTCTCTCCAGAAGTCCTCGCCGAACTCGACCATCACGCGGCGCACCCGCGGGCGCTCGCCGGAGCCGTTCGCGCTCAGTTCGGCCGCGTACCACGGCGGCGCCGTCGGGACGAGCCAGTAGAAGACAGCGCCGACGTTGAAGACCGCATACGTCATCGCCGCCGCGCGCGGAAAGCGCTCGGGGTGGCGCACCAGGACGTAGGCGGCGGCGCCGTGCGGCACGGCGAACCAGCTCCAGTGCGCCCACACCAGCACACGGTCGCGCGTACGCCATTGCGGATCGGCTCCGCGCGGTCGCGCAAGGCGACGCTGCAGACGGATCGAAGGCAGCTCGCCGAGGCCGATCAGGCGGTCGCAGGCGATCGGGTAGTCGACGCGCACGCGCTCGGCCTGCGCCTCCTCGTCGTCGTGGGGGGACTTGTAGGCCGCAAGATAGGCCCACATCTGTAGGCAACACATCGCGACGTCGCGCTTGGCGCTGCGCCGCACGGCGATCGCGAGCCCGACCGGCGCCCCGTAGGCGACCGCCTGGGCCACGATCGGCGGCGTCGACAAGCGCTTTCTGAGCAGCGGCGCGGCGAGGCCCGCCGCCACCATCCCCCAGGCGGTAGCTCTGATGGCCTTGGAGCGCCGCACGCGGCGGCAGTATATGAACGTTGCCGTCCGGCGGTCAGTTCGATGCCAGCGCGCCGCTCGCGGCCTTCACGAGCGCGCCGATGACCCCGCTCGTCTCGTCGGCCTCGGGATGCCATTGCACGCCGAGCACGAAGCGCCTGTCCGGCAGCTCGATCGCCTCGGCGACGTCGTCGTACTCCGACCCGCCCGAGACCACGAGGCCCGCGCCCAGGCAGTCGACCCCCTGGTGGTGGTGGGACCTGGTGACGTGCTTCTGCTCACCCGCGGCGGCTGCGGCGAGCGAGCCCTCGGCCAAGGTGACGTCGTGCTCGGCGCCATCGAACGAGCCGGGCACGCGCCGGTGTTCTTCGTGGCCGACCGTGTCGGGCAGGTGCTGCAGCAGCGTGCCGCCGAGCGCCACGTTGATCAGCTGCATACCGCGACAGATGCCGAGCACCGGCATGTCGCGCTCGATCGCGCCCTTGACGAGTGAGATTTCGAAGCTGTCGCGCTCGGGCACCGTGTCGATCGTCCGCGGGTGAGGCGTCTCGCCATAGGCGCCGGGGTCGATGTCGGCGCCACCGGCGAGCACGAGGGCGTCGATCAAGTCGAGCGCCTGCTCGGGATCCTCCGCGGTCTGCTCGTCGGGCGCCAGCATCAGCGCGAGCGCCCCGGCGCGCTGGATCGCCTGCAAGTAGTTGAGCGGAAGCAGCGCCGCCGGCTGGTCCCAGACACCCCAGCGCGCTTTCTCGAGCGCCGTGCAGACGCCGATCACGGGTCGTCGCATGGGCTACACCATAGGATCAACCACAGCGTCAAGCCACCGGCTGAGCAGAACGGAGAATGAGAGGAGCGCCATGAGCGTGTCTGAGAAGAGTCTCGAGACTGTCAATTTGTCTTTGTCGGACGGTGTCGCGACGATCGAGCTGAACCGCCCGCAGGCGCTGAACGCCTGGAACACGCAGTTCGGCCACGACCTCATGAGCGCGCTGGAGGCCTGCCGCGACGACGAGCAGGTGCGGTCCGTACTGGTGACCGGAGCTGGGCGCGGCTTCTCCTCGGGCGCCGACCTGAAGGAGATGGGCGACCAGCCGCGCACCGAGGACGGGCGCCCCGACGTCTACCAGCACCTGACCGAGGTCTACCACCCGATCATGGTCGCCATCCGCGAGCTGCCGAAGCCAGTCGTGGCCGCCGTCAACGGCCCCGCGGTCGGCATCGGCTGCTCGTTGGCTTTGTGCTGCGACTTGATCTTGGCGGCCGAGAGCGCCTACTTCCTTTTGGCTTTCGTCAACATCGGGCTGGTGCCCGACGGCGGCTCCTCGCTGTGGCTGCCGACGCGCATCGGCATGGCGCGAGCGAGCGAGCTGTGCCTACTCGGCGAAAAGCTCGGTGCCGCGCAGGCGCACGTGTGGGGGCTCGTCAACCGCGTCTTTGCCGACGACGAGCTGCTCGGCGAGGCGCGGGCGATGGCCGCGCGGCTAGCCGCCGGGCCGACCCGCTCCTACGCCGGCACCAAGCGCCAGCTCAACAACTGGCTCTACTCGCGCATGGACGAGCAGCTCGAGCTGGAGGCCCAGATCCAGCGCGAGATGTCCTACAGCGAGGACTTCGTGGAGGGCGCGATGGCGTTCGTCGAAAAGCGCTCGGCGCGCTTCTCGGGACGTTGATTTCGCCTCGTGGCAAACGTCATCAAGCGTCTCCCGTCCTCCCCTGAATAGAATCCCCGCCGCCTTGGGCCACCTGCTCCCCTCAACGCTCGCCTTCTTCACGCCGCAGTCAGGCGGCTCGCCGAACGCGAACGACATCGACAGCCTCTACAAGGTCACGCTCGTGATCGCGCTCGTGATCTTCGCGCTCGTCGAGGGCGCACTCCTGTACGCGCTGATCAAGTTCCGCGCACGCAAGGGCGCCGTCGCGGCGCAGATCCGCGGCAACACGCGTCTGGAGGTCAGCTGGACCGTCGGCGCCGCCGTGATCCTCGTCGGACTCGCGGTGCTGACGTTCACCAAGCTGTCCTCGATCGAGAACCCGCCCAACTCCGGGCCCGCAGGCGACCAGCTCGCCCAGAGCGGGCTCGTCTACGCGAGCACCGACCACAAGCTGCCGCCGAACGGCAAAGCGTTGAACATCACCGTCGTCGGGCGTCAGTACATCTGGCAGTTCGTCTACCCCGGCGCCGACGAACCGGACGGGCTCGGCGCGCCGTACTCATACGAGGAAATGGTCGTGCCGACGGAAACCACCGTCTCGCTGAACATCGTCTCCTCCGACGTGGTCCACTCCTGGTGGATCCCCGCGCTCGGCGGCAAGTTCCAGGCGGTCCCTGGCTACCACAACTACACCTGGTTCAAGATTCCCAAGCCGGGCATCTACCGCGGCCAGTGCGCGGTGCTGTGCGGGCGCGGACACGCGCGCATGATCGCGACGGTGCGTGCGGTGCCCCCGGCGCAGTTCGAAGAATGGCTCTCTAACCAGAAGCGCGAGATCAAGGAAGCGAACGCCGAAGCGCAGAAGGCGCGCGAAAAACTCGGCAAGCAGGTCGGCGCAGGACAGGTCGAAAACCCCTAGGACGTCCAGGAGACCAGCGCAGGACATGGCCACTTACGCAGCCCCTATTCCCCAGGTACACGCCCACCGCGCAGAGCGCGAGGGGAGCGGCTGGACGAGCTGGATCACGACCACCGATCACAAGCGGATCGGGATCATGTACATGGTCACGACGTTCGTCTTCTTCTGCCTCGGTGGCGTCGAGGCGCTGATGATCCGCCTGCAGCTCGGCGCGCCGAACAACACGCTGGTCACGCCGACGACCTACAACCAGCTGTTCACGATGCACGGGACGACGATGATCTTCCTGTTCGTCGTGCCGATGATGGCCGGCCTGGCCAACTACTTCATACCGCTGATGATCGGCGCACGCGACATGGCCTACCCGCGCCTGAACGCCCTGTCCTTCTGGCTTCTGCTGGCCGGTGGGATCGTCTTCTACGCGTCGATCTTCTGGAACCCACCCGAAGCCGGCTGGACCAGCTATCCGCCGCTGTCGAGCGCCGTCTACTCGCCCTCCGCCGGCCAGGACGCCTGGATCTACCTGATCCACTTGACGGGCCTGTCCTCGATCCTCGGCGCGGTCAACTTCTACGCCACGATCGCCAACATGCGCGCACGCGGCATGAGCTGGGGGCGCCTGCCGCTATTCGTGTGGGCGATCCTGACCTACTCGATCCTGATCATCTTCGCGATGCCCGTGATCGCGGCGGCGGTGACCATGCTGCTGACGGATCGACACTTCGGCACGCACTTCTTCGATCCCGCCGAGGGCGGCTCGCCGATCCTGTGGCAGAACCTGTTCTGGTTCTTCGGCCATCCCGAGGTCTACATCATGGTGCTGCCGGGATTCGGGCTCGTCTCGGAGATCCTGCCCGTGTTCGCGCGCAAGCCGATCTTCGGCTACAAGGCGGTCGCGGCCTCGACCGTGGCGATCGCGTTCCTCGGGTTTTTGACGTGGGCGCACCACATGTTCACCGCCCCGATCCCCGAGGCGATCCTGATCTTCGTGATGCTGAGCTCGTTCCTGATCGCCGTGCCGACCGGCGTGAAGATGCTCAACTGGATCGCGACGCTGTGGCACGGGACGATCGAGTTCACGACCGCGCTCTTGTTCTGCGTCGGCTTCATCGCGCTGTTCCTGATCGGCGGGATATCGGGCGTGTTCCTGGCGATCTTCCCGGTCGACTGGCAGCTGAACGAAACCTACTTCGTGGTCGCGCACATCCACTTCGTGCTGATGGGCGGTTCGGTCTTCACGATCTTCGCCGCGATCTACTACTGGTTCCCGAAGATCACCGGGCGAATGCTCAGCGAGGCGCTCGGGCGCATCTCGTTTGGGCTGATGTTCGTCGGCTTCCTGGCGACCTTCCTGATCCAGCACGTGATGGGACTCGACGGTATGCCACGACGCGTCTACGAGTACGACAACGTCGGGCATCTCGCGCTCTACAACCTGATCTCGACGATCGGCTCGTTCATCCTCGCCTCCGGCGTGCTGGTGACGATCGTCAACGTCGCGCGCAGCGTCAAGCGCGGCGCCGTCGCCGGCCCGGACCCGTGGAAAGCCAACACGCTCGAGTGGTTCACCAGTTCCCCGCCGCCGGCCAACAACTTCGACGTCACGCCGCTCGTGCGATCCTCTGAACCGATGAAGGACATTCGCCGCGAGATCGAGACGCGTACGACTGGTGCAGCCGGCGGTGCCGGCTCGGCGACCGTTCCGACGGGCGCCACCCAGGTCGGGGTCTAGGGAGTTCGTGCGGTGAGCGCCCCCGTCGGCACGGGTGCCCTGGAGCATGGTGCTGGCGTACGCCGGCGGCCCGTCTCACGCACCCGCCAGCTGCTGAGCGACTACCTCGAGCTGACCAAGCCGAAGGTCCAGTCGCTGCTGCTGCTGACGACGATCGCCTCGATGTACATCGCCGGCGATCCCTCGCCCGGCCTGGTCGCCCTGACCTGCCTCGGCGGCTACCTGTCCGCCGGCGGCGCCGGCGCCGTCAACCACTGGTTCGACCGCGACATCGACAAGCTGATGAAGCGCACCTCGACGCGCCCGATCCCGGCTGGGCGTGTGTCGCCGGCTGCGGCGCTGACGTTCGGCTGCACACTGGCGGCGCTGTCGCTGCTGGAGCTGTCGCTGACGGTCAACCCGCTCGCGGCGGGCCTGTCGTTCGCCGGCTTCCTCGGCTACGTGTTCATCTACACGGTGTGGCTCAAGCGCCGCACGCCGCAGAACATCGTGATCGGCGGCGCCGCGGGCGCGATGCCGCCGCTGGTCGGCTGGGCCGCCACACGTGGCTCCGTCGGCGGCACCGCGGTGATCCTGTTCTTCATCGTCTTCTTCTGGACCCCGCCGCACTTCTGGGCGCTGTCGCTGCTGATGAAGGAGGAGTACGCCAAGGTCGGCGTGCCGATGCTGCCGGTCGTGCGCGGCGAGGCCGAGACGCGCCGGCAGATCCTGTTGTACTCGGTGCTGCTGTACGCCGTCACGCAGCTGCCGTTCTGCGCCGGCGCGATGGGCGGCGTCTACCTGATCGCCTCGCTCGGGCTCGGCATCGGCTTCATGGGCTTGGCCTGGGTGCTCTACCGCAGGGCCGACCGCCGCTCCGCGCTGCGCCTCTACCTCTACTCGCTGGCCTACCTGGCGCTGCTGTTCTGCGCGATGGTCGCGGACGTCCACCTCTAGGTCGGCCCGCGCCGATATATTTCTCGCTGATGATGACCCGACGCCTCGCACGTAAGAACATCCGCACCGGGCTGATCGTGTGCGCGATCTGCATGTTCATGTTCGGCATCACCTTCGTGGTGGCCGCCGTCTACGTCTCATGACCGCGCTCGATCCCGAGATCCCGCCCACCGGCGAGGAGATCCACCTCCCCGGCCCGACGATCCTCCCGGTCCTGACGGCCGTCGGCATCACGCTCGCGCTGGTCGGCATCACGACCTTCATCGAGTTCACGATCGCCGGGTGTCTGCTGACGATCTGGTGCATCGTGCGCTGGGTCAAAGACACGCGCCGCGAAGTGGACGAGCTGCCGCTCGACCACGCCGACGCCTGAAGCGGCAGCGCTCGCGTCGTCATCCGGCGTAAGGCCGGCGTAAGGCCGGCGTAACGTCACGCTCGTCCGCGCGACCAAACGGCAGCCCAAGCAACCGAAAGGACCACTGCGCCCGATGCCGATCCCCGACGCAATCACCGCCTTCATCGACGCCCAGGCCGAGCGCTCGCCTGTGTCCTACGGCGACCTACGCGTCGTCATCTTCAACGGCACGACCAAGCGCTCGCCCGAGCCGAGTCATACGGACGGGCTGCTCGCGATCCCACAACGGATCTTCAGCGCATTGGGCGTGCGCTGCGACGAGGTGCGCACGGTCGATCGCACGATCCCGCCGGGCCTGTGGCCCGACATGCGCGAGCACGGCTACTCCGAGGACGACTTCCCGGAGATCTACCGGTCGCTCGTCGAGCCCGCCGACATCCTGCTGCTGGCCGGACCGATCTGGCTGGGCGACCAGAGCTCGCAGACGCGCATGATCATCGAGCGCCTGTACGCCTACTCGGGAGAGGTCAACGACCGCGGCCAGTGGTCCTACTACGGCAAGGTCGGCGGCGTGCTGACGACGGGCAACGAGGACGGCGGCAAGCACGTCAGCGCCCAGGTCCTCTACGCCCTCCAGCACATCGGCCTGACGATCCCGCCCCAGTCAGACAGCTACTGGGTCGGAGAGGCCGGTCCAGGCCCCTCCTACCTCGACGAGGAAGGAGGCGGGCAACACAACGCTTGGACGACCCGCAACACGGTTTTCATGACCTGGAACATGCTCCATCTGGCTCGGATGCTCAAGGATCGCGGTGGCATCCCGGCATACGGCAACTCCACGCACGACTGGGATCTAGAGCAGAGCGAGCACCCGAACCCGGAGTACCGCCGCTAGGAGAGGTCCGTGGAGCGGCGGGCGCGGTCCCTCAACCGCGCCCGTCCGCTATGGCGAGGGTGCGCCCGCCCCCCGGCGGGACGCACCTCCCCTCTCACCCCACGGCTACCCGGGCTGGCACCGGACAGATTGCGCCATCCTCGGTCCAGCAACGCACGACGTCGCGGACCGAGAGGATGCCGATCGTCTCTCCCCCGTCGAGCACGATCAGATGGCGGAAACCGCCACGCACCATGGCCGAGGCGGCCTCCTCGAGAGACCAGTCGGGGGAGGCGAAGACGACGTCACGGGTCAGGTGCTCGGCCACGAGCTCGCGCTCTGCGTCCTGGCCCTCGCCGACCGCGTGCAGGATGTCTCGCTCGGTGATGATTCCCGGGCCGCAGCCCTCGGGATCCATGACCACGGCGGCACCGACCTTGCGGTCGGACATGAGTCGCGCAACTGCCCGCAGCGAATGGCCCGGACCCACGGTCAGGACCGTCGCGCTCATGCCTTCGTGAACCTGCATCCCGTCCTCTTCAGCTCCCGATCGATCTCGCTTGTGCGGTACGGCTCTAGTCGTCTTTGTTCCCCTCAGGCGCGGCTTGAAACCAGCCGGCCCAAACGCTTGCAACTATTGCCTCAATCTACTAGCAAAGGCGGCTCGAAGTCAAGGTCCGAGCGTGTCCGTGGACGTAAGAGTTAGGATCACGCCTCCCATGGAGAGGACCACCCGCCAGAGGAGCCGCGGCCATGTCTGATCGCCGCCCGCTCACGATCGCCATCGTGCTCGGCGTGATCGCGATCGCGATCGGCATCATGCTCAGCTTCGTCATCCACTGGTTCCCCTCCGCCGCCTCGACGCAGGCGCACAACACCGATCGTCTCTATCACGTGCTCGTGATCGCCTCGATCCCGATCTTCGTGCTCGTCGTGACGACCGTCCTGTACTCGGTGTGGCAGTTCCGTATGCGTCCGGGCGAGGAGCTCAAGGACGGCCCGCCGATCCACGGCAACACCCGTCTGGAGGTCTTCTGGACCGCGATCCCGACCGTGCTGCTGCTGGGTCTCGTCGGCTACTCGTTCGTGGTCCTGAAAGAGAACGAAAAGACGCCCAAGCGCGAGATCGACGTCGAAGTCACGGGCCAGCAGTTCCTGTGGTCCTACGAATATCCGCACGCGATCACGGGCGGGCGCCCGCTCAAGAGCGACCAGCTGTACGTGCCCGAGGGCGAGTCGGTGCGCTTCAACCTGCATTCCAAGGACGTCATCCACGCCTTCTGGATCCCTGCCTTCCGCATCCAGGAGGACGTCGTGCCCGGCATCACCACGCACTGGCGCGCGACGCCGGACAAAATCGGCAACTACGCGGTCGTCTGCAACCTGCTCTGTGGCGTCGGCCACTCGACGATGCGCTCGCGCATCCACGTCGTCAGCGAAACCAAGTTCCACGAATGGATCCAGAGCCAGATGAGCGCTGCCGGGGCATCTTCGACGACCGCCGGCGGGAGTGCTGGATAATGTCTGCGACCTCGATGAGCGAGACGGAAGGCACAAGCTGATGACGGCCCGCCTCAAAGCACCCGGATTTCCCCGTGGGGGGCTCGGCATCCTGATCGGCGTGGCCCTCGCCACCGGCCTGACGTGGATCGTTCGCATGGCCACCGGCCACGACACGTTCCACCACTTCCTGGCCTGGGAAGCGATCGTGACCGTCTCGCTGATCGCCGCCCCGCTCGGCTTCTTGGTCGGCCTCGGCGGCTTCGACTACTGGTTCTACTGGGCCGCCGGCAAACCGACCCGCCCCGAGGACCACTCCGGCCACGGCGCCTACAGCTGGCGCGACTACTTCCGCATCAACACCGATCACAAGGTGATCGGCATCCAGTACACGGTCAACTCGTTCGTCTTCCTGTTGATCGGCGGCCTGATGGCGATGCTGATGCGCGCCCAACTCGCCCAGCCCGGCTCGCACTTCGTCAGCGCGAACACCTACAACGGCCTGTTCTCAGTCCACGCCTCGCTGCTGATCTTCCTGTTCATCATCCCTGTCTTCGCGGGCCTCGGGAACTTCGTCATCCCGCTCATGATCGGCGCCCCGGACATGGCCTTCCCG
>DASXER010000115.1:0-5982 GCA_036490015.1 Solirubrobacteraceae bacterium | reverse complement strand
CGCGGCCCTCGCTGTCGCGACGATCATGTGGGCGCTGGTCGGGTATTCGTTCGCGTTCTCCAAGGGCGACGGCTTCATCGGCGGCTTCGGTAACGCGCTGATGCACAACGTCGCCTTCGCGCCGCGCGCCGGCACGGACATCCCGCAACTCGTCTTCTTCGCCTTCCAGGCGACCTTCTGCATCGTCACCGTCGCGCTCGTCTCGGGAGCGGTGGTGGAGCGGATGCGCTTTGTGCCGTTGCTGGTGTTCTCGGCTCTGTGGTCGGTGCTCGTCTACGCGGTGCTCGCACACTGGGCGTTCGGTGGGGGCTGGCTGCAGGCGCACGGCACGCTCGACTTCGCGGGCGGCGTACCGGTGGAGATGGGCTCCGGCTTCTCGGCGCTGGCCGCCGCGCTCGTCGTCGGCGCGCGCAAGGACTACGGGCGCCAGGCGCTGCTGCCGCACAACGCCGTCTACGTGCTGCTCGGCGCCGGAATCCTGTGGTTCGGTTGGTTCGGCTTCAACGGCGGTAGCGGCTTCTCGGCCGGTCACGCGAGCGTGCTCGCGTTCACGAACACGCTGCTGGCGCCGGCCTGCACGCTGTTCGTCTGGTTCCTGCTCGACCTGTGGCGCGAACGGCGCGTGACGGCGATCGGCGCCGCCACCGCGATCATCGTCGGCTGCGTGGCGATCACGCCGGCTGGCGGCTACATCAGCCCGGCGTGGGCGATGGCGCTCGGAGCGTTCGCCGCGCTGCCGAGCTACTTCATCATCGTGTGGCGTCCGCGCACGCGTGTCGACGAGACGCTCGACGTACTCGCCGCACACGGCACCGCCGGCTTCGTTGGGATCCTGTTCCTCGGCCTCGTCGCGCAGGTCTCGTGGAACGGCGTGTCCAACGGCTTGTTCTACGGCAACGCGCATCAGTTCGTGCGCCAGGCGATCGCGGGGTTCGCCGGACCGGCATACGCCTTCGGGGCTACGTTCCTGCTGCTGCGCCTGATCGCGCTGTTCACGCCGCTACGTGCGAGTGAACACGAGGAGGCGCTCGGCATGGATGTCGTACAGCACGGCGAGGAGGCCTACGCGACGGGTGAGGGCGCGATCCTCGTCTCGACCGAGGCCGGTCTCGACCTGCCGCTGCCAGTCGCTCAGCCCTAGCGCCTCGGCGTCGAACGTGAAACGCCTCGTGCTACCGAGGCGAGGCGGCAATCTAGCGTTCCGGCCCACGCGTGCCGGACGGCCGAACGGCACTACCCACTCAGCTTGCCAACGCGAACGACGCCAACTCGCGCCAGCGCAAGCCGTCGAAGCCCATCAGCGCGGCCCGCTCCAGCTTCGCTCGCACGGGCAGGCGCTCGGCCAGATCGCCTTCGATCATGGTGGCCGTGACCGTGTCGATGCCTGCGGCGATCGTCAAATGTGGAATCGCGACGTCGAGCTCGCCGTCGGACGATGGAGTGCCAGGCCAGTTTGCGCCGACCGTGTCGATCAGTTCGCGGATTGGCTCGTGCGGAAACGGGTCGAGGTAGAGGACCGCCGGGAAGGTGCCGAACGCGCGGAACTCGATCGTCATCGCGGGGTGACCGGCGAACAGCTGGCTGAGCGTGTCGTGCTCCTGCGGGCCGATCTGTGAGGCATCGAGATATGGCGCCATCACCTTGATGTGTGCCGGCATCCCGCCGGCGGCGGATGGGTCGTAGCGGGTGCGCCAATGGTCGAGGACACGATCCGCCTCGGCTACAGGCAGCACCAGCGCGGTCTGGCCTTCGCGGTAGCTCATGGTCGCGCATCCTCGCAGAGCGGCGCTACGCGGGCAGCTTCTGTCTCTCTCCAACCTTTAACCATGTCTGGAGTTAATACATTCACTCCCAATGTGAACTAATCTGCAGAGCGTCCAACCTTCCCTCGGGGCTCACGTTTCTATGGCTAGGCCGTGGTCGACCACGGAGTTCATAAAAACCAACCGAGGGAGTTCAGGTGCGTAAGGTCATCATGGCGCTGGTCGTGTTGTGTGCAGCGATCTCTGCCACCACGGCGTCGGCGAGCGCCGCAACCGCTGGCTGTGAAACCAGCGGCACGATCAAGCTCTCGCCGGGGCTGAGCAGCGTCGCGCAGGTACAGACCGTGACCATCAAGGGCACGCTCAAGAATTGCTCAGGGGAAGAAAGCAGCGTTACGTCAGGTAAGTACGAGGCGCATTACAAGACGGCTGAAGCGGTGACATGCGCGACGCTGACGAGTGCCGGCGCGGCGGCCGCCGACTCGAACATCGTGCTCAAGTGGACCCCGAAGGGCCAGGGGAACTCGATGGGCACGTTCTCGATGCCGCTGACGGAAGCTCCGGGCACAAGCCTTGGCGGATCGATCGAAAGCGGCCCCTTCGCGGGCGCGGCGATCGGCGGCAGCGTCTCCGAGAGCTACACGGGAGGCTCGAGCTGTGGCGCTTCGGTAGGCAAGAAGAAGGCCAAGAAGGTGAACAAGGGGACGTTCACAGGCACGCTGTCGGTCTAGGCCCCACTGGAGCGCCTGGCTCCCCAGGCGCTCCAGGCACGCGAATCGGCCTCGCCCCACCACAGTCCAGCCACGGTGGGGCGAGGCCTTCGGCATGCGTTGAGCGAGCTGCCGACAACAGTCGTAACGCGGCTGTCGCACGCAGGTTGGGGGAATGCGAAAAAGAAACGATACGTGACTTACGGCTTGCGGGCGGGGTACCGGGAAGAGTAGGTTTACTCAGGTATCGCGCCGCCGGCGCATAGGGAAAGTGGGGCAGGGGAGCATCTGGTGGCCAACCGCAGCCGACTTGACATCTCTGGCTCGCGCGTGCGCTTGCGGCTGGCCTCCGACGAGCGGCTCGTCGCGCTGGTCCGCAGAGGCGTAGCGGCCGCGTTCGAAGCCCTGTACGACCGCCATTCACGCGAACTCCTGGCCTTTTGCATCTACATGCTCGGCTCGCGTCAGGACGCCGAGGACGCGCTCCAGGCGACCTATGCCTCGGCCTATCGCGCGCTGCTTTCGAGCCGTCGATCGGTCGCGCTCAGACCGTGGCTGTTCACGATTGCGCGCAACGAGTGCCTGACGATCCTGCGCCGTAGGCGTCCCGTCGTCGAGCTGAACGGCGAGCTGGCGGTCTCGGGCGACCCGGTCAGGCACAGCGAGCTGCGCGAGGAGATGCGCGAGATGCTCGAAGGTCTGCGCAGGCTCCCAGAGCGCCAGCGCACCGCGCTCGTGCTCGCGGAGGTCAACGATCTCAGCCAGAGCGAGATCGGGGCGGTGCTGGGCGTGCGCGCCGCGCAGGTCAAGGCCTACATCTACCAAGCGCGCGCCAACCTCACCTCGGAGCGCCAAGCGCGTGAAGCTGACTGTCACGAGATCAGGGAAGAGCTGTCGAGTGCACGTGGCGCGGCGCTGCTGCGCGGTCGCCTGCGCCGCCACGTGCGCGCGTGCGCCGGCTGTCGGGAGTACGTGGATGCTGTCAGCCGCCAGCGACGCCAGTTCGGTGCGTTGGCGCCGATCGTCCCGGCGCTCGCGCTCAAATATCGCGTCATCGAGCAGGCGCTGGGCATCGTCGCCTCAGACCCCGATAGCTACGCCGGCGGTGCTGTCGTCGGGACTTCCGCGGCCGCTGCCGCCGCCGCGGAGATCGCGGGCGGAGGTGCGAAAGCGCTCGTCGTCAAGGCGGCTGCCGCCGTCGTCGCGCTCGGGGCGAGCGCGGGTGTCGGTGTGTCGATGCTGGACGTCCCCGAAGCCCATCGCCATCGCCTTCATGGCGGAGCGAGCAGCGCCGTCGTCGCACCCGTATCGCTAGGCGGTGCGGTGGCGGACGTCGGGAGTTCTGTGCGCAAAGAAGGCGGAGGAGCTTCCGGCAGGGGGCACGGCTATTCGCGTCGCGGTCAAGGAGGCCGCGCGTCCATCCAACGCGGCGCCGGTCGTGAACGGCGCCCGGATGCGGATCGCGAACGGCCAGGGCCCGGCATCGGGGCCGGAGAAGCCGGCGAACTCGGCGGCAAAGCGCGTGCCGAAGGCGAAGGCGAAGCGATCGTGCGGGCGCGCGGCGTCAGCAGCTCGAAGGGCACACTGGCCGAAAACGCGGAACGCCGTCGTGCGGCGCGCAACGAACGCAAGCGCGAAAACGAACAACAGCGCGTGGAACGCGAAGCCGCCGTCGGCAGCGGCGAAGGTCACATGACCGAAGAAGAACGGCGCATGGCGCGCAAAGAACGACCAGGGGGCGGCTCGAAAACGCCGAAGACCGAAGAAGAACTGCTGCAAAAACGGGAAGCCCGCAGGCAACGCGTCGAAGAACGCAAGCTCCAACGCGAAGAAGAAGCGCCGGAAACCAGCCCCTGAAGCCAGACCGGCGGCACGATGCCCCTGGCAGCTGCGTCAGCCGGCTTCGCGTCGTGCCTGTTCGACCTCGCCCGGGAGCGTTAGCACGAGCGGGTCTACCGTCTCGCTCGGCTCGACGTGGTGGTACGTGCCACCACGCATCAGCGAGGCCGCCGCAGCGACGAGACATGCCACGATCGCGAATAGGAAAGCCTCGTGCAGGCCATCGCGGAACGGCGACGAGATCAGTTGCGGGAAGAAGCCGTGGCCGGTGAGGGCGGTGCGGTTGGCGGCCGACAACGACGCCAAGGTGTGCGCCCCGAGCAGGTGCTGGATCGGGTTGTAACCGAGGAAAGCCGCGAACAGGATCGACACGGGCGGCTGGTGCCCCACGCGCTGAGCGGTGGCGGTCGAGACGCCGTGGGCGTGCAGCCCGGCGGCCATCGTCTGTGGGAGGCGCGTCGCGAGGCCGAGGATCATGAGCGTGAAGAAGATCCCGATCGAGAGCACCTGGGCCGAGTTCTGGAAGGTCTGGTTCATGCCGCCGCCGGCGCCGCGGTCGCCCGGCGGCAGGCTGTTCATGACCGCCGCGCGGTTCGGCGAGGCGAACATGCCCATCGAGATGCCCGTCAGCGCGAGCACGGCGGCGAACACGGGGAAGGGGAAGTCGGTCGGCAGCAGCGTCAGCAAGAAGAAGCTAACCGCCGCGGCGAGCATCCCGCCGGTCGCGAACCAGCGGGCGCCGAAACGATCTGACAGGTAACCCGAGGTCGGCCCGGCGGCGAGCATCCCAAGCGTCAGCGGGAGCATGTAGATCCCGGCCCAGAGTGGGGTTTCGGTGAAGTCGTAGCCGTGCAGCGGTAGCCAGATGCCTTGCAACCAGATGATCAGCATGAACATCAGTCCGCCACGTGAGACGGCTGATAGGAACGTCGAGAGCGTGCCGAACGTGAAGGCGCGGATGCGGAACAGGGGCAGCTTGAACATCGGCTCGGAGACGCGGCGCTCGACCAATGCGAAGGCGAGGAGGCAGGCGGCGCCGGCGCCCAGCAATGCGAGCACGCGCGGACTACCCCAGCCCGTGGCGTGGCTCCCATAGGGACGAATGCCATAGGTGACCGAAACCATGATCAGCACTAGGCCCAGAGCGAACGTGAGATTGCCCCACCAGTCGACCTTGGCCCGTTTCGGCGTGCTGCGCTCCTCGAGCTTCATGTAGGCCCATACCGTCCCGAACAGCCCGACCGGGACGGAGATCAGGAACACGAGCCGCCAGTCGATCGGCGCGAGCAAGCCGCCCAGCACGAGCCCGACGAACATGCCGCTGACGCCGACGATGTTGTTGATGCCGAGCGCCATCCCGCGCTGGTTGGCCGGGAACGCATCGGTCAGGATCGCCGCCGAGTTGGCCAGCAGGCAGGCCGCGCCGATCCCCTGCACGATCCGCCAGACGATCAGGAACGTCGCACCCTCGCGTCCGTTCAGCCAGTCCACGGTCAGGACCAGCGAGGCCGCGGTGTAGATGACGAATCCGAGGTTGTAGATCCGAACCCGGCCGTAGATGTCGCCGAGCCGGCCCAGGCTCACGATCAGCACGCTCGAGACGATCAGGAACCCGAGGATCATCCACAGCAGGTAGAAGCTGTTGCCGGGCACGAGCGGATCGAGGTGGA
>DASXER010000111.1:0-6391 GCA_036490015.1 Solirubrobacteraceae bacterium | reverse complement strand
GCGTCCCAGCACACCCTCGAAGTCGCGTACGAGGCTGAGGAGGATGTGCTCGGTCCCGGCGGCGAGCGCTCCGTGTTCGACCGCCTCCCGCCTCGCGCCTTCGATGACCTTCTGCGCGGAGGGTGTCAGCGCCGTGTCAGCGGAGGGGCGTTGCTCGCTGGCGCCGGCGATCGTGAGGAGCAGCGGGCGGGCGCGCTCGATGGTGACCCCGAGCTCCTGCAGCACCGAGGCCGCAAGGCCCTGGCCCGAAAGCTGCAACCCGAGCAGTAGGTGCTCGGTGCCGACGTGTTCGTGGCCGAGGCTCGCGGCCTCCCGCTTCGCCAGCTCGATCGCCAACTGCGCGGGCTCGTCGAACTCGACGCTCCCAGGGCCCCCCTCGTGGGGGCGAACGCGTCCACTCGGCCCGGACAGCAGGCGGATGAGCTCGTTGCGGACCTTCTCCGCGTCGGCGTCGAAGTCGAGCAGGATGCGCGTGGCGACACTCTCCTCGGCGCGCACCAGCGCGAGCAGGATGTGCTCGCTGCCGATGTGGTTGTGACCGAGGCTGAGCGCCTCGCGCAGCGCCAGTTCGAGCACCTTCTTGGCACGGGACGTGAACGGGATCTGCCCCACAGGCATCTCATCACCCATGCCGACGATCCGCACCACCTGTCCACGGACGCGCTCGACGGTGAGACCGAGGCTCTCGAGCACGCGCGCGGCGAGGCCCTCCTCGACGCGTAGCAGTCCCAACAGGATGTGTTCGGTGCCGATGGAGGTGTGAGAAAGCTCGCGCGCCTCCACCTGCGCCATGACGACCACCTGCCTGGCACGCTCGGTGAAGCGCTCGAACACCAGGCAAGGATCCCACGCGCGCCCGGGTGATCCACGCATGGGCCGCGCCGGGGACGCGTCACCCCAGTGAGATGGGGTGCATAACCACCCCATGTCTCGTCAGGGATGCACCCACGAGGTGATGTCACCCGATCCTAATGTCCTGCAGGTCAGATGACGCCTGTCCCGACAGCTTCCCCAGTTATATGAGCACTCCCAGCCCCGGGCTACCGTCCTTCCGGCAGGTCACGGACCTGCCCGAGAACCCTCCGCCGCCGCGGCTGTCCTTCGTCCGCGTCCTGATCGCGCTGGCCGTGATCGTCGGCATCGCCGGCAGCGCCACGTATGCCGTCGGCCACCAGGCCGTCAAGGGCACCCGCGGCTCGACGCCACGCTTCGCGCCCTACGTCGACGTCACCCTGACGCCGACCTACCCCTTCCAGAACCCGACCGTCAACCCGGTCCAGCGCGTCGTGCTCGGCTTCGTCGTCGCGCAGCCGTCTCACCCGTGCTCGCCGAGCTGGGGAGCCGCCTACACCCCGACGCAGGCTGAGACCGCGATGAATCTCGACCAGCGGATCAACCAGGTCCGCGAGCAGGGCGGCGTGGCGGTCATCTCCTTCGGGGGCGCGACCAACTCCGAGCTCGCGGTCGGCTGCGAAAGCGTCGCGCAGCTCGCCGCCGCCTATCGCGGTGTGCTGACGCGCTACTCCGCCACCGACGCCGACTTCGACATCGAGGGCGACACGCTGGCCGACGCTGCGGCGAACACGCGCCGTGCCGAGGCCGTCGCCCTCGTTCAGCAGCAGTTCGCCCGCCACGGCAAGCACCTGAACGTCTGGCTGACCGTTCCCGTCAGCCCCAGCGGTCTCACCGGCGCCGGTCTTGGCGCCGTTCGCGCGATGGTCGCAGCCGGGGTCAAGTTGAAGGGCGTGAACGTGCTGGCGATGGACTACGAGCCCGCGCCCCACGGCGGTGCGCGCATGCTCGCGACCGTCGAGAGCTCACTCGAGCACGCCAACTCCCAGCTTCAGAGCGCCCGCGTCGCGCATTCCTCGACCCAGGCCTGGGAGCGGCTGGGCGTGACGGTGATGATCGGGCGCAACGACGTCGCCGGGGAGACGTTCACCTTGGCCGACGCCCGCGGACTCGAGGCCTTCGTCAACTCCAACGGCATCGCGCAGGTCTCGATGTGGTCGCTCAACCGCGACAGCGAGTGTGGCGGAGCCTTCGTGGCGGTGGGCGTCCTCTCGACGACCTGCAGCGGCGTCAAGCAGACGACGCTCGAGTTCACGCACGTCTTCCTGGAACTGCCGGGAACGGTCACGGCGAGCGGTGCCGCCACGGCTCCGGCCTGGGCCCCCCCGTCGACCACGCCGGACAACCCCGCCAAGAGCCCGTATCCGATCTGGCAGGCGACGGCCGCCTATCCCGGTGGCTACAAGGTCGTCTGGCACCACGCCGTCTACCAGGCGCTGTGGTACAGCGAGGGATCTGCTCCGGACACGCCGGGGTCTAATGGAGTCCCCAGTCCGTGGCTGCTGCTCGGTCCCGTCCTGCCCGGTGAGCACCCCCAGAAGCCGGTGATGCTCGCCAGCGGCGTGACCCAGAAGTGGCTGTCAGCCGGGGTTTACCGCGCCGGCGCCCGCGTCCTCTTTGGCGGCTTGCCCTTCCAGGCCAAGTGGTACTCGGAGGGCTCGACGCCGCAGACGGTTCTGCCCGCGAGCTCCTCGTCGCCGTGGCAGCCGCTCTTCACCCTCCCCGGGGAGCCGTCGTCGTGATCCGCAAGATCACCGGACGCGAGTGGGGCGCGGACCGCCACGGCGATCCGATGCCGGCCGTGCCGCGGCCTGCCGACGAGCGCATCGTGAGTCTCGGCCGCCTGGCCGTGGCGCTTGGCGCGATCGCGTGGCTGGCCTTCATCGTCACGACGGCGACGCATTTCTCGCGCTACACCAAGAGCGCCGGAGGCACCGTGCAGACGGTTGCGTTCGCGATCCTCGTGACGCTGCTCGCCCTTTCGGCGCTCGCGTACATGATGGCTCGGCTCGGCTTCTACTACCGCATCCGCACGCACCGCCGCGCGGCTCGCGCCACGCTCGATGAGTTCTTCGCCGCGCGCCAGCCGACGCTGACCACGATCGTCCCCTCCTACCAGGAGGACGAGCGCGTGATTCGCATGACGCTCTTGTCGGCGGCCCTTCAGGCCTACCCCGACATCCGCGTCGTGCTGCTCATCGACGATCCGCCGGAGCCCCGCTACGCCGGGCCCTACCGCCTGCTTGCCGCGGCGCGGGCGCTGCCGGGCGAGATCGAGGCGATGCTCGCGGCGCCGAGTGCGCGCTTCACCCTCGCCGCCGACCGCTTCGCCGCCACGCCCGGCGGGCCGCACGCGACGCCTGAGGAGCTCCTCGAGCTCGCCAGCGAGTACCAGCACGGCGCGCACTGGGTCGCCGAACTCGCCGGCGCCCACGAGGTCAACGACAACATGGACGAGTTCTTCAAGCGGCACGTGCTCGGAGGCCTCGCACGCGACCTCACGCTCACCGCCTCGGCCCTTCGAAGCGGCGCCGCAGATGCGAGCGCGCGCCTGCCGCGCGACCGCGTCGCTCATCTCTACCGCCGTCTCGCCTGGACGTTCACGGCGTCGATCACGAGCTTCGAGCGCAAGCAGTACGCCTCGCTCTCGCACGAGGCCAACAAGGCGATGAACCTGAGCAGCTACATCGGGCTGATCGGCGGGCGCTACCGCACGGTCGACTCGCCGATCGGGCGCACGCTCACCCCGACCAACGGCGCTGCCGATCTCATCGTCCCCGACTCCGTCTATGTCCTGACGCTTGACGCCGACAGCGTGATCCTGCCCGAGTACTGCGAGCGCCTCGTGCTCGCCCTCGAGCAGGCCGAGAACTCGCGCGTTGGCGTCGCGCAGACGCCCTACAGCGCCTTCCCGGGCGCGCGCACGCGCCTTGAGCGCATCGCCGGGGCGACGACCGACCTCCAGCACATCGTCCACCAGGGGATGACCTTCCACGACGCGACGTTCTGGGTCGGCGCCAACGCTGTCCTTCGCAAGCGCGCACTGGACGAGGTCGTCCAGATCGAGTACCAGGGCGACTGGCCGATCCGCCGCTACATCCAGGATCGAACCGTGATCGAGGACACCGAGTCGAGCATCGACCTCGCGACCCACGGCTGGGCGCTGCTCAACTATCCGGAGCGCCTGAGCTACAGCGCGACGCCGCCGGACTTCGGGTCGCTGTGCATCCAGCGCCAGCGCTGGGCCAACGGCGGCCTGCTGATCGTGCCTAAGCTCTTGAACCTCGTTCGTCAGCGCCGCGCCCGCGGCGAGCGCACGACGCTCGGGGAGATCGTGCTCCGCGTCAACTACATGGCGTCGATCTTCTGGAGCTCGCTGTCGCTGCTCGTCCTGCTCGCCTACCACGCCAATGGCGCGCAGCTGAGCCCGCTCGTGATGCTCATCGCGGCGCCGTACTTCCTGACCATGGCCCTCGATCTGCGCTACTGCGGCTACAAGGCGCTCGACACGGTGCGCATCTACGCCTTCAACCTGCTGCTGCTCCCCGTCAACCTGTCCGGGTGCGCGTCCTCGATCGTGCAGGGGCTGACAGGCAGCAAGGGCCGCTTCCGCCGCACGCCGAAGGTGCGCCAGCGCACCACGGCCGGCCTGCCGTTCGTCGTGCTGCCCTACGCGATAGTCGCGCTCGCGGCCTACACGGCATACCACGCCTACGTTCTGCACCGCTGGGGCGACGCGGCCTTCGCCGCCGTCAACGCCGTCCTTGCCGTGTACGCGATCCTCGCCTACATCGGAGTTCGCAATTCACTCGTCGACATCTGGGTCAACCTGGTCGCGCTCCTCTACAAGCCCGTGGACGCGCCGCCCAAGCGGCCCGCCCGGCGCACGCCGAACCCGGCTGCGAGCAGCGCGATGATCGGCGCCGACTGGGAGCGGGTGCTGTACGCGGGTAGCAGCGAGGGCGTCGCGCTCGCGCCGCCGCTGCTGCGCCCTGCCGTTGATGAGGAGCCGCGCGCCTTCGCCTCGTGGACCGGCGCACAGACCTTCGCCGCTCCGCTCGCCTTCGCCGAAGTCGACAGCGACTTCGAGCCTTCCGCCTCCTAGGCGCCAGCCTGTCCCCCGGAGGACGTTGCCGGGAGCGAAGCGGGGTATGCGGCCGCGCGCGATCCCCTCGCATGCCGGCTTCGACCCGCGCGAGCAGTGCCCCTGCCCGCCCTCAGGTACGGCGCAGGGGGTGCCGAGAACACCAGCAGGCCCCACCCTCACATGCCCGCGTCCTCCATTGCGTGCGCGCCGCGCCGGCACGAGCCTTGGCGCATCGCAAACTCGGAAGGAGGATCGGTGAACAATTCGACTGTGAAATGCGCTGGGACATTGGACGGTGTCGCGTTGGCGGCCACCACGATGACGTTGCGCCGGTGTGGCGGCGATGCTGCGGCAGGGGTGAGCTCAGATGCCAACTCGTAGACCGCTCCTCGCCGACGGCTCGACCTACCGCAGCTTGCTCTACCTGGTCAGCGCCATCCCGCTTGGGACCGTGTGGTTCGCCGTGCTCGTCGGCGTCTGGGTCACCTGCGCGTCCGTCGCGTTCACGCCGCTCGTCGTGCCGGCGCTCATTGCGACGGCGGCCCTCACGCGGGGCATGGCTGCGATCGAGGCGTCGATGGCGCGCGAGCTGCTCGGGGCAGACGCACGGGCGCCGCGCGCGGTGGGGGACGTGGCCGGGTTCTGGGCGCGTTTTCGCACGCGGCTCGGCGCCGGCTTCTGGCGGGCCCAGGCGTTCCTGACGCTCCGCTGGGCGATCGGCTTCCCACTCGGAGTGACGTTCGTCGCCGTGCTCGCAAGCGAGGTCGGAGCGATCTTCGCGCCCGTGTGGGTGCCCTACTCGCACGGCGGGGCCGACCTCGGCTTCTGGCATCCGCACACGGCGCTGCAGGCACTGCCCGCGGTGGGACTCGGGCTCGTGCTGCTTCCCCTCACCGTGCTTGCGGCGCGGCCGTTCGCATCGCTATTCGGCTGGTCGGCCGGCAGGTTGCTGCCGGCCGACCCTCCGCCGTGTCGGGGATTACGTGCCGCCTTCTCGCCGCGTTGGCTGGCGATCCACGGCGCGGTCGCGCTCGCCCTCTGGAGCCTTGCCACCGTGCTCTGGGCGCTCACCTCGAACTACTTCTTGCCGGAGTGGCTGATCCTGCCCTCCGCTGCGCTCCTGGCCGTCCACGCCTGGCTCGTCGCGCTCGCGAAGCGCTCGCGCCTGCCGCGACATTGGGGCGACAGCGGCGCGGTCGCGATCAGCGGCGGAATCGCCGCCGTGCTCGCCTGCTTCCTCGTCGTTGTCTGGGCGATCACGCCGCACCCCGTGTTCTGGCCCGTGTGGCCGATCGCCGGGCTTGCGGCGCTGGTTGCCGCCCACGCCCTGCTCGGCGCGCGCGGCTCGAGCGCGCTCACCGCGCGCATCGCCAAGCTCGAGACGACTCGCGCCGGCGCCATCGACGTGCAGGAGAGCGAGTTGCGTCGCATCGAGCGCGACCTCCACGACGG
>DASXER010000096.1:0-32577 GCA_036490015.1 Solirubrobacteraceae bacterium | reverse complement strand
TTTTGAGCTTGCCGCCTTCGACTTCTTCTTCTTCCGTTGTGATTTCCGGCACCGATTCGAATTCAGAGAATTCTTCGGGGTCCTGACCGGCCTTGATCGGCACGGCCTGAGCCGGGATTTCGACTTTGCACTTGGTCGAGCTGATCTTGGAGATCGCACCGCTGCCTTCAACGATGTTGAATTCGCCTTCGTTCGGCTGACCCACTTCGGCCGAGTGGTTCGCTTTGAACTCGACTCCGAGGTGGAACTTCACGGTCTTCTTGATTTTCGTTTTGCCTTCGCCTTCGGGCGTCAGGAACGTGCTGCACTTGATCGCAAGGCTCGCGAAGAAAGTCGTCGAGCGTTCTTGCGTGACGTTGCCTTTGGCCTTCATCGAGCATTCCTGCAGTTTGAAACCGCCGATGTTCGTGAGTTCGTCGACTTCGCCGGCGCCCGAGAAGTGGGCGGGGTTGGCTTCGTTGATCGGGCCACTCACGCGGCTCGCGACGAATTCACCGAAGAAAGGTTTTTCCGTCGGCGTTTTTTTGGCCGATGCCACACTGGCGAATGCAAACATCGCACACACCAGAGCGACAAGGCCAACTATGGTCCTGACGCTTCTCATTCTCCGAACTCCTTGCTCTCGCTGGAAGGGACTAAGCTCGCTCTCCGTCCACGGCAGCGGGGTCCCCTCTACCCTCCGCCCCCTAAGCCGATGCGCGAGCATACCATGGAGGCCAGGAAAATTGGGCGCGAAACGAGCCCGTAACAAAGGGCCGTTTACACTGGCCAGACAGCCAGTTTCAGGGGTTGTCAGCGCTTAGACCGACCTTAGCGATTCGTGGGACCCTTATCCGGAATGATCGAAGTGGTTGCGTAATGGCAAGCGAGAGGATCTGATGGGAGCCACTGGCAAGCGGTGGGTGATGCTGAGCGTCGCGGTGGCCGCGATCGTCGTCGGCATCGTGATCGCCGTCAGCGGCGGCGGCGGGCACCGGCACGGCGGCGCGCCACGCGTCCTCAAAACCGACGGCGCGTCAGGTGGCGGGACGACAACCGGTGGCGGCAGTACCGGCGGTGGCGGTACCGGCGGTGGCACCTCGACCCCGTCACGGACCGCGCTCGCCTCCAGCTACCTCGGCGTCAGCCCGAGCAAGTTGAGCCGCCGGACCAAGACCGGGAGCAGCCTCGGGCAGGTCGCCGACGCCACGCCGGGCAAGTCCGCGGCCGGGCTGATCGACGCGATGGTCGCCGCGCGCGCGAGCAAGCTGAAGAAACTGGGACTGCCCGCGAGCGTCGAACGAGCGCGCCTGGCGCACTATCGCGAACGGATCACCTACATCGTCGAGCGCGTCAAGGCCGCCCCTGCGCTCGAACGCGACCTGCGCGCCGCGTCCCAATATCTCGGCGTTACGAGCCGCGAACTGCACACGCGACTGCAACAGGGGAAGACGCTCGCGCAGCTGACCGAAGCCGACGCCGCGTCTGGCAAGTCCATCCCGGGGCTGACGAAAGCGATCCTGGCGGTTCGCGAAGCGCGGCTGCACGCGCTCCTCTCAGAGCACCAGATCACCCAGGCGGAAGAGGAGAAGGCGCTCGGGGAACTGCCGGCGCTGGTCGCAAGCGAGCTGCATCGCAAGCAGTTGCAGCCCGGCAAGGGCTAGGGTCGCGATCGCGCCTACGGACGAGGGAACCGCGTCGATCGCGGAGCCGCTCAGCCCTTTCGCTCGTGCTTGGCAAGCAGTGAGTCCGACACGCGCCCGAGAGGATTCGAACCTCTGACCTTCGGTTCCGTAGACCGACGCTCTATCCAGCTGAGCTACGGGCGCAGCGTGCGCAAGTCTAGCCGGCCGCCGTGCGCTCGAAGATCGCGGCCAGACCCTGCCCCCCGCCGATGCACATCGTCTCGAGGCCGTAACGGACCTCGCGACGGTCCATCTCGCGCAGCAGCGTCGCGAGGATCCGCGCGCCGGTGGCGCCGACGGGGTGCCCGAGCGAGACGCCCGAGCCGTTGACGTTGACGCGCTCGAGACCATCGGGCAGCTTCCACTCACGCAGCACCGCAAGTACCTGGGCGGCGAACGCCTCGTTCAGCTCGATCAGGCCGAGATCCTCGAAACCGAGGCCGGCGCGCGCGAGCGCCGCTTTAGTCGCGGGCACGGGACCGATCCCCATCGTCTCCGGTGCCACGCCGGCGACGGCCCACGAGACCAAGCGACCGAGCGGGCGCAGACCGAGCTCCTTCGCGCGCCCCGGGTGAGTGACGATGCAGATCGCCGCGCCGTCGTTCTGACCACTGGCGTTGCCGGCGGTGACCGTGGCCTCGGCGTCCGAGCGGCCGAGCACCGGACGAAGCGTGCTGAGCTTCTCGAGGCTCGCGTCGGCGCGCGGATGCTCGTCGCGGTCGATCAGCTCGTCCTTGACCAGCACCCTCACGATCTCCTCGGCGAAGCGGCCATCCTCCTGCGCGGCTACCGCGAGTTGGTGTGAGCGCAGCGCCAACTCGTCCTGCTCCGTACGCGGGATGGCATATTCGCGGCGCAGATTCTCGGCGGTCTCGAGCATGCCGCCCGGCACGGGATGTTTCTCCCCGCCGGCCGACGAGCGCGAGCGCACCAGCCGGTCCTCGAGCTTGACTCCGTTGTGGCCGACGCCCCAACGGATACCGGTCGAGTACAGCTCGACCTGGCTCATGCTCTCGACGCCGCCGGCGAGGATGAGATCGGCGGCTCCCGTCTGGACTTGCATACAGCCGTGGAGCACCGCTTGCAGCGCGGAGCCGCAGCGACGGTCGATCTGCAGGCCCGGCACCTCGATTCCCAGCCCCGCGTCGAGCGCGGCGACACGACCGATCGCCGGCGCCTCGCCGTTCGGATAGCACTGGCCCATGACCACGTCGTCGATCTGCGCCCCCTCGAGCCCCGTGCGCTCGACGAGGGCACCGATCACGGTCGCGGCGAGCGTCGCCGCCGGCAGGTCGCGGAACATGCCCCCAAAGCGACCGACCGGCGTGCGCAGCGGTTCGCATATGACGGCGTCGCGCAGCCCGTTGGGGCTCATGAGATGAGACATAGGGTCGAAGACGGATCAATCAAGCTCACGGGCCGCAGTCTACGCACCCGGCCCCCACGCCCGACCTTGCCGGCGAAGAGATCGTGCGCGATCGGCGAGTCTGAGGAGTCCTATGCGCGCGGGAGCGTCTCACCCCGAGGGTTTCGGGCAATCGCCGAAGGGTCGCGGTGGTCGTCTGGCCTCTAGCGGTGCAGCGCCATCGCGAGATGAACGACCGTCGAGATCGAATACCCGATGCCCAATAGCCGACGGAACCAGTTGACGCCGTCGGTGAGCTCCAAGTAGGCCCAGATGACCAGCGCGAGGAAGGAGATCGACATCGCGTAGGCGTGTCCTGACCCATGTGTGTGTTTGGCGACCTCACCGGCGACGAACGCCACGATCAGCGGCGCATTCGGGAACTGCACGATCGGGAAGCGCCGAGGGAAACCGAACTGCGTCAGTCGCTTGAACACTCGCCAGGGCCCGAGCCCCTTCGGGTCGTGGGAGTCGGGGCCGGTCCGGTCACCGTGGCCGGCGGAGGACTGGTCCGGCGGTAGTGCACCGGGGTGGCTGGGCTGCTGGGAGTCGAGAGAGACCACGTAAGAAAGACTCATTGCGATTGGAATGCTTCCTCCCGGGGGCACGCAGGCGAAGACGGCGGACACACGTGCCCGATCGTCGGGCGACCTCCACACCGCCAACCAAAACCGACCTCAGCCGTAGCTGCGAGCTTGCCGTTAGTGATGCGCGAGGCGCGACGCCGGCTCGAAGTCGCCGTGCAAGACAAGCGGGTCGAGGTCGGCGCCATTGGGCCATACCACCGTCCCAAGCTCATCATCAATACGAACCTGCGCGAAAAACTCGGGGTCGGTGAGGGGATCGAACACAGGACCGCGTAGCTAACCAGCAACGTCGACGTCGCGGGAGCTGCCATCGTTGAAATCGAGCCGCTTCGCTTAATGGGCTTATCCGAGCTCGAGCAACCTGCACAAAACCCGGCGACGGAGGAGAGCGACGACTCACCGTAACGCCAGCTCCAAGCCGACCTTTGCGAGCGCGTGGCGGAACTGGCATCCTGGCCGAGCACCCGCGAGAGGAGTAGGAGAGCCCTATGCCACGGCAGATCGTCAGGACTGAGAACGCACCGGGTTCGCCGCTGTTCAGCCAGGGAGTTCGGGCCGGACCCCATCTGATCCTTTCGGGGATCGTAGGCGTCGACCCAGCCACGGGCAGCCTCGCCGGCTCGACAATCCAAGACCAGACACGGCAAGCGCTGACCAACTGCCAAGCGATTCTCAAAGCCGGCGGCGCTGACTTGGGCGACGTCATCGAGGTCGGCGTGCTGCTGACGGATCCCGCCGACTTCGATGGACTCAACGACGAGTACGCGCGCTGGTTCCCGTCAGACCCGCCGGCTCGCTACGTCGCCAAGTTGGGGGCCGAACCGCCTGGCCTGCTCGTCTCGATCCGCATGACGGCATTCATTGGCTGAGCGGCTGCCAGTGAAAACGGAGAGGGGCGGGACTTAAGCCGCGCGATCCGAAGCAGCCCGGATCAGTGACCTGACGATCGCACCTGGCTTCTCTCCTTGACTGCGGGCGATCTTCTGGAGCGCTGCCGCATCGTCCCCATCGAGCGTGAACTGCACGACAAGACGTCGGTCGTGGGAAGCGCCCACAACCTGCACGTCATCAAGATCGAGAGCATCCAACTCCTCGTCGAAGTCTCCTGGCAACGGATCGGGGGCTGGGCGACTCATGATTTCCCCAACAGCATACGCTCGGCTGGAGTCGCATCCCACCCCGTGATCAACAGCCAGGTAGTCGGCTCGATCGTCTCCTCGATCACAAGCGTGAGAACCCTACTGGCGTCACTCCGCCCGACCAGCAGCCTGCGCGTGCTCGGCTGACGTCGCTCCAGGCGACCGCGGCGATTCTTGACAATCACATGGAGATTCCAGATCGTCTGCTCAGCCTCGACAACCGTGATTCCACGGGCTCCGAGCTTGTCCAGAGCAGCCTCTGTAGCGAGCAGCTGGCTGACGACATCGGGCACCAGCCAAGCATGCCTGAGGCTTGGGACACTCCCCGGTCCTGGGAGTACCTGGCGGACGGAGAGGGAGGGATTCGAACCCTCGAACGAGGTTTCCCCCGTTACGCGATTTCCAGTCGCGCCCGTTCAACCGCTCCGGCACCTCTCCTGGCGCCCACCCGAAGCCAGCGCGGCTCTGGGACGGTCTGCTGAAGGCTACGACACTGACGCCCGGTCCGTTGGTAGGCTGCCGGGCAGATGCTTCAGCTCGCCAGCGCAGCCGTCAGCAAGGACGTGGGCCTGATCGCCACCTTCGGCGGTATCGGCGTGGTCGTCAACGTGATCATCGTCTACATCGCGGTCCAGGTACGCGGCGAGCGTCGCCAGAACGAAGAATTCATCGCCTCGCGCCGTCAAAACGGCCACTCCTGAGCAGCGCCGTGGCGAACGAGGCGCAGGCGGGCGGGCTCCCTGCAGGGGACCAGAGGCTTCGCCGCATCGTGCAGATCGTGTCCGACTTGGCGCCGCGGCCGCTCGATCAGCTGCGCGTGCTGGATCTCGCCTGCTACGAGGGCCAGTTCGCGATCGAGTTCGCGCTGCAGGGCGCCGAAGCGCTGGGTATCGAGGGGCGTGAGACGAACGTCGCGGCGGCGCGCGAGCACGCCGCCAAGCTAGGCCTCGGCGAGGACCGTCTGCGACTCGTCCGCGGCGACGTGCGCGATCTGAATCGCGAGGAGCACGGCGCCTTCGATGCGGTTCTGTGTCTCGGCCTGCTCTACCACATCGATTTCCCCGACGCGATCCGTTTCCTGGAGCGGATCGCCGAGGTCTGCGACGGCGTCGCGATCTTCGACACGCACGTGAACCTGGGCGTCAGCCGCAGCTACCGCGACGGCAGCCACGTCTATCGCGGCCGCCCGTACATCGAGCACAGCGCCCGTGCCTCGGCCGGCGAGCGCGAGCGCTCGCGCTGGGCCTCTCTAGACAACACGCTCAGCGTGTGGTTCACGCGCGCCTCGCTTATGAACGCGCTGATGGACGCCGGCTTCACGAGCGTCTACGAATGCGGCGTGCCACCCGAGACCGACCAGGCAATCGACCGCCGTACGTTCGTCGCGGTCAAGGGTGCGGGGCGCGTCTCGCTGCGCAGCGACGCCCCCGCCTCGGCGGCGGCCGGGGAAGACTGGGGGCGGGTCCCGGAGCACGCTCCGCGCGGCCTGCTGCTGCGAAACCACGCACCCGGCACGAATCTGCTCAAGCGCCTGATGCTCGACCTCGACACGCTCAAAGCGCGTCGCGGCTCACGGGAGTACGGGCCGCGCTCGTTCGGGCGCCGGCGTTCCTAACACCAAGCGTCAGAGGATGTAGACGGGCGTCCCGACCGGCGTTTTCGCGTACAGGTCGATGACTTCGGGGATGCGCATACGCACGCACCCGTGCGAGGCGTCGTGACCGATCGAGGAGTACTCGCTCGGGTCGATGCCGTGGATGCCCGCCCCGCCGTCGAAGGACATGAAGCGCGCCTTCAGCGGGTCGGCGGGCCCAGGCGGCACGACCGTCCCGGCCAGCGAGCCGGCCCACGCTTTCTTCGGCACGTACCACGGAGGGTCCACCTGCTTCCACTGGATGTGGTAGAGCCCGGCGGGCGTTTCGAGCCCCTGCATCCCGACGGCGATTTCATACGTCTTGGCGAGTTTCAGATGCGAGTAGTACATGAGCCGAAACGCCGAGCGGTCGACGACGATGTAGGCCGGGTACTTGGACGCCAGCTGGGAGGTCGTGACGGCCGGCTTGGTGGGATGGGTCGGGACCTGGATCGTCCGCGCCGCGCCGCGCGCGAGCAGCGCGTTCTCGACCCGCGCGCCGAACTTGTCGCTTTCGACGCTCAGGCCCGGCTGCGAGGCCACCGCTTTCAAGCCGCTTTCGCTCGGTTCGACGGTCGCGTCGCGCGGCGCGCGGTTGACGTCCGTACGCACTTCCGCGGTCAGGTTGCGAACCGCCTGGTGTGAGTAGTCGGCGACCAGAGCGACGTCGCGATCGACGTGGCCACCGAACAGCGAGCGGAACGTACGTGTGAAGATCGAACCGTTGCGGCTCGCTTCGACCGCTTGGCGAAGCATGTTCGAGAGATCCACCTGAATGCTCGCGTCGGCGGCGGGCAGCGTCCAGCTGCGCTTGCCCGCGCGCACCGTCACCGGCTGGCGGACCGCACCGAGCAGGTCGCTTTCGAGCTTCGTGCGCGCGGCCGATTCACTCAGCCCGCCGACGGCGATGCCGTCGATCCGCACGCCCTTGGCGATCACGTCGCGCCGCATGTGGTCGTAGACCAGCATCCCCACGACCAGCAGGAGCAGCAGGATCAAAACCACCAGCGCCGCGATCAGCGGCGGCCTGCGCCAGCCGGCGCTCACGCGGTCACGGATTGCCGATGTCGCGGCCAAATCTGGACCTCACAAACAAAGATTTACGCGCGCGCGTGCGGATGCCAGCGCTGAGCGGATTCTACCTGCCTCGGATTCCGTGCAGGGCGCCTTGCAGCGGACTCCCCGCCGCTGGCCACTCCCACTCCTAATGTCTAATCGCTTGACAGCAACCGTGCCTTGTGTAAACTAGACGGGCAGAGGAGGGCGAGGATCCCACGTCCCGGAGGCCCATCCCATGTCGGCTGCTCCAACCACCCTTCCAACTGACTCCACCACGCCGCTCGGCCAGTCGGCGACGACACCCGCCGACGGCACCGCCAGCGACGCCACGGCGACGACACCGACGCACTGGCGCGACCCCAAGCGCTACGCGTGGCTGCTCGGTCTGGTCGTCCCCACGCTGCCGTTCATTACCTGGGGTCTCGTCGAAGCAACCGGCGTCGGCGCCTTCTGGTTCTACGGCCCGGTGCTCGTGTTCGGCATCTTCCCGCTGCTCGACCTGATCATCGGGATGGACTCGACGAACCCACCCGACGACGTGATCAAGGCGCTCGAGCAGGACCGCTACTACCGCTGGTGCACGTACCTGTACCTGCCGGTCCAATACGCGGGTCTCGTGCTCGCCTGCTGGCTGTGGTCGAGCGGCAAGCTCACGACCGTCGAGGACATCGGCCTCGCCACGACCGTCGCGATGGTCAGCGGCGTGGCGATCAACACCGCCCACGAGCTGGGCCACAAGCGCGCCAGCAGCGAGCGCTGGCTGAGCCGCGTCGCGCTTGCGCAGAGCGGCTACGGCCACTTCTTCATCGAGCACAACCGCGGTCATCACGTGCGCGTGGCCACCCCGGAGGACCCGGCCAGCTCTCGCCTCGGGGAGAGCTTCTACTCGTTCCTGCCTCGCACCGTGCTCGGCAGCCTCGAGTCGGCCTGGGAGCTGGAGCGCGTGCGCCTCGCGCGCATGGAGCGCTCGCCGTTCACGCCGGCCAACGACATCCTCACCGCCTGGGCGATGACGGTCGTGCTGTTCGCCGCGCTGACGGCCGCCTTCGGCCTCGTCGTGCTGCCCTACCTGCTGATCCAAGCCGTGCTCGGCTTCTCGCTGCTCGAGGTCGTCAACTACCTGGAGCACTACGGCCTGCTGCGCCAGCACCGCGACGACGGCCGCTACGAGCGCACGCGACCCGAGCACAGCTGGAACAGCAACAGCTCGGCCTCGAACGTGCTGCTCTACCACCTGCAACGCCACTCCGACCACCACGCCAACCCGCTGCGCCGCTACCAGGCTCTGCGCCACGTCGAAGACGCGCCGCAGCTGCCCACCGGCTACGCCGGCATGATCGTACTGGCGGTGATTCCCCCGCTCTGGCGGCGGATGATGGATCACCGTGTCCTCGAGCACTACAAGGGCGACATCGGCCTCGCCAACCTCAAGCCGGGCCTTCGAGGACGGCGGCTGGCGAAGCTAGACGGCTCCGGCGGCCACGGCGCAGCGCCGGCATGAGCCGCTACAGCTGCCCCGGCTGCGGCTACGTCTACGACGAGCAACTCGGACACCCGCGCGAGGGCTTCCCCGCCGGAACCGCCTGGGCAGAGGTGCCCGACGACTGGGCGTGCCCGGACTGCGGAGTGCGCGATAAGGTCGATTTCGAGCCGGACGAGGAATGACCGCGTCCTCGCTCGACGATACGGTCGAGACAATGTCAACTGCCCCGCAACGTGTTCCCTATTCAGTCGCAGCGCGCGAGCTGCTGCGCAACACGCTGCTGGACGCCGCCTGCCACGAGATGGAAAGCCAACGCTGGGCCGACATCACGATGGCCGACATCGCGCTCGCGGCCGGCGTCAGCCGGCAAACGCTCTACAAGGAGTTCGGCTCGCGCGAGGAGTTCGCGCAGGTGCTCGTGCTGCGCGAGGCGGAACGCTTCCTGGAGAGCGTCGACGACGCTGTCAAAGCCCGCCTGCACGACCCAGCGGCGGCACTCGCGGCGGCTTTCGAGGTCTTCCTGACGGCCGCTTCGGAGAACCCGATGGTCGGCGCGATCGTGCGCGAAGACGGCGCCGAGGAGCTGCTGGCGCTGTTCACGACCCACGGCACGCCGCTGGTCGAGCGCGCCGCCGAGCGCCTCACGGCGGTGATGATCGCCGGCTGGCCGCTGATCGAGAAGGTCGACGCCGAGCTGCTCGGCGAATGCCTCGTACGCCTGGCGATCAGCTACGCCGCGCTGCCGAAAGGCTCGTCGTCGGCGACGGCCGAGTCGATGGCGAGGCTGTTCGGGCCCTACGTCGAGCGGCTCGTCGCCGAAGGCATCAAAAAAGCCTCCTGACCGACTGACCGACTGTGGCCGGGCCTACTGGCCGACAGCCTGTTCGCGATGCGCCGCCTCGCGCGCGCGGCGGTACTCGTTGACGACGATGTCGGTCAGCTCCTCGACGGAGGTCTCGGCGGTCGGCTTGTCGAGCGCGATCGTCCCGTCCTGGATCATGCTCACACGGTCGCAGGCCTGCAGCACGTGCACGTAGTTGTGGAGGATCATGATGATCGAGACCTTCCCCTCCGCCTTCAGCCGCGCCACCAGGTCGAGGATCATCGAGCCCTCTTTCGCGCCCATCGCCGCCAGCGGCTCGTCGAGCAGGATGATGTCCGCGTCCGAGTTGACGGTGCGCGCGACCGCGATCGCCTGACGCTGCCCGCCAGACAGCCGCGCGACGGCCACATCGATGCGTGGGATGTTGATGCCGATTTCATCCAAAGCCGTACGCGCTTCGCGCTTCATCTGACGGTTCGCCAGCAGCGGTAGCGGCCGACGGACGCGCTCCCGGCGCAGGAAGAGGTTGTGGTAGACGGACAGTTCGTCGATCAGCGCCAGGTCCTGGTAGACGGTCTCGATCCCGGCGGACCTCGCCTCGTCGACGCTGCGCGGCGCAAACGGCTTTCCATGCAGGAACATCTGGCCCTCGTCGGGGCGCTGGAAGCCACACAGGATCTTGATCAGCGTCGACTTGCCCGCGCCGTTGTCGCCGAGCAGGCCGAGCACCTCGCCCTTGCGCAGGTGCAGGTTCACGTCCCTCAGCGCCGTGACCGGGCCGAAGCGCTTGGCGATGTGCTCGACGCGCAGCACGTCGTCGTCGGCCTGTGTCGGGCCGACGACGTTGTGAGGACCGGTCGCTGGATCAGCCACTGCTGTGCCCCCTTCGCGCTCGCCCGACATAGACGTTCGCGGTCATCGCGACGATGATCGCCAGGCCCGTGTAGAACAGCAGGTAGTTCGCGTTGACGCCCTGCAGGATCAGGCCGTCTTCGAGGATGCCGAGGAACAGCGCGCCGATGAAGACGCCGACCACGGTACCCGAGCCGCCTGTGAGCAGCGTGCCGCCGATCACGCCCGCCGCGATCGCGAGCAGCAGGATCTTGTTGGGGCCGGAGGGGTCGGGCTGGATCGTCTGCGAGCGGACCGCCTCGAAGATTCCCGTCAGGCCGGCCGTCAGCGCACAGAGCACGAAGTTGCGGATCGTGACCAGCTTCACCCTCACGCCGGCCTCGGCCGCACCGAGCTTGTTCGATCCAACCGCGACGGTGTGCAACCCCCAGCGCGTGAAGGTCAGAACGATCTGCAGCACGATCACGATCACGACGGCCCAGATCAGCTCGGAGTAGACGCCGCCGCCGAAGATTTTCGCGAACGTGCCGATGTGGTTGATTTTTTCCGGCAGCACGATGTTGTGGCCGTTGACGACGTGATGAACGAGCGTCGTCGTCTGATGGATCTGCGCGCCGGGCGTCGCTACGGGTGTGCCGTGGGAGATGATCAGGCTGAGCCCCTCGAAGACGAACAGCATCCCGAGCGTCGTCACGAATGAGTTCACTTCCATGACCGACACAAACACGCCGTTGACGACCCCGACGGCCATGCAGACCAGCAACGCCAGGATCATGCTCGGCACGAGACCGAGCCCGGCATTGTCGAGCTTGTAGAAGACGATCGGCGCGAACAGGTACATCGCGCCGATCGACAGGTCGATCTCGCCGAGGATCATCACGAAGACCTCGCCCGCGCCGATGATCGCGAACGGCGTGAAGTACGGCAGCAGCGTCTTGAAGTTCGCGCCCGTGAAGAACGTGCTCGTGTTGACCGCGAAATAGATCGCGACGACGATCGTCACGACGATGATGCTGCCCTCGCGCAAGGCGACCAGGCGCGAGAGCAGCTCGCGCTGCGGCGAGGGAGCGCTCCGAGCCCGCACGACCGGGCTCGGACTGCCCTCCGTCTGTGGCTGCTGAGCCGGCGGCGGCTGCTCGGCGCCTGCCATCAGATCCCGCTCTCAGCCTTTTCCGTGAGTGTCCTAGGCGGAGATCGCCGCCACGGCGGTGGACGTACCCTCGTAGCGGGACTTCGTCTTCACGTACGGCGCCACCGTTTCTTTATCCAGGAACTTCAGGCCGGTGTCTGTTTCGGCGAGACCGCTCAGCGTTCCCGACACCTGGTACATGTAGAGCTGCAGGATCGGCAGGAAGCCCTGGAGGTAGGGCTGCTGGTCGATCGTGAATTCGATGTTCCCTTCCTGCAGCAGCTTCTGCGTCTGTTCGGTGAGGTCGAAGCCGCCCGCCTTGACGCCCTTCGAAGCCAGCCCGAGCTTCTGCATCACTTTCGCGAGGCTTTCGGTGCTACCGCCGTCGACCGCGTACATGCCCTTCGTGCTGTTGTGGCTCTGGTAATACGCTTCGATCGCCGGCTGCTCCTGGGCGACCGCCGCACCGGTGGCGACGGCGTGTGAGGTGATCGACTTGCCCGAGCTCTTGAGCGCCTTTTCAGCGCCTTCGATGCGCGGCTGGAGGTTGGCCGAGCCAGGCGTCGCGATGAACAGCGCCACATCGCCGGAGCCGACCGCCGTGACGATCCTTTCGCCCATCTGTTCGCCGGCCTTGAACAGGTCCTGACCGATGTAGGAGAGACGCGCGTTCCCGGCCGCGTCGGCGTTGTAGGCGACGACCGGGATGCCGGCTTTGAGCGCCGCTTCGACGGGCTCGTTGAAGGCGTGCAGGTCGATCAGAGCGACGGCGATCCCGTCGGCGCCGCTGGTCACCGCGGTGTTCAGGGCGGTCACCATCTGGGCCACGTTGCTGTTTTCCGAGCCGGTCCACTGATAGGAGCAGCCCAGCAGCTTGCAGGCGTCGGCCGCGCCGTACTGCGTTGGGGTGAAGAAGGGGTTCGTCGTCACGTGGTTGACGAACACGAATTTGTAGCTCTTGCTCGCGCCGAACACACCGGCTCCGCCGCCGCCGCTGGCCGCGCCGCTCGTGGTTCCGCCGCTCGACGAGCCACAGGCGTTGAGGATCGTGCCGACCGAGCCGGCGGCGACCCCGGTGAGGGCGGTGCGCCGCAGGAAGGATCGACGATCGAAGCGTTTGTCAGCCGTGCCGGCGTCGAGCTCGTCGAGGCGCTCCACCGCCTCGAACGCGATGTCCTTGTCAGCCATACCCTGCCTCCTCACATCCGCATGTTGTCGCGCGGGCCGTGCGACCGGCGCACATGTAGTGAATATCACTTTCGCGTGACGCTCCCCGGAGCGAGCCGCGAACGACTTTCGCACGCTCCACCCCCGAGCCCTCACGCTGAACCGGCACGTGCTGGGTATACCCTCGCGCCGTGAGCGAAAAACCGCAGCCGCGTGCCGACGAGCGCTCGCTAGAGCCAGAAGCGGAGGAGCACGCCGGCGAGCTGACCGTCGAGCGGCTGCGCAAAGACGACGGCCGTGCGTTGATCGCCTACTGGCGCGAGCGGCCCGAACGATGAGCGCGCTGCGCTTCAACGAGCTGCGCGGCGAGCAGGTCGCCTATGCGATCGAGCGCCAGGAGCGCACGTTCCTGCCCGACCGCGACCACTGCCCGCTATGCCCGACGCTGCCCGGCGGCCCGCCGACCGAGATCCCACTTCAGGCCTTTGAGATCGTCGTGTTCGATAATCGTTTTCCGGCCTTCGAGACGCCGCACGGCGCGGCCGAGGTGGTCGTCTACACCGACCAGCACGACGCGTCGCTGGGCACACTTCCGAGCGAGCGCGTCGAGGATCTGATGTCGGTTTGGCGCCACCGCTACGCCGAGCTGTCGGCGCGCGAGGACGTCGAGTACGTCTATATCTTCGAAAACCGGGGCGTCGAGGTCGGCGTCACGTTGCACCACCCGCACGGCCAGATCTACGGCTACCCGTTCATCCCGCCCGTTCCGCGCTTGGAGCTGTCCGCGGATGCGCGTCTCGGCGGCTGCGCCCAGTGCGTGCTGATGGATAGGGAGGTTTTGGATAGGGAGAGGATGATCCTCGAGACGAGCGCTGCTTTGGCCTACGTGCCGTTTGCGGCTCGGTGGCCTTACGAAGTCCATCTCTCGATGCGCGAGCACCGGGCATCGCTGATCGACTGCGCGCCGGACGAGCTGCGCGATCTCGGCCGTTCGCTGCAGCGCGTCGTACAGGCTTACGACCGGCTGTTCGACAGGCCGTTCCCGTACGTGATGGCGGTCCACCAGGCGCCCGCAAAGCGGCCCGACGACGGCCACCTGCACATCGAGTTCTACCCGCCGCTGCGCACGGCCGAGAAGCTGAAGTTCCTGGCCGGCTCCGAGCAGGGCGCCGGCACGTTCATCTCCGACGTGCAGCCAGAGGACGCGGCGGCGGCGTTGCGCGCGAAGGTCGAAGCGGGTGGCGTCTAGCCCCCGGCGAAGCGCCGCGTTCGCCCCCGGGCGGGTGAACGTGATCGGCGAGCACACCGACTACAACGGCGGGCTGGCGCTGCCGTTCGCGATCGCGGCGGGGATCACGGTACGGGCGCAGCGCTCTGATTCCACACGTGTGCACGCCCGCGCGCTGGACCTCGGCGAGAGCGACGAGTTCGACCTCGCTGGCCCGGCACCAGCAGACGGCTGGCGCGCATACGTGCGCGGCGTCGTGGCCGAGCTTGCCGCCGTCGGCCTCGCGCCTGAGCAGGGCTTCGAGCTGGAGATCGCGGGCGACCTCGCCCGTGGCGCCGGCCTGTCCTCCTCGGCGGCGCTGACGGTCGCGCTCTGCCTGGCGCTGATCGAGCTGGCCGGGCTCCAGACGCCAGATCGTGTCGTGCTGGCGCAGTTGTGCGCGCGCGTCGAGAACCGCTGGGCGGGCGCCGAAACGGGCCTGCTCGACCAGCTCGCCTCGCTGTGCGGCGCCGCCGAGGCGGCCGTGCGAATCGACTTCACGACGCTTTCGGTAGAGCTGGTGCCGCTGCCGCTCGATGGTTGGCGCCTGGTGCTGGCCGACTCGGGCGAGCGCCACGTCCACGGCAGCTCCGGCTACAACGAGCGCCGCGCCGAGTGCCGGCGCGCGTGCGAGCTGCTGGGGGTCCAGTCGCTGCGCGAGGCCGGCCCGACCCGCGCGGCCGATCTGCCGGCACCGCTGGATCGCCGCGTCGCGCACGTGATCGCCGAGAACGAGCGCGTGGACGCGGCCATCGCCGCGTTGCGAAATGGAGATCTGGTCGTGCTCGGCGAACTGCTGAACGAGTCCCACCGCAGCCTGCGCGACCTGTATGAGGTTTCGACGCCGGCAGTCGAGCGAACCCGTGAGCGGCTGCTGCAAGACGGTACACGCGGAGCAAGGCTCGTCGGCGGCGGCTTCGGCGGCGCGGTGCTCGGCCTGCTCGACCCCAACACGCCACTCCCGCGCGGAGCACTCGAGGTGTCCCCCGGTCCGGGCGCACATCTCGTCGCAAGTTCTGCTTGATCACGCCGACCCCAGAGCGCGCGCGTCGGACCTCACTCGATCAGGTTCAGTCGCAGCGCTTCGGCAACAGCAGCCGCCCGGTCATGAACGCGGAGCTTTTCGTAGAGGTGCTGCTGATGCGTCTTGACGGTCGCGGTGCTCAGGAAGAGCGTAGCCGCGATTTTGGGGGCACTGAGCCCCTTTGCCATCAGTCGAGCGACCTCTGTCTCTCGCGGCGATGGCCACCGAAACTCGGGATCCAGAGGGACCGATCGACGAGTTGCCCGGGCCAGGGAGGCCCGCGTCCGCGCACACGACCTGTTCTCACCGCGCGCTGTCGCTGCTACGGCCCTGCATAGTTCTTCGCCCGAACATGACTTGTCCAGCCAGCTGGTCACTCCATGCGCCAGCGCGTAACCGATGCGCTCGCCCGCGGCGTCCATGGAGACACAGAGCACGCGAGGTCCCCCCTCGGCCCATGCAACGATCTCGTCTACACGAGACCCGGGATCCACCACCAGCACGTCAGCTTCCGCGCCATCGAGCGCCACCAGCGTCGCAAAGTCGCCGATGCTGGCCACTACCTGGAGCTCTGGCCAACCCCCGATAGCGAACGCTGCCCCCGTTCTGTACAGCTCGTGCGGATCAAAAACGATCGCCCGAACTCGACTGTGCGGGGCATGGCGCATAAGGCGCCCTCCGAGGTGTCCGTGCCAACGCTCACCACAGGTCGTGACGATCGTCCATGACCGGCGGTCAGTCAACCACGGGTTTTCGTCTCTGTAAGCCAGCCGATCGACGGTCTGGCTCAGCGGCGCAATCGCGGGTCAGAGCCGCGCCGCCAGCAGCCCGGCAGCCAGCAGCACCATCGTCAGCGACAGCGCCGCGAGCGCTCCGTCGAGCGGCGCGAGCATCGCCGGCAGCGTGAGCTGTTCCGTCTCGCCGTCGCGCAGCTCCAACTCGCCGCGCACGCCGAGCGTTGCCCGGCGCAACCGTCGCGCGGGCGTGCTCAGCCGCCGCTGCGCGACGCTCATGCCCATGCAGCCGACGGCCACGAGCAGGCCGGGCACGGCGATCCGCTCGGAGTTGACGAAATAGCCGGTGAAGGCCGGGAAGGCGCCCCAGCCGATCGCGAACCACAGGTCGGTGTGGAAGCGCCCACCGGCCAGCTCCAGGTTGTAAGCGGGTAGGAACGCGCCGCCGGCGAGCACCAGCGGCGCGAGCCACGGCGAGACGACGAGCACGCCGGCGACGCCGATCGCAACCGCCACCAGCAGGCTGACGACCGCCAGCGAGATCAGCGTGCGTTCCGACAGGCGGGTGCGCAACGGCCGACCGTGCAGCTCGTCGAGCGCGTGCGCGGCGACGCCGACGGCGAGCGCGAAGGCGCCTAGCGCCCACAGCACGCGGCTCGCGTGCACGTGCGGCGCAACCGCGGCGCCGAACGCGACGTAGCTGAGGTGCCAGGCGGTGTACGGCGGATGCAGAAGCGTCAGCAGGTCCCCCATGCGACCGCCGCTGAACGCGTAGAACGCCGGCCGGTCGGCTCGGGCCCCCGTCGCCACTGCTCAGCCGCTCCGCACCGCCGACATCACGACGCCGCCGCCGAGCGACATCCGCTTGACCGTGACGTGCTCCATGCCCGCCGCCTCCCAGTCGCGCACCAGCCGGTCGAGCGGGTGGCGCTCGTAAAAGCCGCGGATGCTCGGGCCGAGGAAGCGCCCGACGTCGGCCCACTCGCGCGAGGCGATCCGGCCCAGCGTGGGCAGACCGACGGCGGTGTAGAAGCGCCACGCGAGGCGCGCGACGGCGAGCGGGGGCACGCCGAACTCGAGCGAGGCGACGCGCCCGCCGGGGCGCACGACGCGCGCCAGCTCGGCGAGCGTCGCGGGCACGTCGTCGACGTAGCGCAGCAGGTAGGTGACGCTGAGGCCGTCGAAGCTCGCGTCGGCGAATGGCAGGCGCTCCGCTTCGCCTTCGACCAGCTCGACGCGGCCGCTGTAGCCGGCGGCGGCAAAGCGCGCGCGGGCGCCGCCGAGCATGTCCGGGCTCTGGTCGATGCCGACGACGCGACAGTCCGAGCGGCTCAACAGCTCGGCGGCGACCATGCCGGTGCCGGTCGCCACGTCGAGGATCGTCTCGCCGTCGCCCGGTGCGAGCGCGTCGACCAGGGCGCGGCGCCAGCGCGGGTCCTGCCAGAAGCTGAACGCCGCGGACAGCATGTCGTAGCGCCGCGGCAGGCCACGGAACAGCTCGAGCGCCTCCTGCTTTCGCGCGGAGCGCTCGGGGATCGACTCGCTGGATGCCGGTGCGCTCATACCCGCCGATCTGAAAGGCTAGCCGGCGACGGCCATGCGGGCGCCGGGCGCCGGCACGAAAGCGAGGAGCACATGTCAGACAACATCGACGGCAGGCGGGTCTTCCTGGTCACCGGCGCCTCCAGCGGCATCGGCGAAGCGGCCGCCAAGCGGCTCGCGCGCGAGCCGAATTGCGCGCTCGTGCTCGTCGCCCGACGTGAGGATCGTCTGGCCGCGCTCGCCGCTTCGCTCGGCCTGCCCACCGGGGCGGCGACCTACGTCGCCGCCGACCTGCTCGACGAGGACGCTCCCGAGCGTGTGCGCCAGCACGTGCAGGTCGCCCACGGCCGGCTCGACCTGCTCGTCAACAACGCCGGTTCCGCCTGGCGGGCGCGCTTCGCCGACGGCGGCTACGAGAACGTGCGCCGCACGATGGAGATCAACTTCGACGCCCAGGTGCGCCTCACCGAGGCGCTACTTCCGATGCTGCGCGCCAGCGCACCGTCGGCGATCGTCAACGTCTCATCGACGTCGGGACGCGTGTCGCGGGCGGGCAGCGGCGCCTACAGCGCCTCCAAGTTCGCGCTCGCCGGCTGGTCGGACGCGCTAGCGCTGGAGGAGGCCTCGCACGGAGTCCACGTCGGCCTCGTGCTCCCCGGCTTCATTGCGACGGAGGGCTTCCCCCATTCCGAGCTGACGGAGCGAGGTCTGACACGGCGCATGGTCTCGACGCCCGAGCGAGCAGCGGAGGCGATAGTCGAGGCAGGCCTGGGAAGGCGCCCCGAACGCTACGTGCCAAAGCCATACGCGCTGGCCGCCGCGCTCAGAGTCCTGGTACCGGGCCTCGTCCGCCGCGTCCTCGGAGGCGAAGCGGCGGCAGCGATGACGACCACCACCGGAGCCGACATGTCCGAGAGCCGAAACGGCACGGGAACCCCAACAGCCGGGTGAGCGAAGAGAACCGAGCACTGCTGATCTTCACACGCGACCTGCGAGTGAACGACAACCCAGCGCTGGCCGCAGCGGCAAAAGAGACCGACGCCGTAATACCGGCCTTCATCCTCGACGAGGACCTCCTGAAGGGGAGCTGCGCAAGCCCAAACCGTCTCAGCTACCTCCTGGAGAGCCTCGAAGACCTGGACGACGAGCTGCGAGAAAAAGGCAGCGCCCTGGTGGTGAGAGAAGGCAATTTCGCAGAGCAGGCGATGCGCCTGGCCCAGCGCTGGAAAGCAAAGACGATCTACATGAGCGAGGACCGCTCCCCATACGCAAACCGCCGCCAACAGCGCCTAGCGCAGGCGTGCCAAGAACAACGCATAGAGCTAAAGATGCGCGGAGGCCCGTGGGTCATCAAACCCGGACAGCTCACCCCAACAGGAGGAGACCACTACAAGGTCTTCGGCCCATACTGGAAAGCCTGGAAAGCAACCCCAATCACACCGCCAGCAAAGGCGCCGCGGAGCCTGCGCTCGCCCGCCGGGCTGCCCGCGACAAGATTGCCCTCTCTACGCTCACTCACAAACGACCCCCCTGCCTTGAAGCGAAAGCCCGGCGGCGAGCGACAGGCCCGCGGGCGCCTCTCTAAGTGGCTCAAGGGTCCGATAGACGAGTACGGATCGACCCATGACGACCTCCCCGGCGCGGCCACCTCGCACCTGAGCGCCGATCTGCACTTCGGCTGCCTGTCGGCGAGCGAGGTCCGCGCCAGGGCCGAGGGCCGCTCGGAAGACTTCGTACGCCAGCTCTGCTGGCGCGACTTCCATCATCAGGTGTTGGCCGCGCGCCCGGACCTGCCCCACGCCGACTATCGCCCGCGCGGGGATCGCTGGCGTCGTGACACGCGTTCGAGCGAGGCTTGGCGGCAGGGACTGACGGGCTACCCGATCGTCGACGCGGGTATGCGCCAGCTCCTCGCGGAGGGCTACATGCACAACCGCGCGCGCCTGGTCGTGGGCTCGTTCCTGACCAAGACGCTGTATCTCGACTGGCGCCTCGGCGCCGCCCATTTCGCGTCGCTGCTCGCCGATGCCGATGTCGCCAACAACGTCGGCAACTGGCAGTGGATCGCCGGCACCGGCAACGACACTCGCCCCAACCGCGTGCTTAACCCACTGCGCCAGGCCAAGCGCTTCGACCCCGACGGAACCTACGTGCGCCGCTACGTGGGAGAGCTGGCAGCGATCGACGGCCGCGCGGTGCACGAACCATGGCGGCTGCCCGCCCGTGAGCGCAGAGCGCTTGGCTACCCCGCGCCACTCGTCGACCATCAGGCGGCTGCGCACGAGCTGCGTGCTCGCAGGTCCGGGCGTTAGGCGATGGCGCGCGAGATCGCGATCCGCGGGCAGACGATCAGGCTTGGGCAGCTCTTGAAGCTCGCCGGCGTCGCCGACAGCGGCAGCGACGCCAAGATGCTGCTCGCCGACGGCGCGGTCAGCGTCAACGGCGAGCCGGAGACGCGGCGCGGTCGCCAGCTTCATGCCGGCGACCGGGTGCTGGCCGGCGACGAGGAGCTGCACGTCACCGGCGAGCACGAGAGCTGAAAGCCCTTACATCACCTCGACGGTCTCGTGGACCTCGCACGACGTGAGCATCAGCCTCCCCGGCGGCACGCCTTGTCCGCCTCAGGTAGTGAGCGGCGCGACGATCACTGGCGTGCTCGTCGGAGCCTTGCTGCCGCCGAGCGGCTCGGCCGTCACGAGGATCTCGCTGACGCCCTCGATGCTTCCCGGCACGCCGACCGTGGCCGCGCCGCCGTTGCTGACCGTGAACAGAACGTCGGTCGGCTGCGGCTGACCGGCGCGTTTGATCCACAGCTCGTAGACGTGCCCGCTCGGGGACTGCGGCATGTTGGCGACGCTGAGCGCCGCGTGCCCGCCGCTGACGCGTACGGCCGCGCTCGCGTTCGGCACCGTCACCTGAGCGTGGAAGACGCGCGTGCCTCCACCACTGCTTCCGGACCCGCCGCCGAAGGCGATCACCGCTAGCAGCGCGATCACCGCCAGCGCGGCGGCGCCCGCGAGCGCCGGACGCCACGAAATCAAGCCAGCCGGCAGCAGCCGGCGAGCCCGCCTCGGCGTCTCGCTCGCCCCGATCCCGCGCGCGGCCTGCTGCTCACGCGCCTCGCGCTCGACGACGCCCATCACGCGACGCTTGAGATCGGCGCCCGCCGGCAGCTGCGGCACGGCGGCCGGCAGCGAGGAGACGACGACCTGCAGCGAGGCGACCTCCTCGCGGCACACCACGCAACCCTTCAGGTGCTCCACGAAGGCACGGTGCTCGTCCTGGGGCATCGCGCCGAGCACGTAGGAGGCGGCGTCGCCGCACAGCTCTGAGTCCAGCCGGCGCTCGTCGCTCATGGCACGACCTCCGCCGGATCTCCGAGGGCCATTCGCATCTTCGTCAGGCCCAGACGCATCCGCCCCTTGATCGTTCCCACCGGCTCGTCGAGCATCGAGGCGATCTCGACGTGCGTGAGACCGCCGAAGTAAGCCAGCTCGATCACCTTGCTCTGCTCCACCGGCAGCTGCTCGAGCGCGTCGCGGATTTCACGGGCCTCGTCGCGGCGCGCGAACTCCAGCTCGGTGCGCTCGCGCGCCGGTAGGCGCTCCTCGATGCCCTCGTCGTCCACGAGCCCCCGGTCGCGCACGGCGCGCCGGCGCAGCGCGTCGATCGCGCGGTTGTGCACGATGCCCAGCGCCCAGGTGCGCACGCTGCCGCGACCGCGGTCGTAGCGCGCGTTGCTGCGCCACAGCGACAGGAAGGCCTCCTGCACGACGTCCTCCGCGAGCGCCCGTTGACGGCACATGCGGAAGGCGAGCGAGAAGGCGGCGTCCGCGTGGCGGTCATAGATCACCTCGAACGCGGCGGCGTTGCCCCTGTAGACGAGCTGCATGAGCTCCTCGTCCGCGAGCACGCGTAGCGGAGCAGCCGAACTGCCACCACCAGGTGATCGCAAAGGATTGAACATGCTTGTCATTCTTGCGGCAGAGGGCGACAGTTGGATTTGGGCGCAGGGGCAACAAGCGGTGTCGTCTCACGCCGTCGTCGAAACCCCCATGGTGCATCGTGCACCTCGCCCCTTTTTCCCGTTGTCGGCCGCCCCCCCGACGAGGGCGGCCGTGTCGCCCTATCGCCTATGCCGCAAGCCGCTCCCCGACCGTCGTCGCGACCGGCTCCGCGGCCTTCGCCACGACCGGCTCCGCCGGCGCCGCGCCAAGCACGCTCGGGGCGGCCTCGCCGCTGATCGCGTCGCGGAAACCCTTCATGCCGCTGCCCAGCGAGCGACCCATCTCAGGCAGCCGCTTGGCGCCGAAGACCAACAGCAGCACGATCAGCAGAAATGCGATGTGAATCGGATTGTCGAGACCCATGTGAAAGCTCCCCTTGGAGTTGGGACCCACCGGTCAGGCAGGTCGCTTGTCTTTCTATACGCCGCGGGGGCGCCAGCGGATCACTGGCGCCCGCTTGGCGGCGTCAGACGATGAAGCCCGTTTCCTTGACCGCCTTCAGGACGGCCCTGGCCGGCAGCGGCGTGTCGAACGGCCCGTTCGGCGCGATCGCGGCGCCTGTCGGGTCGTTGAGCAGGCCGATGACACTGGCGTGCCGGGCCTCCACCGTGAGGATCGAGACGGCAGCCTTGACGTAGGCAGGCGTCTTGATGTTCAGCGCCTGGCCGGAGTAGGCGTGCACACCGGTGTTCTCGAGCACCTGCGAGGTCATCATGAACGTTTCGACGTTCGTGTTGGCGCCTTTGAAGTCAAACGCGGGCTGTTTCACGGCGGCGTGCCCGAGATGTTTCTTCAGGAACGCGACGTGTGCGTTCTCATCGGCCGTGACAACTTTCAGGAAGGCGGCCGCCTGCGTGCTGAGTGACATGTTCGCGGCGGTCGCGCCGTTGTAGAACGCCGCCTCCAGGTACTCCAACGTGAGCGCGTAGTTGAGAACTCCGACGTCGCCCTTGCCGAACGACTTCGGCGGCCTGCCGTCGTTGCTCGCCGCCAGCGCACCCGGCGCCAGCATCGACAGCACAGCCCCTCCGCTCACGAGTCCTCCACCGGCAACGCCGGCCTTCTTCAGGAAGCTCAGCCGCGTGTCGCCGGAGACCGCGTCGGCGGCTTCGCGGACGGCTCCGTCACGGTCGACCTCTTCGAGGTTCATGTGATAGGTCATCGTCATCTCCATTGGGTTGTCGTCCGCCGCGACACCCCCGAGCGCGACCTTTCACCTTTGGCTACGACACCTGTTAACGGGCGGATCACTCGATGGTCCGATCGGTGACCTTGCGACCACCGATACGAGATCAGCTCCCCGTTCGCGATGTGTGTGACAACGCGAACGGGTGACGGATCACACTCAAGACATCTTGATCAGCGGCCCAGCCTTCGCCAGGACCTGCTCCTTGTTGAGCGGCACATCGAAGCCGCCGCTCGGCGTCGGACTCTTGCCGATCAACAGGTCGATCGCCGCCGCGTGACGCGCCTCGACCTGCACGATGCCGCCCGCGGCGGCGAGCACTTCCTTGCTGCGCAGCGAGGGACCAGCACCGTTGTACGCACCCACGCCGGTGTTCTCGAGCACTGACGCCAGCGCCAAGAACGAGCTCTGACTCGTCGCCGGGAACGAAAACGTCGGCTTGGCGACGGGCTTGGAGCCCATCCCTTTAATCACGGACTCGAGCGCGTTGACGTGATCGGCCTCCTGTTCGCCGAACAGCTTGGCGTATGCCTTGGCCTGGCCCGTGAGACCGATTCCCTTGCCCTTGACGTTGTAGAAGTCGGACTCGAGGTACTCCAGCGTGAGCGCGAAGTTCAGCACTTCGACGTCGCCGCCGCCCGTCTGCGCCAGAGCCTGCCCCACGAATGGGCTGACCGAGCCGAGGCCGTAGAAGGCACCCACCGCGAGCGCCCCACGCAGGATGAAGCTCGCGCGGCTCATCCCCTGCACCTCGCAAGATGCCAACTCGGGGACCGCCAGAGCGGGATCGTTTGAGTGAAGTTGGTTCATATCTGACATTTCGGTGGATCTCCTTGTCGTCGCGGGGCTAGGCCAGGAAGGGTTTGACGGCCGCCAGCACCGTCGCCATGTCCGCCGGCTTGGCGAACGCCCCGTCGGGAGTGAGCGACTTCTTGACGAGCGTCCCGAGCGTGGCCGCGTGACGAGCCTCGACCGAGTGGATCGCGAGCGCCGCGGCGAGCACGTCAGCGCTCTGGATCTTGGCCGCCTGGCCCAGGTATGCGGCGGCGCCGAGGTTCTCGACGGTGTAGGCCAGTTCCGCCACCTGCGTGGCGCTCGTGATCGGGAACTTGCCTTCCGGCTTCGACGCCGGCGTGCCGCCGAGCTTCGTGACAGTGCCTTCGATCGCTTCGACGTGCGTCTGCTCCTGCCCGGCGAAGTCCTTCACCAGCGATCCGACCTTGCCGGAGAAGAGTTTCGCCGCGACGACCTTTTCGTAGAACTCGGTCTCCAGGTACTCGAGTGTGAGCGCGTAGTTGAGGATCGCGATGTCGCCGCTCGCGCCTGACGAAGACGACGAGCTGGTTGTCGAGCTGGTCGTCGCGGTCGTGGCAGAGCTTTTCTTACTGCTGCCACAGGCGGCCAACACGAACGCACCGAAACTGGTCGCACCAGCACTTCCGGCCATCTTCAGAAAGCGCTTGCGATCGACATCGTCGCGCACGAGTCGCTCGACGATCCCGACGGGTTGAGGCGCGAGATCCTCGTTCGGGGGGCTGGACATCTGCGGTACCTCCACTGGTTGCTCGGTGGCACGCGGAGGCGCGCGGCACCCTCGGTGCCCGTCGCAAAACGAATCCGGGACGGGCTTGTGTGGCGTATGCGTGCCCATCACAGGTTCGGATCACTCGCGTTAACTCTTTTGCCCGAAACCCGCCAAGGTAATTCCAAGAATTGACACGGCGCGGGCTTCCCCGACGGTTCGCCTGTCGCGAATCCCACGACCCAGCGGCGGCAGTTGATCCATAGCCAACCGGGGTACGTAGACCGATCGATGGACCGTCGCCGAGGGCACGCGCTTCACCGCCAGGGACGCAAGCACGCGAGCGCACCCGGCGCCCTGCGCCGACGCGTCATAGCGAACGTGCGCCACGATCAGGCGCCACTTGCCGAGCTGTCACACAAGATGCGCCGGCGGCTGCCTGCGCCCGGACGCACCCCGCTCACGCTCGTCACGCTGCTCGCCGGCTGCGTCCTGGTGGCCGTGTTGCTGCTCGACACCGGCTCCGCTTCGCACCCCGACGGCGCCGTGATCAGCACGATCCCAGGCGCACAGGCGTCACTGCGCCCCGCCGGCGGTGACACCGAACTGAGGCTGTCGGGGATGCCGCAGCCGCGAGCGAAGATGATCTACGAGGTCTGGCTACTGCGCCCGCAGGAGCACGCGCGCCCAATCGACGACATGTTCACGGTCACGCACGGCGGCCACGCCATCGTCGATCTCCCTGGGCACCTGAACGGGGTGCGGGAGGTGATGCTGACCGAAGAGCCGATCGGTGGCAGCGACTCGCCGACCGGCCAGGTGTTGCTGCGGGTCGTGCATCCGAGCGCTCTCGCGCGCGGCTGACGCTCAGCCGCGCGGGTCGCGCCACATCTTCCACATCTTCGGGCCGCGCACGAGGCGAACCTCGTCGACGACGCGAAAGCCGTGGCGAGCGTAGAAGTCGATGTTGCGTTCCTTCGAGGACTCCAGGAACGCGCCGATGCCGTCCGCGTCGCACTGGCGCAGCATGTGCGAGAGCACGGCCGAGCCGAGGCCTCGTCCCTGCGCAGCGGGGTCGGTGCCGAGCACGGCCAGATACCAGTGCTGCGGCTTGGCCGGGTGTTTGCGTTCCAAATCCGCCCAGCCGAACCCGACCAGCGGCGAGCGCGCGATCAGGCGTGGGCGCATGAAGCACGGGATCAGCTGCGCCGTTTCGGCCAGCGAGGCGCGCCAGCGCCCCGGAGCCGCCCACAGCGCGGCGCAGGACAGGTCGTCGCTCGTCCACACACCCTCGCCGTCGAGCAACTGGCGGATGCGCGTCGCCTGGAAGCGCTCCAGAGCTTCTAGGCGCAGGCCGTCCGGTCTCCAGGCCCAGCTCGCGACAGGATCGTCCAAGAAGGCACGTGCGAGCATCTTCGACAGTGGCTCGACATCGGCCTCGGTGGCCATACGGACGCCATGCGCGCTCATGGCGGGAACATATTCCTCAGCCGGCCGGCGTGCTCGGCGAGAAGGCCTCGGCGAGCAGCTCGTAGCTGCGCTTGCGCGCCTCGTGCGAGTGCGTGATCGTGACCACGATCGCCTCCTCGGCGCCATAGTCGGAGACGACCTCCAGCACGCCCTCGCGCACCTTCTCGGGACCGCCGACGACCGCTCTACGCCCGGGCCGCGAAGCAGAAGGCGCCTGTGTGTCGCTCTCCAGCCAGGCGAGCGCCTCCTCGGGCGGGGGCACGGCGATCAGCTCCCCGCGCCGCAAGAGCGTCGAGGCCATGCGCCCGCTGGCCGCGAGCCGTTGCGCTTCGTCGTCGCTCTCGGCGCAGATGACCCACACCGCCACCGCCGTCGTCGGATGGCGGTCGGAGTGCTCGTGCTCGGCGAACTTCTCGCGGTAAAGCGCCGCCGCCTCCGCCCCGTTGGGGTTGATGAAGTCCGCGAACGCGTAAGGCAGCCCGACCTCGGCCGCCCACAAAGCGCTCTGCGAGGAGGAGCCGAGCAGCCACGGCACGGGCCGCTCGGGGCTGCCCGGCAGGTGCTCGGCCAGGCGCGCGAACGGATGCCCGTCGGGCAGGCGGTTCTCCAGGTAGGCCAACAGCTCCGCCAACTGCTGCGGAAAGTCGTCGGGCGCGGCCTGACGGCGGTCGCGCTGCAACGCGAAGGTAGTCATCGGATCGGTGCCGGCGGCGCGGCCGATGCCGAGGTCGATCCGCCCCGGGAACAATCCCGCCAGCAGGCTGAACGTCTCGGCCACCTTGAACGGCGAGTAGTGCGGCAGCATCACGCCGCCGCTGCCGACGCGGATCGTGCTCGTCGCGGCGGCCACGGGTCCGATCAGCGCCTCCGGGCTCGGCCCCGCGAGCATCGGGCCACCGTGGTGCTCGGCCAGCCAGTAGCGGTGATAGCCGAGCCGCTCTGTGTGGCGTGCGAGGTCGATCGTGTTGGAGAGCGCCTCTGCCGAAGTCATGCCGCTGGAGACCGGGGACTGGTCGAGCACGGAGAGGCGCAGGTCGTTCATCGGCACCTATGAACATAGAAGGTGAAGCTGTAGGGTTGACACACGCTTCTCGGGGAGAGGAATGCGATGTACTCGCCTGTGCTTTTGAAGGACCGTCCACGTCCCGTCCAGATCGTCCTGGGCGGCGTCGTACCCGCCGTCTCAGGCGCGATCGCCGGCATCCTGGTCGGCGTCTCGGGCGGCGCCTACTGGGGCTACGGCGCGGTCGTGGCCGTCGGCAGCGTGATCGCCGGCTTCGAGCACGAGGACGGCTGGGGCGGCGCCGACCGTGGCGTCGTAGGCGGCTTCGTCTACGGCGTCGCGCTGCTAATAGCCCACGCGATCGCCGGCACGCACGCCAAGGTCTCGCTCGGCAGCTTCCCACCGCTGCTGGCCGTCGTCACAGCGATCATCGGCATGTTGCTGAGCGCGCTCGGCGGCTACCTCGCCCGCACCGGGCGCGAGCGCGCCATGGCCGGCGCGGGTGACGAGGTCGCGGAGCGGAGCGAGGGCTAGTAGGAACGCAGGGATCTCGCCCCGCGCGTCGTTTCGACGGCGCGGCGCCGCATCGCACGCGGCGCGATCCGATCTAACCGGTCGTACGCCAGCGGTAAGCGCGCAGCGTGGTCGGCACCAGCACCACGATCAGCACGACGCACCAAAGCACCGAGGCCAGCACCGAATGCTGCAGCGGCCAGGCCGCCCCCGCCGGCGTCGCCGTCGGGTTGCCGAACAGGTGGCGCACGGCCGCCGACCAGATGCTGAACGGGTTGTATTCGGCGAACTGGCGCAGGCCGCTCGGGAGCCCGCCGACCGGCACGAACGTCGCCGCGATGAACGTCATCGGGAAGATGATCAGGAAGGCGATGCCCGTGACCACGTCCGGCGAGCGCGCCACCACGCCGAGCAGCGTGCCCAGCCACAGCATCGTCACCGCCAACAGGATCAGCAACCCGAACGCCGCGATCGCGTGCGGCAAGTCGCCCTGGATGTGCCAGCCGACGATCAGCCCGCTGATCACCATCACGACGATCGCCAGCATCGAGGCCGCCAGCTCCGCCACGAGATGGCCGAGCAGGAACGCGGGCCTCAGCATCGGCAGCGAGCGGAAGCGGTCGATGATGCCCTCGCCGAGGTCGGTGGCCATCGAGGTGGCCGGCCCGATGATGCCGAAGCCGAGCGTCTGCACGAGGATGCCGCCGATCAAATAGTCGCGATAGCTGCCGCCCGGGATGTGGATCACGCCGCCGAACACGAACGCGAACAGCAGCACGAACATCAGCGGCTGCACGGTCACGTCGATCAGCTTCTCCGGGATCTGGCGGATGTGGGTCAGGCTGCGTCGCGCGATCACCGCGCTGTCTGAAACGAGCTGGCGGATCGGCGCCTGCGGCTGTGCCAGCAGCGTCTCGGTCGTTGCGTCGATGGCGTTCATGAGACCGGCACCTCCTGCTCGTCGTGCTTGTCGTGCTTGTCGTGCTTGTCGCCCGCGCGCGTGATGGACAGGAACACGTCGTCCAGCGTCGCCTCGCGACGGTGCACGTCCTTGGCCTCGACGCCCGCATCGTCGAGCGCGCGCACGACCTCCACGAGGCGCGTGTCGAGCGCGACCGGCGCGGTCACGGTCAGCTCGTCGGTGTCGATGCGCGGCTCGGCCTCGGCGAACGGCGCGAGCGCGCGCTTGGCCGGTTCCAGTTGCTCCGGGAGCTGGAGCGAGACCGCGATCCGCTCGCCGCCGTAGCCGGCCTTCAGCTCGGCCGGCGTGCCGGTCGCGGCGATGCGGCCTTTGTCGAGCAGCACGATGCGGTCGCTCAGACGGTCGGCCTCCTCCAGGTACTGAGTGGTCAGCAGCAGCGTCGCGCCTTCGGCGATCAGCTCGCGCAACAGCTCCCAAAGGTCGTTGCGACTTTCGGGGTCGAGCCCGGTTGTGGGCTCGTCCAGAAACAGCACCGGCGGCGCGGCGACCAGGCTCGCGGCCAGGTCGAGCCTGCGACGCATACCGCCCGAGAAGTCCTTGACGATGCGATTGTGAGTATCCGCAAGATTCAGCCGTTCGAGCAGCTCGACGGCGCGTTGGCGTGCGACGGCGCGGGGCAGGTGGTAGAGGCGGCCGATCATCTCCAGGTTCGCGCGGGCGCTCATCAGCCCGTCGACGGTCGCCGACTGGCTCGTGAGTCCGATCCGGCGCCGGACCTCGCCCGCCTGCTCGACGACGTCGAAGCCGGCCACGCGGGCACGGCCCTCCGTCGGCATCGCCAGTGTCGTCATGATCCTGATGGCAGTGGTCTTGCCGGCGCCGTTGTGGCCGAGCAGGCCGAGCACCGAGCCGGCCGGGACCTCGAGGTCGAAGTCGCGCAGCGCCCACTGCTCGCCGTAGCGCTTGGCGAGGCCTTCGCTGACGATCGCCGCATCGGTTGTTTGGCTTGGGGTGAATGGCATTTTGTTAGTACCTCGTACGTCGTTGTGGTACAGCGTACTACAACATTAGCAGTACACTGTACGACATGTCAAACGGACGGGGCGGTGGGGGCCAGCCAGGGCTGATCTGGCTGCGCGAAGAGCCTGGGGCGAGGCGCGCCGCGCATTCGCGAGCCGAGATCGCTTCCGTGGCCGTGGCGATCGCCGACGAGGAGGGCTTCGACGCCGTCTCGATGCGCCGAGTAGCGCAGGCGCTAGGCGCGGGCACGATGACCCTCTACCACTACGTACGCAACAAGGACGAGCTGCTGACGCTGATGCACGATGCCGTCATGGGCGAGGTTCTGGTCCCGGAGGGCGAGCTACCCGAGGGGTGGCGCGCGGCGATGACGAGCATCGCGCTGCGCTCGCGCGCCTCCTTCCAACGCCACCCGTGGACGCTGGACCGCGTCTCGGATACCGCCGCCGGGCCGAACGGCGTGCGTCACTTCGAGCAGTCTTTGGAGGCGATGGAGAGCGCGGGCTTGCCGGTCGAGGAGCGCCTACACGTTTTGAGCCTCGTCGACGAGTACGTGTTCGGCTTCACGCTGCGCGAGACGATCGACTTCGTGCCCGAGGAGGACGGCGCCGATTTCCTGTGGCCGGCGGAGACGCTGGAGTTCTTCCAGCGCGAACTCGACACCGGCGCCTACCCCCACATCAACGCGCTGTTCGAGGACGAGGAGATCGGCGCCGGCGGCGACGCGAACGAAGGCGTGCGACGGATCGTGGCCATGATCTCGCGCCCCGAGCGCTTCGAGCACGGGCTGGCGCAGCTACTCGACGGGGTCGAAGCGGGGATGGCGCGACCGCCGGGCAAGAGGAACGGTGCCGGCCGGCGTGCCCCTCGCAAGCCAGCGGCAGCGGCAGCGACAGCGCGCGCTTCGGGCTGAGCCGCTTACAGCATCCGCGGCTGCGCCCTAGCGGCCTCCAGCTCCAGCAGCAGCCGCTTGTTCGGCAGCCCACCGCCGAAGCCCGTCAAGCTGCCGTTGGCGCCGATGACGCGGTGGCAGGGGATGATCACGGCGATCGGGTTGCGGCCATTGGCGAGCCCGACGGCGCGAAACGCCGACGGCTGGTCGAGGCGCCTGGCCAACTCGCCGTAGCTGATCGTCTCGCCGTAGGGGATGCGGCGCAGCTCGGCCCACACGCGCACCTGGAAGGGCGTGCCTTTCGGGTCGAGGTCGAGGCCGTCGAAGCTCGTGCGCTCGCCGTGGAAGTACTCCTCAAGCTGTTGCGCGACGGTCGCGAACGCGCCCGGCTCCTCCCGCCAGCCCTTCTTCGTGGCCATACGCGTCTTGCCGGCCTGCATGTGCAGGCCCTGCAGGCGGGTGCCGTCCCCGGTCAGCAGCAACTCGCCGAGCGGGCTGTCGAGGCGCGTGTAGAGCGTCTGCATCTGCTGCGTGGTGTCGTTTTTTGCCGCTGTCGTTTCAAGCGTCGCCGTTGCTGTGCTCATGCCGCCGCGAGCCTCCTCGTGTCGATGTTCGTCGTGGTGTCGTTCGCGTGGCCCAGAGAGGCCCAAAGGTGTTGGAGGGCGTAGGCGCGGTAGGGGCGCCACGACGCGGAGACCCGCTCCGCCTCGCGCTGGCTACCGTCGCGGCCGAGCCCTTCGAGCGCGCGCCTGACGCCGAGGTCGCCGGCCGGGAACGCGTCAGGGTCGCGCAGCGCGCGCATCGCGATGTACTCGACCGTCCACGGGCCGATGCCGGGCAACGCGAGCAGGTCGTGGCGCACGCGCTCGCGGTCGACGCCCATGTCGAGGGGAATGTGCCCCTCAGCTACCGCGCGTGAGAGGCCGCGTATCGCTTGTGCGCGGGAACGCGGCATCGACAACTTCGACGACGGGTCGAGCTTGGCGAGCGCGTCGGATGATGGGAACAGATGGGTCACGTTGCCGATCGGCCGGTCGAGCGGCCTGCCGTACTGACTCGTGAGGCGTCCCGCCAGCGTGGCCGCTCCCGCCACCGACACCTGTTGGCCGATGACCGCTCTGATCGCGAGCTCGTGGCCGTCAACGTGGCCCGGAACTCTGCGGCCCGGTGCGCTTCGGACGAGCGCGCCGATCAGCGGGTCATCGCCGAGGGCGTCGCGGACCGCTTGAGGGTCTGAGTCGAGGTCCAGCAGCGCCCTCGTTCGCTGCATCGCGGCCGCCAGGTCGCTGACGTCCTCCAGCCAGTAGCGCGCGTCGATGTGCTCAGACGTCGGGTGCAGCTCCACCACGCCAGCGCCGTTGGGCAGGTCGAGGCTACGTCGGTAGCCGCCGTCTGCGAGTGCCTCCTCCACCCCGGGCACCGCGCGCACCGACAGGAACTCGATCAGCCCGCGGGCGTCGATCGGGGCGCGGTGCGGCAGGCGCAGCGCAATCGCGCCCGAATCCTGCGGACGACCCGTGCGCTGTGCGCGAGTTCTGAGCTCGCGCGGGGCGAGCGCGAAGATCTCCTGGATCGTCGCGTTGAACTGGCGCACGCTCTGGAAGCCTGAGGCGAACGCGATGTGGGTGACCGGCAGCGAGGTCGTCTCCAGCAACACGCGAGCGGTCTGCGCTCGCTGCGCGCGAGCGAGCGCGAGCGGGCCCGCCCCGGCGACCGCGACGAGCTGGCGGTGCAGGTGGCGCTCGGTGTAGCCGAGCCGGCCCGCGAGGCCGCTGACACCTTCGCGATCGACGACGCCGTCGGCGATCAGCCGCATCGCGCGGCCGACGAGGTCGGCGCGCCGGTCCCACTCGGGCGAGCCGGGGCTGACGTCGGGGCGACAGCGCTTGCAGGCCCTGAAGCCGGCGCCCTGCGCCGCGGCGGCCGTGCTGTAGAAGCGCACGTTCTCGCGTTTGGGCGTGCGTGCCGGGCAGCTCGGGCGGCAGTAGATGCCGGTCGAGGTGACGGCGCAGAAGACCCAGCCGTCGAAGCGGGGGTCTTCGGCCTCGACCGCCTGCCAGAGTCGCTCGCTGTCGATCAACATGCCCTCAGACTGACAGGTCCGCGGGCGGAAACTAGCGGGAATCGGACCTGTCTGTTTGCCTCAGCAGGTGAAGGTGTCGCTGCACGGTTCCGCCCCGCGATCACCCATTCGGCCAAGTTGACCGAAGAAAGCAAGCAACTGGCGGCTCAGCGCTCGATATCCGACGAGCAGCAGGCGCGGGGGCCAGCCTCAAACCAGACGCCTATGTCAGACCACGAGAACCCGCATTCGGACACCGAGCCGGCCGACGCCGTGGCGCCTGACGCCATGGCGCCTGAGGCCGACGGCCCCCTCGGCACGCCCATCCAGATCGCCGACCTGCCGGCAGGGAGGCCCGAGCTGCCCAAGCGGGCGACGAGCGGATCGGCCGTCTCGTGGCTGATGGCCGCGCTCGTGTGGGTCGTGATCTGCGTCGTCGGCGCGGGCATCGGCGCGCACGCACTCGCCAAAC